>SABL01000422.1 GCA_009928985.1 Clostridia bacterium
GATCTGCCCATCCTGCACGCCCTGATCACCGTCTTTGTTCCGCTGGTGATGGTCTTGGCCGGCGTGGCTTACACCGTCATCAACCACCAGACCCGGCGCCAGCTCCACCAGCTGTTTGCCAGCCTGACCGCCCGAGTCCAGGCTATTCCAACGTTTGGTCTGGACCAGATTCCTGTCGTGGCTGCCTTGTTCGCCCAGACAGAAAACCCCGCCCTGCAGCTAGCTTTTGAACGGTTGCAGCAGGACCAGGATGTCCTCTACCAGCAGCGCTGGCTCCCCGATCCGGCGCGGGAACTGACTTTGGAGAAGCTCGCCAGCGGCTCGCGTCTGTCAGCCTTGAAACTGCGCCCGGCAGTGACCGTGCTCAGCATCGGCCTGACCGCCGCCCTGATCGCCCTGATCCTGCGGTTCCAGTTGCCGATCGCAGATCTCGAACTAGCCTCGATCCTGCCCTGGATCCCTGCACTGACAGGAATCATCACCGCAGCGCTGCTGGCGATCCAGGCTCACTCAACCGAATCTTCATTGCACCAGGATCTTGCTGACCTGTGCCAGGTCATTGGCCAGCGGGTGCCCGTTTTTGGCCAGCAGACCGGTATCGCCCAGCTGATCGAGTCTTTTTTCCACTACGATCATCAAATGGTCCAGTCGCTCGACGCTTTCAATGCCACAGCGTCCCGGCTCGCTGAGAGTGACATGGCCAATGGCATCCGACGCAGTGTCGAACAGGTGCTATTCGAAACCGTCGCCCCAGCCCTGCGCGACGCCACCCATCTGCTCGACAGCCTTTCCACCGCCCTGATCGAACGTCAGGAACAAGGCATGGCCGAACTGGCCGGGCGTTTTTCCAAAGCGCTGGCAGCAGATATCACGGCCCATCTCGGACCGGTCAATCGTGAACTCACCCAGCTGACCGGTACCATGGCCGACATCAAGAACTACACGGATTTTTCTGTTCGTGCCATGGAAACGGTACGCCAGGAGATGCTGATCCAGCAAAAGGACATCCGGGCGGCTCTCGACGAACTGGTCAGCGCTCGATCCCAGTTCCAGACC
>SABL01000423.1 GCA_009928985.1 Clostridia bacterium
GTCGACAGCCAGATCCTGCTTGTTCAAGGGCAGATTTCGGAATTGGACGTTCAGATCCTGGTAGCAGAGCAAGTGGTGCAGGATGCAGCGCAGGCTCTGGTGGCGGCAGGATATGTCCCTGTGTCAGAAGATCCACTGGTGATGGATGATTTGGCGATCGAACAGGCCGCGGCCAAATTGACGGCAGACAAGGACCTGCTGGAAGAACAGTTGCTTGAACTCGAAGCGATCCTGGCTGACGAACTTGCCACAGACGAAGAAAAGCTGGCTGCTGAATCAGAAATTGCGGCGGTCGAGGATCAGATCACTGTAATAAACTCAGAGCTGACGCTTTTGTCGAACTATCTACAGGCCAAGGCAACAAGCGCTGCGCTGGTCGAAGCCAAGGCAAACTTGACCACCCTGCTGACATTGCTGCAAAACAAATCCATCTTGCTCGCAGCCCAGGCACAGCTGGATGCTGGTCAAGCTCAGCTCGACCAGGGCCAGGTGGAACTCGATGCCCAGATGGTGCTTTTCAATGCGAACTATGAAGATTATGAGGCGGGGGTCGCCGAGCTTGCAGCTGCCAGGAAAAAGCTCGACGAAGGAACGGCCGAGCTTGCTGATGCGCGGGCCGAACTCGAAGAGGGCCAGGCGGAATACGATCAGGGTCTACTTGATCTTGAGGAGGCACGCCAAACGCTGGCACGTGAGCAGGCCAAGGGACTGCAGGAACTGGAGGATGCTTACCAGGATCTGCTCGATGGCGAAAAAGAGTACGAAGAGGGACTGGCAGCATACAATGACAAGTTGCCGGGGGCAAAGGAGGACATTGCTGAGGGCAAAGAAGAGATATCTGATGCCAGGCGCCAGCTGGCCCGCCTCAAGGTGCCCGATTACACCATCCAGGACCGCTACAAGGACCCGGGATTTTTCCAGTTTATCGAAAACTCTGAGAGCATGGATTTCCTGTCCTACATCTTCCCTGTTTTCTTTTTCCTGATTGCCCTGCTGGTATCACTGACAACCATGACCCGCATGGTCGATGAACAACGCCTGCAGATCGGTACA
>SABL01000424.1 GCA_009928985.1 Clostridia bacterium
CCTCCGCCATCCTCAATGCCCTGGACGACGAACTCGACCGGATGCTGGAAAACTGGACCAAAACGTTGATCTCCAACCTGGAAGACCCGATCACCCAGGCCAACATGGACCTGCTGAAGATCGACGACCGCGAGCCGCTGGAAGCCTTCATCAAGTCGAAGGAACTGCCGGTGCCGCTGGACAGCAACTTCGTTCACGCCCTGAAGGAAGTGCTCTCCGGTCTGGTCAAGGTCACCGTCAATGCGCAGGAGCTGCAACAGGCCTTGCAGGTCACCGACGGCCCGGCCACCCCGGCGGAGATGAAGAAACGCTTTGAAGAGTACATTGATCAGCTCACCAAGGGCAAAGACCCGGCCAAAGTGCGGATCGTCATGGAATGACGGGTCTATGGTCTGGAGTCCAAGGTCCAAAGTCAAAGGAACGATATGGCAACAATAAGCAAGTTTGAAGACATCGAGGCATGGCAGCTCGCTCGTGAGATGACGAAGATGATCTATGCCATTTCGAACGATGGTGCCTTTGCCAGAGACTTTGGGTTGCGTGACCAGATCAGACGAGCATCTGTGTCGATCATGTCCAACATCGCGGAAGGTTTTGAACGTGGTGGAGACAAAGAGTTTTTTCAGTTTGTGTCTCTGGCTAAAGGTTCATCTGGCGAAGTGCGAGCACAACTGTATGTGGCATTGGATGCTGGCTATATCGACCAGCAGACGTTCAGCCGTTTGTCAGACATGGCGACACAAATTAACCGAATGCTTGCGGGGCTCATGAAATACCTGCGCAGTTCAGAATTAAAAGGAAGCAAATACAAATGAGCGACCACCCGACTTTAGACTTTGGATCTGAGACTTTGGACTCCAAAAACTCGCCCGTATCATGCCTAGGAATGACATTCCCTTCCGATGAAGAGCGGCGCAAATACTTCACGGAAAAGCTCCGCGAGTTTTTGGCCGACCCGGAGTTCCGCAAGATCGAAGGCTTTCCCATCGGCAGCGATGAGGACATCCTGAACCTGAGCGATCCGCCGTATTACACCGCCTGCCCGAACCC
>SABL01000131.1 GCA_009928985.1 Clostridia bacterium
CCTGACCTGGACATAGCCTTCTGGATGGACCAGCTGGAGACGGTTTTCCTGGAGACCTTCGGTCATTCTCAAGATAGCATCCCCGGTGCGGCGGAAATCATCCACACTACGAATCATGATTATCGCCAGGATCCTCTGCTGCTCCATCTGGAAGAAAAATTCGCCTCCTGGGACTGGCGTTTTGGCGAAACCTTGCGCTTTGATGCCGAACTGGATGAACACCTGGGCTGGGGCCATGTCCGGCTGGGATTCAAAGTTGAACACGGCCATGTCAGTGCCGTCCGCTTCTACTCCGATGCGCTCGACAGCGACTGGATCGCCCATATGGAGCATGCCCTGCTCAGCCTGCCGTTCCGGTCAGCGATCCTGGCCCAGGCGATTGCAGCGAACCAAGACATGCCCGGTGGATTCGGTGTCAGTCGGGCCCAGATGGCCCAGGATCTTTCGAGCCTGGTGGCCAGTCAGGGCTGGTGATAGACAGCAGTGCGCAGCCAGCTGGGCTGGCTGCGCACTGCTGTCATTGGCAAAAGATCCCTTCTGCCTTAGCCAGGCAGAAGGGATCTTTTGAGTTTTTGTGAACGCTGTCATCATTCTTGGCCTTTGGCACTGGCGATATTTTTAGCTCATGCGCTGGCCGGTCATGGTGCGCATGGTGGTCTGGTGGTCTTCGAGCCAGGCTTTGATTTTTTTGCTTTCCTCAGGCCTTTTGACCTTGAGGGTGGTGGTCTTGATCAGCTCCTCGGTCGTCCAGACAAAGTTGCGCACAGCCTTGTAGACCGGCATCTCTTTGTTGACCTGTTTGAGCTGTTCGGCCAGATAGGCGCTGATTTTTTCCACATCACCGGCGAGGCCTTCGGGCAGCAGTTCATCACTGACCACGATCTTGGCACAGATGTCCAGAGTGTCACGGTTGAGCTCGTCACCCCAGACAATCGATTCTTTGACGCCTACGATGCGGTTGATGACAAATTCGATCTCTTCCGGGAAGGCTTTTTTGCCATTGGGCAGGACAATCATCGACTTTTTCCGGCCGGTGATGAAAATGCATCCCTGTTTGTCGAGATAGCCGATGTCGCCCGTGCGGACCCAGCCATCGGACGTGAGCACTTCAGCAGTGGCCTGAGGATTCTCATAATAGCCGAGCATGTTGCTGGGGCTCTTCGAAAGGATCTCGCCGATGGTACCCGGGTTGTCGCTGTCGGCATCGATTCCGACCTCAATCGTCGCGAGAGGATTACCGACGCTGCCATAAACATTGACGAAATAATTGTTGCAGGAAATGACCGGCGAAGTCTCGGTCAGGCCATAGCCCGCCCAGAATTCGATGCCGATGTCATTGAAAAAGGCGGTGATCTCCTTGTCGATAGCTGCCGCACCACTGACGCACAGCGACAGGCCGCCGCCGACACCTTCGTGGATCTGGTGAAACAGCTTGCGCCGGACGTCGATGCCCAGTTTGCGCAAGATCCGTGTAACCACCCGCAGCTTGTTGACCAGAGCCAGCTTGCCCGACTTGGCGAGCTTTTTCTGCACCGCGTGGTAGATGTTTTCGAACAGCAGCGGCACCGCCAGGATGATGTTGATTTTCCATTCCTTCATGTTGTCGACGAGGTAGCGCAACCCATCGGTGAAGCAGATGTTGATACCAAAGCCGAGCATCATGTACATGCCAACCGTGTTCTCAAAGGTGTGATGCAGCGGCAAGACCGATAAGGCTCGCTGGCCAGCTTCCAATTTGATCGTCGACATGACGGCGAATACATTGTGCGTGATGTTGCGATGGCAGAGCATGACACCCTTGGACATGGCCGTCGTGCCGGAAGTGAACAGCAGCGAGGACATCTTTTCCGGATCGATCACGGCGTCGACAAATGAACGATCCCCCGCAGCCAGGGCTGCACGACCCGTGGACCGGACCAGGTCCATGTCGATGAAACGGCGATCGGCCTGGGCCAGTTCCGGTTCGATCACATCGGCTTTCATGCAGATCAGGCTTTTGACCTGCGGCACCGCTTCCGCGACGGCCTTGGCGATTTCATGATGCTTGGGATGGTAGATGAAGGCGACCGCCTTGCCCCGCACGGTCAAGTTGATGACCTCTGAGACCGGCAGCTGCTTGTCCAGTGGTACCGTGATCCCGACCCCGTTGACGATCGCGGTATTGGCCACCGCCCACTCATAGCTGTTTTCACCGACCACAACCAGGTGCTGGCCAGAAAAACCCATGGCCAGCAGGCCGGTGCCCATTTCATCGATCGCCTGGCTGAATTCGCGATAGGTCCGGACCACATCCGGACCGCCGGGTTTCTCATGGTAGCGATAGGCTGGTGTATCGCCGTATTGTTCGACGCTGTAGCGAATCAGGTCACGCAGAGTCTCGAAACGAGGGACTTGATAGTATGTTTTGCCGATCACTGTTTGCATGTCAGGTTCCTCCCACTCGACTGATCAGTTCGCCACGACTTGCATTCAGCAACCGTCCCCGACGATACTTTGATTGTCAAATATTTTTATAAGCATAACAAAACATCGAGAGGTTGGCAATAAATACAGGTAGCAGGCTCAATATCAATGTCCATGCAAGATATGTAAAAAAAGCAGCTGATTCCAGACAGGGTGGTGGTTGCAAGGGTTGGTGTCAGATTCATTCTGAAGCGTGACACGTTCGGTGGAAATTGCCAACCTGGGTGCCAGACCTGGCGCGAAGGATGGATCCAAATCTGGAAATTTCCAGATTTGGGGTCGGCGCACTTGCAGGGAAAATCTCTGATGATCCCGCGGTCCTTAGAGCCGCAATGCCTACATGGCGTACCGGAAACCTTCCACTTTAGTGCTCCGACATAGGGTTGGAAATTTCCAACCCTATGTCGGAGCCCCTTTGGGGAAAGTCCAGCCGCAGATCTGCAAAGCTTACAGCCGCAGTCGGCTTCGCACCTCCCGGAGTTGTTGCCGTTTTGGTGCGCCGACCCCATTTGCGGAAAATTCCAACAATGGTGCCAGCCTTGGCGCGAAGTCAGACCCAGTTTCTGGAAAACGTGCCAGACTTGCAGACAACCTGGGTGCTTCACAAATCTTGGATGCCCACCGGACCACTCTTGGATGAATCAGCTGACTTTTTACAGATTTTTCACGGTAATAAGCAAATAACCACGGTAAATCCTTGCTTGACACCCCCTGAATCGTTTGGTAAAATCGCATATGCAAATCCGGGTACAAACCCGCCATGCGGGTGTAGTTCAATGGCAGAACTTCAGCTTCCCAAGCTGACCGCGAGGGTTCGATTCCCTTCACCCGCTCCAAACGCCTTTATAGCTCAGTCGGTAGAGCGCATCCATGGTAAGGATGAGGTCATCGGTTCGATTCCGATTAAAGGCTCCAAATAGAAATAAGCCACCCATTCGGGTGGCTTATTTCTATTTTCAGTCGTTGCTCAGGATCGAACCGGTGATCCCCATCGAGCAGGGTAGCGGATGAGCGGGCGCAGCACCGAGCATGGCCAGGAGCGGACCGGTCGAGGCGCGCAGCGTGCGTGGCACGCGAGCACCGCAGAGCCGGGCCAGCGACGCAGCCAGGCGACGGTGATCCGGCCGCGAATCACATCCATGGTAAGGATGAGGTCAGGTTCGATTCCGATTAAAGGCTCCAATAACAAAAGGACTTCCGCAAGGGAGTCTTTTTGTTATTGGCACTGTGCTCAGGATCGAACCGGTGATCCCCATCGAGCAAGGTAGCGGATGAGCGGTCGCAGCACCGAGCATGGCAAGGAGCGGGCCGGTCGAGGCGCGCAGCGTGCGTGGCACGCGAGCACCGCAGAGCCGGACCAGCGACGAAGCCAGGGTAGGTACAATGACCCCCAATTAGTTGACACGAAACTAGAAAACAAAGATATGATGGAGGCATGAATAGGGAGAGTCGAAACTTCAAACCCATGTTCAAAGCACAAGTGGTCTTGGAATTATTGCATGAAGAAAAGACGTTGAACGAACTGGAAGGCAAGTATATGGCTGAACGACTAGTTGGTGGTCGTGAAAATATCATGAGGGATTTGGAAAGGGTTTATAGACCTTCTCATGAAGGGTCGATTTGTGTTCATGATTTCCTAAGATATTTGCATAGTTGCGGTTTTAATTCGGTCCCTTTTCCTTTTGGAATTAATGAAATCGGACAAGAGGAGGTATCGTTTGTAGAAGGTACAGTTTTCAATGGAGCGTTATCCCAAGATGCAAGGTCAGATGAGACACTGATAGCATTTGCTCAGTACATTCGCAGATTTCATGATTTTGGAGCAGAATACATTGAGCATCTATCAGGTGATGAGAAGTGGATGCTTCCAGTGCAGACTAAGATTGAGACAATGTGTCATGGAGATTTGGCCCCCTACAATACAGTTTTATCTGGTCAGAGTATAGTTGGGCTGATTGATTTCGATACATTGCACCCTGGTTCAAGACTCTGGGATCTCTCATACGCGTTGTATAGATGGATTCCTCTAATGTCAGATGATAATCCAGGAAATTTTGGCAGCAGATCGGATAAGTCTAGAAGAATAGAGCTGTTTCTTGATGCATATGGCACAGATGTAGTAAGTAGAGAAGACGTTTTTAAGTGGGTTATAAGAAGAGTCGAATATTTAGTTGTCTTCATGAGTCAAGAAGCTGCTGATGGTGACGAGACTTTCAAGCAACATATTGAAGACGGGCACTTGAAGGGCTACTTGGATGATCTGATATACATAAGGAAGACTTGGGCTAACCAAAAGATCGTGAAGTCTGGAACAGTTTTGCCAGAAAAGTTGGAAATGATTCGAAAATGAAAGTCCTGTGGAATAGCTACCAGCGCAAACTCGATTTTGCAGCATGCGTTGGCGAAGATCAAGTCATTGAATCCGTCATAAGTTGATTTTCGAACCACACAGGAAATCGATAACAGATAGGATTTCTATGCCATCGACAACCCCTGAATCCATCTACAGTTTCGGTTATAAATTCGAGGTGAGCGAATGAAGGGGAGCATGCTCAAAAGACTGTACTGGACCATTTCAGTGACCCTCTTCATCACGATTGTGATTGCCCTGATTTTCGGGCGCCTGTATGTCCAGCAATACTATATCCAGATGAAGGTCGATGAACTGCTGCCGATGGTGGAAAGGATTTCGGAAGAAATCAGCCAGACTGGGACAAGTGATGGGATGTTCTATCCAGTGGATTTCATTCTGAAAGCCTTTGATCCATTCAAAAATGAAATGGATGTCTTTCAATCCACTCTTGTCTTGCCAGATCAGCAGACAACGCATTCGGCTTTTCTTACAAACAGTCAGATCAAGACAGCGCTATCCCCTTACCTGGACCGGGCCCTGATGGGAAATGTGGTCCGGGAGATCGCAGACCTCGAGGGTATGGCAGGAACCTCGGTTATCCTCGGCGTTCCTATCAAAAGGGATGACGGCCAGTGCCTATAAAATGGCAGCAGGTAACTACGCCATTCGCATTGAAGATAGAAGCTATGGCGAGGTCGGGCAGCTGACTGAGAGCTTCAAC
>SABL01000031.1 GCA_009928985.1 Clostridia bacterium
TATTGACGTTGAGTTAAATTGGACGGGAAAGATTTTGTCTGCTGTTACAATGCGAAAGTGCCTGACTTTCTAACTGAGGTAACTTCGCAATTGGCGCCTATTACGAATCAAATGTCTAGGGGATATTAATGAAGTTACGAAAAATCAAGAACATTTCTGATTCATTCATAGTCTCAGGTGGCCTTTTGGCTTTGCTTCTTTTTGCTACACCAGAAGATAGTACGCTTTTTGGTGTAATCATGTTTATTTCTGTAGTAGCTATTGCGATTGGAATGTATGTTAATTTCAAATTTTATAGATGCCCGCATTGCCAGTCGTATCTATCGGTACACACTTTTTCGGTTCCTGCTTATTGTTCCTTCTGCGGAAATAAAATCGACTGAAGGGTTCCAGTTGCTAACTTTGCATAGCTGTCACCGGTAATCTTGCTTTCGCACTTGGCGGTTTAAAAAATATTGGATCATTGAAAGTGAATATCTGCAATCTTTTGATTTCACCAATATATCTTGATCTACAGTACTATCAGAAATTAGCCGAAGATTTCATTCATGAAGATCATGAATATCTGGCGGTGCACAATTTAGCGTAAATCCCGCACCTTTTGGCGCAATTCGATTAGCGCCAAATTGTATCAATAACGAGGTTCATAGGCAAAAATTAAAAGAGCCTGGCAATTGCCAGGTTCTTTTAATTTTCATAGTTTGAATTCATTCGACTTTTTGACAATCCTCTTATCAACTTATTTGTAGTATTTGTCGATTCCTCCATACCCAATCAGTTTGTTTTCCCTTGTTTTACTGATGAAGTTTTCCAGACGTTTTTTGAACTCCATAGGGCGCTTCCTCGCTGCGTGGATATAGGCAAGCCTAATCCGTTTGTAGGCTTCCGGAAATTTTACATAGTTCTGCCAAACCACTTGATCACTCTTGATTGCTTCCACAATATCCTCAGGGAATTCGTATGGTTCTTTTATGACATCCAGAATGGCATCTCTTACCTTCGGGTGAATCATCCCTTGGTTTTCAAGCCAGATCAGCCTTTCGATATTTGCTCTGGAGTATCCGCTGCCCGATCTTCTTGGAGAAAACCGCTGAATTCGATGTAATGAATCCAATCGCTTAATTGTGCTGTCAATCCAGCCAAAACAGAGTGCTTCCTCCACAGCATCGTTATAGGAAAGCCCTTTTTCTCCTGACTCTTTCAGCGGAAAAACAAACCATATTTCTTTTTCTTTTTCAAAGTGTTCAGCAAGCCATTCCCGCCAATTCTTCCTGTCACTTGTATAAAAAGTATTTGAATGTTCCATGTTTTCTCCAATCAGGATTTTGTCCGGCCAAACTGCACGGCGACTGATCCGGACGCTTTCAGGTCCCCGTCGAAATGATTTGCTCTGCGGGTTGGGCAGCGAAACACTGTTCTGTTGCATAATGAAAGCACGCCAATAAAAAATCCATGGCTTCCATCGCGACTTTTGATTTTGGAGAGACGATGTCAAAACCATGAAAACACCCGTCGAACACTTTGTAGCGAACCGGTATGCCTGCTGCGGACAATCTCTCGAAATACTGGATCGTTTCATCGCGAAACGGCTCGATGCTGCCGACAAAGGAGCAGGCAGGCGGGAGACCGGTGAGGTCGCGGCATCTGGCCGGCGCGGCATATTCAGGGACAGATGCCTGGCCAAACCAGTCGCCCAGGTACAGCCGCCAGCCAATTTCATTGGATTTTGAGTTCCAGACCGGCGCATCGTTGTCTGTAGCAGACGCTGTCGTCATTCTGTCATCCAGCATGGGGTAGAGTGGCATTTGGAAAGCGATGGCGACCTCTTTTTTGTCCCGCGCGTAAAGAGCGACTGCAACGGCCAGGCCGCCCCCTGAACTTTCTCCACCGACCATCAGCTGATCGTCACGCATCCCATAGGCACTGCCATTGTTTTTCAGCCAGAGCAATGCGGTATAGCTGTCCTCCAGGGCGGCCGGATAGGGGGCATCGATTGACAGGCGATAGTCCGGCGAGACCACAACACAACCGCTTGAATTCACAAAACGTTCAATCCTTCGTTCGCTCTGTTCCGGTGTTCCCAAAGCGTAGCCACCCCCGTGAAGCCATAAGAGTCCTGGCACATTCTGACGCGGCATCTGAGGTGAATAAACACAGAGACGGAGCAGGCTTTTATCCGCGCGGGCAATGAAAATCTGCTCATATTTGAGTGGACTGCGGCATTTCCCCCTCAGGGTCTTTAATGCAGCAGTAACCATGCGAAATTTCCGTTCAGTGAAGCTGGGCAACAGCAACCGGATCAGGACACCGGCGTTTCGCAACTCAGGATGTATCTCGGATGAATCGATGGACATGGAAATCCTCCGGCATGAATTGTTCATATAAAAGATTATAAACTGTATCAGTCGTTCAAGATCGAGTCGCGCTTCCAGTTTTTCGCATGGCCAAGAGGAATTGGCTTAAAATCAGCCGAATCGGGGCGATATTCAACCCTTCGCAGGAGCCCCTTGCTGAAGCGCATGAACCAGATCAGCGCCTATGCAGAATTATTCAAATCATACACAGATAACGCCCGGAAAATTGTAGCCCGGATTCAGGAACACTACCAGCATGTGACGATCCATGACTTGCTGACCAGTGTTTCGTTTGGTGTTGCGACCCGGACCCAACCGGACCAAAATTTGGTGACCATCATGAAACAGGCCGAAGATCTGATGTATGAAAACAAAAAAGGAATCCCACGGACGTTCAAATCATCCTGGCCGAGCTTGAAATGAAACTTATTCGCCAAAGTCTCCGGTGTATTCCACAAGAACAGAGCTTTTAACCCCTTCCAAATCGGCCAGCTGGGTGACAAAGGCGGTGTTTTGGCCCCTAAACCTTACCTGATAAGTCAGCTCCGTGAGATTTTTGGTGCTGGTCTTGTTTTTCAGGGTCTTGCGCAGGGGGTGCAGGATGCGCTGGACTTCTTCATTGGCCGCGGGTTCGAATTTGACGATCAGCAAGTAGGCATGGGATGAGGGACGCATCTGGACGATCAGGATATAGACCAGGGAAATCGACATGGTAGCGATAAAAGCTACAATATAGAGTCCGGCTCCGCTGGTGATACCAACCGCTACGGCGAAAAAGATGAACCCAACATCAAGGGGATCCTTGACCGCGGTCCGGAAGCGGACAATGCTCAGGGCACCAACCATGCCCAGGGACAAGAGGATATTGGAGCTGATGGTCATGACGATGAAGGTTGTGACCAGCGCAACCATGACCAGCAGCACATTGAAACTGTTGTTGTAGACGATGCCGCGGTAGAAGCATTTGTAGACGACATAAATGATCATGGCATTGAGAAAGGCAGTCAGAAGCGACAACGCAACCCCATTCAACGACAGATCGACCAGCTGGCCGTTTTCCAGGAAACCTTTTTTGAAGATATCGACAAAACTAGTCATGTTGACGGACCCTTTCTCGCCTGTTCTGGCACAAAACAAATTTGGAGATGGCAAATCGCTGCAAGCCTTGGTCGGCAATCAGCTGGTGGACGATCCGGGGCAGGAAATCATCATATTTGACTTCCATGACCAAGATCCCGGGCGGCAGGACTGGACTCAGGATCAGGTCTGGGGCGAACAGGTCCTGACCTTGCAGAGAGGCGGCGATGGCTTTGTCAAAGGTGATCCGGACATTACCGGCCTCCGTCAGATAGGCCTCGCGGGTATACTCAACGATGGTCGCTGGCCGCAGCAGCTTGATCTTGCGCAGGCCGTAAAACTGACGACAGAACACATCGTCGTGCTGGAGCAGGAAATCATCGTCGTCCTGCAAGATCCGGTCATACTCTGCTCGACTCAAGCGGGCACTGGTCTTGGCTGTCAGGTCATCGTACTTGGCTTTGCTTTCCAGCTTGATGACGGCATCCCTGTGGTCATAGGTCCGGATGCGGAATTTTTCCCGGAAACGCACGCCGTCGATTTTTTCCCGCTTGGCCGTGCGATGAAGATCATCAAAATAGAGGCTCGACACGACATAGCCATCTTCGCTGTGCATGTTTTCATCCGGACTCAGCACTGGCCGCAGTCTTTCCCGCAACCGATGATAGGTTTGCTCGGTCAGGAAAAATTTATACTCATGGCGCAACGGCCGTCCCTGGTAATCCATGGTCTTACGATCCACCTAATTTGACCTGGCGTACGCCGTAGTAATAGAGGTTTGTGTCCGGATCGATGAAATAGTCCAGGCTGATCTGGTCATGACCGGAAGAATCAAAGATCTGCAAAGCCAGGTAGTAAGTTCCGTCAGGCAAGTCTCCCTGGTATTCATACAAAGTGTCAATCAAATCTGATGTTGAGAAGATGATTTGCTGCATCTGCGGATCGCGGGCGAGCTGCAATTGGTAGGACAGTTTTTCCTGCTGCAAATCATACGAACTTTCCCACGTGAATCGTACAATCCTGCCGGAGCGAATTGGATCGCCCGTAAACACTGGCAAAGGTAATTCCAAATTTTGCTTGTAGATGTCGTAATTGTTCAAAATTTCATCATCAAACTGGTCCCAATAGCCAGTCATTTCATTGGGTGGCATTCTGAGCAGCCCCAGATCCGGCGGCATGGTCAAAAATGGGGATACAACCGGACGATAGGTCTGGACCAGCTGATGTACCGATTCTGGACTCATGACCGAATCAAGCAGTTCTTCCATCCTCCGGGTCAGTTTGTCGACAGACTCTGGAGTCCGGAAATAGCGCCGGTGGAGCAGGACACCGGTGTATCGCTGCAACCCAAGCCATTTTCGCGGGAAGTTTTTTGATCCCATGATGTTCATAGCCTTGTCATAATCCCAAGGCAAAAAATAGAATGTTTCTGAGTTGGTCGGTGAATAGAGCATGAAATTGCGGTTGACCGTGTCATAATTGCCCAGCAGGATATTGGCTGCCATCCAAGTCAGGTAATTGTCCTCGTTGAAATACCGCTGGAAAACAGGTTCGAAATCCTGGTTGATGTTATTGATCTCGGACAACATATCCAGCAATTTCTCGTGATCATCTGCTTCCCGGATCGAGAGGATTTGTTCGAAAGCTTTCGGATCATAGTCCGGATCATCCTTGGACCGCAGCGCATCTTCCTGCCGGAATTCGAAGTACTCGGCTTTGTAAAGGGTGCCATTCGGGTCCAGGCCGTGGGACTCAAGATACGTTTGATTGGGTTGCTCCACTTGCGTGAACAAACCATAATCGACATACCCTTGCTGCTCTGGCGGCAAGGATTTGTCACGAATGAACACATGGACAAAATTGGTCCGCAGACTTGCCATGTTTTCCATTTGCCTGAAAAGGTCCATGCTGAATTTATTGGTAATTTTTCCTGGATCAAAGACATGCTTGTTCAAGTTGATGACTTTCAAGCCGCGCAAGGCGTCGCGGTCATCAGTCAGTTCAATGCGATAGGATTTGTAGGCAGCGCCCCGTTCCGACGCCCCGCGGACTCGGATCCGGGCATTGACCCGGTCCTTATCGGCAAGCATAGGCAATTCGCCGTCAGGATTTGCATAGGTGATATTGGCATCCAGGGTAGGATTGTAATCCTGGACCAGTGCCTGATGGTAGTCGAATGCTGTGAAATCAATTCTGCCGTCAGGCGTGTCTGTAGGGAAAACAGTGATGAACAGGGTGTCCAGAGAACCATCTGAATCAGAACGATAAATCGCCTTGTTTTCATTCAGGGGCAAACCGTTCAAAACGCTCTCTTCGATCGTCCAGTCATCCAGCGTGGAGACCTGGACGGGGTCTGGCTTGGCCAGCTGCTCCTGCTGCTGCATAAAAAGCAGGATGAACGATACGATTCCGATGATGCTGATCAGACTGATCAGAAGGACGGCTGAACGATGACTGATTCTCTTCACACATGACCTCGTTGATTCATTGCTTCACAGGATTCAGGTACCCGTCCGGCAAAACAGCTGGGCGTTGATGTTGCCCAGGTAGTCGCGCAACCGCAGGAAGGCATAGATCCAGCTGGCCATGCCGCCTGCCAGCAGCGGCAATGGATAGTAGGAGATGCCGAGCCGGAGGACAATCAGCGTTGCTGCCAGCGTCACCACAAAGAAAACCAGCATGGTCTTCAAGCTTCCTGCCTGATCATCAAAATAATAGAGGAAAACAGTGGTAAAGTACATCAGGCTGGTGGTGTAGAGGCTGATGCCGAGGACAGGGAAGTAGTTAAGCACCAGGCCGCCGTAGCCGATCATCGGCAGAAAAATGATGCCAAGCGAGGTGAGCAGCAGCGTGATGATCAGCTGGACTTCATAGATGTAGAAAAGCTCCAGGGTAATCGTCCGGACCATGGCGCCCCTGTTTTTTTCAATCATGCTGTAGGTGCCATGGATCAGACTCGAGACATAGCGCTGGTATTTTTCGAAAAAATTCGTTTCGACTTTGACCACAAAGATGACGGTTGTGGAGACATTGGCCAGGATAGCCAGGAACATGGCCATATCATAGGCCGGTGCAACTCGGAAAATGGCAACTGGGGTCGAAAGATCCGAGAAAAACCAGAAAATCAGGGTGGGGATGTACAGGGTCAGCATGTAGAGGAAGCCGCCCCAGAACAGCATCAGATTGCGACCGAAATGCCCGAGGAAGAGAAAATAGGTCTGAGCGGAGCCTTTGAAAAAAGTCAGGACTAAGTAGATCAGGACGATGTCGATCAGGGAAAATGCCAGCAGCATGCCAAGCAGGACAGAAAGCAGCAAGTCCAGCTGCAGGACTTGATAAAAGGCGAAAAAGGAAGCCAATCCCAACAGGATGTTGACCAGATAGGCCAGGCTGATCCGTCCATATTCCTTGATCGCAGAAATGAAATTCATCACCGTGTAGGTGATGGCAATCACCAGGTAGAGGGCATAGTACGCCAGCAGGAAACTGGCGGCGACATCAGTTTGGCGTACGAGCAGCCACGTGATCGCCCCGCCGGCCAGGGCAGCCAATGAACTCACCAGGACCATCGAACCGATCAAAGCGGCCGGCACGTTTTCCTCCGTGCCATCGTTGATCTGGTCAGCGATGAAACGGGACAAAATTGTGCCAGTGGCACCGGCAATCAGCAGATTGATCAAAAACAGATAGAACAGCGAAGCTGAGAAAAAAAGGCGCTCCACTTCGCTGGCCCCATAATGGTTGAGCCCGAAATTGATCAACAGCAGCATGCCGATAAAGGTTATTGTCGGTCCGATCGTCGTGAATGTGGCAAACAGGACGCCCTTCAATTTGGCGGTCATCGAGTTTTCCGAAAAGACGCTGCGGAGTTTAAAACCAATTCCTGCCATGTCAGTCCCCCTGGCTGGGCACAGCTTCTGCCAGCCAATTCATGTAAAGGTCCTCGTATTGCCTGAGGAAATCCGGTTTCTGGTAGAAGCGTTGGATGCGTTTTTGACCGGCCTGGCCCATTTGCCTGCGACGGGCTGGATGGTGTGCCAGATCGATGATCGCCTGGGCAATGCGTTCCACATCCATAACCGGAACGACCAGTCCGGCCTCGCCCAGGTCATCGTCACCAGCTCCCTGTAGCAATTCCTGGCAAGCACCTACATGGGTGGCAATCTGGGCAACACCGGCGGCCATCCCCTCCATGACAGCCAGAGGCTGGCCTTCGCTGATGCTGGTCAGAAGCATCAGGTCAAATCCGGCGATATGGTCCCGGACTTGGATCCGCCCGGCAAAAGAGACCTGCTCCGTCCCCAGTTCAGCCAGCAGCTGCTGACACTCCCTGGCATAGTCGGGGTCTTCATCGACGGGTCCGCAGATCACCAGTTCGAGCTGGGGAACTTGTTTTTGCGCGTGATCGAAAGCCAGGAGCATGGTCTTGATGTCCTTGATCGGCACGATGCGGACGACGGCTCCCACCCGGATCATATCCCGGTTGCGCGCTGGTTCGGGCAGGGCAGAGAACAAGGAAAAATCGACGCCATTTGGGATCACCTGTGTTTTGTCGGGGGGACAGCCGAGTTCGATTTGCAGGTTGCGATTGTGTTCAAAAAGGGCAATCACGCGATCGGCTTTCAGATAGGCAATGCGAGCCAATTTGTAGAAAAAATGGATCCAGAGCTTTTTGAAATCTCCGATCACCCATTCCGCCTTGATGATTTCTTCTTCCCGCTCGCGGGTGTAAATGCCGTGCTCGGTGATCAACAACGGCTTGCCGGTGACATGGGCGGCGATGCTGCCAATCAGGCCGGCATAGCCCGTCGATGCTGCATGGTAGAGATCAGCCACCGGGATATCGTCTGCCAGGACCTTCAATAGTGGAAAATACATGGAGCGCAGATTCCAGAGATAGTCATTGAAAACGGTGCGGCTGTAGTCATTCTGGTACTGTTCAACGGCCAGGCTGAAAAAAGCCTCGCCCATGAGCACATCGACCAGGCGCTGGCGATGGTGCTGGATCAGGTCGAGAATGGACTGCCAGGCGACATCGTCTGTTTCGTCCAGGATCAGTGCTTTCAGGGCCTGCTGCTCGTCACGGGTGAGCCTGAGTTTGCCCGGGCCAGGTTTGAATGGATGATCCTCCAGATAGACTGTCCGGATGTCCAGCAGATTGGGTGGCAAGGTGTATTTATACTGGCTCATCTCTTTACGGTTGGTGGCAATGCTCCAGATGATGAAATCATGATCCGGAAACTGTTCGATCAGCATTTGGATCCAGGTGGAGACACCGCCTGCGACATAAGGGTAGCTGCCTTCGCAAATCAGGCAGATCCGTTTCCGAGTTGCTTGTGTGTCCATCGGCAGTTCCTCCGGTATCATGAAAATTCCAGGGTGAATTGAGGGGTATCGGCGATCACCAGGCTGTAGGTTCGGTTGATGGGCTGGACTGTCGCTCCTGTGGCCCGTGCGATGGGCATCTCGCTGCGGAAGAAAAAAGCCTGGCCCGGCGTGAAGTTCTGGCAAGTGATTGTCATCTGCTTCTCATGGGTCCGGGTCGTATACGAGAGCTGCCGGGTGGCGTCCAGATTCTTCGCAGCAGGGGAAATCGTCAGATCGGAGAGCCAGCGCACCGGGGCAAAGTATTGGTCACAGAGATCATCATAAAATTCGTCCAGTTCATTCCAGTTGCTGTCCTTTTCCGGTACGGTGAACAGGTAATTGACATCAAAGCTATGCGAAACCAGCCCCAGGGTGGTCAGCTGGGACAGATAGGTCAGGTATTGATCCCGGTCGATTTTAAATCCATGGGTGATGGTCGGGAAGAGGGTGATCTTCTCATCCCGGGTCAGTTCATCCAGGGCAGATTGCTTTTCCGGACTGGCAAAGAAATCGAGCGGATAACGCAGGATGGATATCTCTGGAAAAGTTTGCCGGATCACTGCCAGGTGCTGAAGATCACAGGTGCCATACAGAGGGAAATAGCTGCGCAGGACATAGTTGGGCAGGGAATCCCGGAAAAAGACAGCCATGTCGGCGACTCTTTGGGTCGTCAGTTCAGAAATCCCGTTGTGGTCACCCGCCAGCATGATTTCGCCATCGAGTTTGAGGACTTGCTTGTTGACAAAGGAAAAGGTCTGCAGGTTGACTTGGCTGATCTTGAAGGGATTGGCATCGATGCCGATAAAGCTGGTCGTGTAGGTCAGGTCAAGCAGGGCGGCCTTTTGCTCGAAAATGTTCCAGAGCTGGTCCCGGACAAAGGATTCGGCGCTACGGCCGTAATATTGGAAAGAGAGGTTGTCGTTGCTGTCAAACAAGGGGGGTGCGGCATCGAGCGCCACCACCTCGGCATTGACGACCGGATAGATCAACTGGCCGGCCACTTCTCCCAAAAGTGGCACCAGAAAACCCGCTGTGACCGGATTTTCCAGCAAAGGGCCGCTCATGACCCCCACCCGTCCAGATTCGTAAGGATTGACCCAGACCAGCGGCAAACCATCTGGTGTTTCGATCAGGACCTGTGCCGATGCATGAACGCGCAGATTCAGCGTCATGAACGGATCAAGGCCTGTAATGTCTGTCTCCGGATAAGGCAAGGCGCCCTCGCGAAACCTCAAGCCCTCGACAGCTGTAAACTCACCTCGTTCCCGGATGCCCAGCAGCGGATCCAGAAAGGTTTTGGTAAAGTCAGGCGAGGTTCCGGCAGCAAGGATCAGACTGCCTCCCGTGCGGACAAATTCCGCCAGTTCGACTGGATCATAGACTTGCGCCACGTCACTCACGACAATGATCAAGGTCTCGCCCAGCAGGAGGTCATTGGCTTTCAGCTGATCGCGCGTCCGGTAGGTCAGGTCCAAGAGGTCAAGGACAGAGAGTGTCTGCTTCTGGATGGCTATTTCCCGTGGATCTTCCGGCAGTCCCGCCACTACATAGCGCTGGTCTGGCTTGCCATCCGGAGCCTTGGCATCGAGCAAGGGATCGCTCGGAACCGTGGCCCAGGGATTGGTGTCCGCACTGCTGAGAAACTGGTTATCCAGGTTGTACGTGAAAAACAACAGCCCGGACAACAGAAGCAGCAACAGCAGGATGACCAGTCGTCGTGATGACAAGCTCATCAAAGGCTACGCTCCTTCCAGAACCGGATCAAGTTGAGACCCTTTTCAGACACGACAAGCCTGGTTTGCAAAAATTCATCCAGCGCCGTTTCAAAAGCAACCCGGTCACGCAGCTGATACGCAAGCTTGAGCCGATTGAGCCAGGTCGCTTCGCTGGGGAACCGTGTATTGGCTGCCACCGCTTTGGCCAGGGCGTCGTGTGGTCGCTTGATGGCCAGCAAAGCCTCGGACCAGCTGATTGCATCTGTCTCTGAGACAAAATCTGATCCCAGTTGCTCGAGCTGGTGATACAAGTCGTTTTGCTTGCTGCGATAGAAATAAGTTTCGCGCTCGGTCAACAGGGAGAATTCCAGCAGTCTGGCCACCGCATCCAGCAAACTGCGCAAGGTTTCAAGGTTGGCCGGTTCGGCATAATGCAAAGCCTCTTGTTCCTGGACCGAATTTTTCAGCCGGCGGTTGATTTCCAGGGAGGCCGAGGCCGCATAATGGGCGGTTTCCGTATCATCATCATCGAGTGCAGACTGGAGCAGATCCGGACTTTGCAGCAGATCGTGGCGTAAAATCCCCATCAGCAAGGACCTCTTTTCCTGACTGCTGGCCACCCTGGCTGCTTCATGGAAAGAGACTTCGTTGATTTCCTCAGCCACATCCGGATCATGGGCAAAATCTTCCTGCGCCAGATTGAGGCGGACATTGGATTCGTCGTAGAGGTTGTGATGCTGTGTGAAGCGAAACCAGAGAACGGGGATGAAATAGAAAGCAAAGCCCAGTCCGGGCAAAATCAGGAAAAACAGAGCCAGCAGGCGCTGGGGACGGTGGGCGTTTAACAGGAGATAGATCCCGGCAGCCAGCGAATTGACAAGAAGGAAGATCTGCACTCCGTTCATGGCAGTCACCGGCCCAGTCCAGCCAGGCTTTCAGGCTGCTCCGGATCCACTGGGCAGACCACAAACGCGACACCTCTCGCCTCGAGTCGGGCACAGACCGCCGGCAGATCAGCCTCGCTGGTATTTTTCAACAGGACATACAGGTGATCCCTGGCATCAATGCCAAACAGATCGGTGGCCCGGAACTGACTGGCCACCTGGTGGTACAGATCCACCGGCAGGGCCGTACTGTCCAATCGCAAGACGGAAAAGTCCGATTGTTGCTTGTGTTTGTCGTCCTGGGCCAGGCGCAGGATCTTGGCAAATTCAGCGGCCACAAAGATTTCCGAATCACCCAGAAAGAGCTCGGCCCGGGTTTTCTCTTCATATTGGAAGGCCTTGATGAACGATGAGCTGATCAAGGCGATCAAAGTCCTCAGCAAATTGACCTGGTAGAGCGACATCATTTCAAACGGCAGTTCGCGAATGATGATCAGCGCCAGGATCTGTCCTTGATAGTGGATCGCCCCTGCCAGTGCCGGACTGGATTCTGACCATTGATCGCCGATGAAAATCTCATTCTGGCCGAGTTTATCCGCCAGGGCAGGGAAGTCAGCCAGCTTGAACGATTTGCCCTGGAACAGCGAGCGTTCATTCAAGGCTCCGATCAGACGGGTGTAGCCACTGCGGCGATCGAATGTGTAAACGGCTACAGCCTGAACCTCCATGACATCCTGGATCACATTGACCAGCGAGGAATAGATTACCCTCGGATCGAGACTGTCGAGCTGGCGGGTAATGTCGTACAGACGGGGCAGGCTGTTGCGGTAGCTGACCAACCGCTTTTCGTATTGGTGCTTGATCATGACATTGCTGTCGTTGATCCGCTTCAGTTCGGAAAATTCATTCTGCAGGTAGTCTCGTTCTGTCTGGGCCATCCCTGCCGCTTTGCGATACTGGTCAACCGCATAACCGACCACCACGCCGGCGAAAATCAGGAAGGCCAGGCGCAGGAACGTGTCTGGCTTGAGAATCACATGGAGGATTTCACTCGAGTTCCCGGTTGCCGCCGCCACATAATAGCCAAAGGCCAGCAAAACGGCCAGGACCCCATGCTGGACCCCGAAGAACAGGCTGGTTGTCAAAACAAAAACGGTCATCAGGTCGATCTGGCGCAGGATGTCGTGACCTGAAACCAGCCGGCTGAGCCAGGCCATCACCACAAAGAAAAGTCCAGTCTGGAGGATCTGGCCCGGGAGGGAACTGGCCCGGATCCGCATCGTGCGTGAACGTTTCAAAGGCTTCGGTGCCAGATCGGCCTGCACCCATTCTGGCAGCTGGTCTTCAAACGGTCGCAGCTCCACCCATTCCAATTCACGCTTGATGGCTGTGACATCCGCGGGATAATGGGCCGGACTGCCATTTTCGCGAACCAGGACCGTGGAACTGCCTGTGATTTCCTTCACTTTGGCATACAGGTCGATGGCAGGGGTTGTCCGGGTGCTGGAGACATTGTATGTGCCAGGGCGGCCGCTGTGGATCATTCGGACCAGTGCGTCGACGGCATCGCCCAAGGACAACAGATGATAGGTTTGCCGGGTGTTGACGGTCACCTCGGAAAGCATGCTCAGCTGGCGAGCACATGTCGAGATGACATCGTTCTTTTGCGCCGCGAGGCCATAGCCGCCCAGATCGGCATATCGAACGATGCTCAGATCCAGCTTGTGAATCCGGCAAAACTCATGCGACAGCTTTTCTCCCTGCAGGCAAAGCAAACCTTTGACAGATTCAGGCTGCAAGTCGTCAGACTCTATAGACCCGGCCAATGACTGGGCTTCTGGAGCCCGTGGAGGATAGACTTCCATCGTAGACAGGTAGATAAAATGCCCCGCCTGGTGTTTGGCAGCCAGATGGAGGCAGTTGGCCAGTTCACCCAGATAGGGGGTCGCTGCCTGCTCCATGTCCCACTCTGCATCACCAAACAGCCGACCGGCAAAGACGACCCGGTCTGGTTTAAAACTGGCCCAGGCCTTGTCGAGCCCTGGCGAATCTGCTGCAAAGCCAAACCAGTGATACGATAAAGTTGGTCTTGCCTGGGGCAGGAAATCCGTCATTGCCACCAGTCCGACGGTGTGCCCTTCCTTGCCAAGGCGGTTGATCCATTCCATTGCAAACGGGTCGCTCGAGCCAATCAGGAGCACTTTCATATCACAGGCCTCCATCACTTGTCAGTTTCACAGGCTAAGTCAGCAGACCAGAGGATATTCAGAAAATTTGAGGGGAAAGAACTTGACAGGATTGTATCATAGTTCGGTTGATGCGGTATACGTTTCGAACGATGATCCGAAGCCGAACCCGTCTGCAAAACCAGATCTTAATCCAGAATCTGGATTGATTTGTGACGGCAATACCCGTTACACTGGAATCTGGCTCTGTAATTGAGGCGTCAATCGCTTCTTGCAGAAATCCCAGGCCGTAAGGATCTTATCGGAAAGGCTTATCGTTTTGGCCCTCGATTTTGCCACCCTCGAATTATTGCGCAGGAACCATCCGGCCTGGCGGCTTTTATGCGCCCAGCATGCGCCGTTGATCGCCAGTTTCCTGCACCGGGTCTTCATTGTGCCCAATGTCCGGAACCTGGCTCAGGCGGACCTGGTCGAGACCCTGGAGGATGAGCTGTTTGCCTTGCGGGAGCAGCAGGGGATGGATGCCTTCCCGGGCTCGGCTCTGTCGTATTTGAACGACTGGGCCGATAATGAGAAGGGCTGGCTGAGAAAATTTTACCCCCAGGGGACGGATGAGCCCCATTATGATTTGACCCCTGCGACAGAAAAGGCCCTTGCCTGGTTAGACAGCCTGACTGAACGATCTTTCGTAGGCACCGAGTCCCGCCTGCTGACGTTGTTTGACCTGCTGCGGCAGATGAATGAGGGCAGCCAGACCGATCCGCAGATCCGGATCGCCGAATTGCACCGTCGCCGCGATGAAATTGATGGTGAGATTGCCCGGGTTTTGTCTGGGGATATGCCGCTGCTCGATGATACTGCCCTCAAGGACCGCTTCCAGCAGTTTCTCCAGATGGCGCGGGAACTGTTGTCTGATTTCCGCGAAGTTGAACATAATTTCCGGACTCTGGACCGGCGGGTGCGGGAACGGATTGCGCTTTGGCAAGGCGGCAAAGGAGCCTTGCTGGAGGAAATCATGGGCGAACGGGATGCGATCTCAGACTCTGACCAGGGCAGAAGTTTCCGCGCGTTCTGGGATTTTCTGATGTCCCAGTCACGACAAGAGGAGCTCGGCCAGCTGCTGGACCAGGTTCTGGCTTTGCCGCCTGTCCGGGATTTAAAGCCAGACACCCGTTTGCGCCGAGTCCATTATGACTGGCTGGAAGCCGGCGAGCAGACCCAGCGGACGGTCGCATTGCTATCTGCCCAGCTGCGCCGCTTCCTCGATGACCAGGCTTTCCTGGAGAATCGCCGGATCATGGATATCTTGCATACGATCGAAAGCCACGCGCTGGCGCTGCGTGAAGACGTGCCCAAAGGTGACTTCATGCCCTTGAGCGACACGATGGCCTCCGTGGAATTGCCTTTGGAACGGCCTCTGTACTCGCCGCCCGTCCAACCGGTCTTTGCGAGTGTCCTCCCGGAACAGGATGAAATCGATGTGGATACGACAGCCCTGTATGCCCAGATCGTTGTCGACAAGACGCAGCTGAGGCGCAACATCCGCCTCGAGCTGCAAAGCAGGAGCCAAGTCAGCCTGCAGGAAGTGGTGGTGCGTCATCCCCTGCAACATGGCCTGGCAGAGCTGGTTGCCTATCTGCAGTTAGCCAGCGAGTGGACGCAGACGGCTGTCGATGAAGCAACGACAGACTCCATTTCCTGGCAGACCGAGGCCCAAATTGTGCGGCAGGCCACCTTGCCCCGGATCATCTTCCTGAAGGAGTAAGCCATGGATCCAAATGAGTTGTTAACCGGTTCCCGGAATGATACGACACCCGCCTTGCCAGTCGTGGTTGTGACCTTGCTCAAGGGCGTGCTTTACCAGGATGAAAATATGCCACTCTGGTCTCAGCTTCTTCAGTTGCAGGCGGCGGTGCGGGATTATGTCGCAGTCCTTGGTTTAGACTTGATCCTGGATGAAGCGGAGGGCTATGCCTTTTTGCGTGCACACCCCGATCTGGACAATCCGGAAACACCTGCCATCCCACGGCTGGTAGCCCGGCGACAGCTGTCGTATCCGGTCAGCCTGCTCCTTTGCTTGCTGCGGAAAAAACTGGCAGAACATGATGCCAGTGGTGGAGAGACGCGCCTGATCTTGTCCCGGGATGAGGTCGTGGAACTGATCCGGATCTTCCTGCCGGCTGGCAGCAATGAAGCCAGGCTGATCGATCAGGTGGAAACACACCTCAACAAAATTGCTGACCTGGGATTTGTCCGGCGTCTGCGCGGCCAAAACCAGATGTATGAAGTCAGGCGGATCATCAAAGCTTTTGTCGATGCCCAGTGGTTGTCCGATTTTGATGCGCGCCTTTCCGGCTACCGCAAGCTCCATCTGGAGAATCAGGAGGAAACCGATGGCTGAACAACTGTTGCTGGAATTGATGTCGGATGACACCCTGGCCGGTTTTCGCCTCCAGCGCCTGGAAGTATACAACTGGGGCACCTTCGATGGCCGGGTCTGGACTTTGAATCTCAACGGCAAGAATGCCCTGTTGACGGGTGACATTGGCTCGGGCAAGTCCACCTTGGTCGATGCAATTACGACTCTTTTGGTCCCGAGTCAGAAAATTTCCTACAATAAAGCAGCTGGGGCGGACAGTCGGGAACGGTCGCTGCGGTCCTATGTCCAGGGCTACTACAAATCGGAACGCCAGGAAACCTTTGGCAGCGCCAAACCGGTCGCCCTGCGCGATCTCAATGCCTATTCCGTCATTCTGGCCGTCTTTGCCAATGAGGGCTACCAGAAAACAGTCACGCTGGCCCAAGTCTACTGGATGAAGGATACGACCGGGACACCGGAGCGATTGCTGGCTGCCTGTGAGAAAGACTTATCCATTGCGTCTGATTTTTCCGGGTTCGGCAAGGAAATGGCCGGCCTTAGAAAGCAGCTGCGGGCCAGGAATGTTGAGCTCTTTGAGACATTCCCCCCCTATGGGGCCTGGTTTCGCCGCCGCTTTGGCATCGATAACGAGCAGGCGCTCGATTTGTTCCTGCAAACAGTATCGCTCAAGTCGGTCGGCAACCTGACAGGATTTGTCCGCGACCACATGCTTGAACCATTCGAGGTCAAACCTCGGATCGAGGCGCTGATCAAGCATTTCGAAGACCTTAACCGGGCACACGAGGCGGTGCTCAAGGCCAAACGCCAAGTTGAAAGGCTCGAGCCGCTGGTCGCGGACTGTGAGCAGTACAAAGAACAAGAGCTGGCAGCCAGTCATCTGCGTGCCTGCCGCGAAGCGCTCCACCCCTGGTTCGCGTCGCTCAAGCTTGAACTTCTGACCAAACGAATGGCAACCCTGGAAGAAGAGAAAACCCGGCACAACCTTGCGATCGCACGTCTGGACGAGCAGAAACAAGACCAGCTGGCCCGCGAGCGGGAATTGCGCCGCACGATCGCCCAGAATGGGGGTGACCGGCTCGACACACTCGAGGCAGAGATCCAGAAAACCCAAGGTGAACGGGATCGCCGCCGCAAAAAAGCGGAACGCTATGCGGAACTCTTGCAGGCACTCGAGGTTCATCCTGCCCAAAGTGAAGACGCCTTTGCCAGCCAGATGCTGGAGATGGCCAGCTGGCAGCAGGACGCCCAGGACGAAGAGGTCCGGATCCAAAATGATTTTAACGAGGCCCATTTTGGCTGGACCCAGGAAAAATGGGCTTATGACGGTCTCAAGGCAGAAATCACCAGCCTACGATCGCGACGCAGCAACATCGATGACAAGCAAGTAGCGCTCAGGCGCCAGCTCTGCCAGGCCCTTGCCCTATCCGAAGATGAGATGCCTTTTGCTGGTGAATTGCTCCGGGTCCGGGATGAAGACCGTGATTGGGAGGGTGCGATCGAACGTCAGCTGAGGAATTTTGGCCTGTCGCTTCTCGTCCCGGACCAGCATTACACCAAGGTTTCAGAATGGGTGGACCGCACCCACCTGCAAGGTCGATTGGTGTATTTCCGCGTCCGGGAGAGCGTGCGCCAGGAGACCATGACGCTGCATCCGGATTCTCTGGTCAAAAAGCTCCAGGTCAAGACCGATTCGCCCTTCTATGACTGGATCGAACGGGAGATTTCGCATCGCTTTGATCTGGCCTGCTGCCTGACCCCGGAGCAGTTTCGCCGGGAAACCAAAGCCATCACCCGGGCCGGCCAGACCAAGGCTCCCGGAGAGCGCCATGAAAAGGATGATCGCCACCGGATCGATGATCGCAGCCGCTATGTCCTGGGCTGGAGCAACATTGAAAAAATCGCTGCTCTGGAAAAACAGGCCAGAATACTGGAAAGGCAACTGTCGGAGCTTGCAAACCGCAAATCAACCTTGGAGAAGGCACGGGATACTGTCAAAAAGCGTCTGTCCCAACTGTCCGCTCTGGGCGAATACACGGATTTTCGCGAGCAGGACTGGCAACCCTTGTCCATCGCCATCGCCCGGCTGGAGCAGGAAAAGAGGGAACTGGAGGCAGCATCTGATTTGCTCAAGACCCTGAGCGAGCAGCTGGCCCAGGTCGAAGCCGCCCAAGTCGAGACAGACAGCCAGCTCAAGGATCGCCTGGACCGGCGCTCCAGAACCGAGCAAAAGATCAGTGATGCCGAGGACCTGGCCAAACAGGCCAGAGACACCCTGCAGGACAGCCTGTCAGAGGTTGCACCTTTGTTTGCGACCCTGGAGAGCATGCGTGAGGCTGCCCTGGCAGGTACTCAGCTGACTGTCGAATCGTGTGACAACCGTGAACATGAGATGCGGGTCTGGATGCAAACCCGGATTGATAGCGAGGACAAGAAACTCAGTCGCCTGAATGGCAAAATCATCGAGCAAATGACGGTCTACAAGCGAGACTGGCCCTTGGAGACCCGCGAGGTCGACATCCATCTCAAATCCGGGCCGGAATTTGCGACCATGCTCGCGCAGCTAAAGGCCGATGATCTGCCGCGCTTCGAGGGGCAGTTCAAATCGCTTCTTAATGAAAACACGATCCGGGAAGTGGCCAATTTCCAGTCGCAGCTCAATAAGGAACGCGAAACGATCCGGGAGCGCATCGCCCAGATCAACCAATCGCTGACCCAGATCGACTACAACCCAGGCCGCTACATCAGTCTGGAAGCACAGCTGAGTCCGGATCTGGAGATCCGCGAATTCCAGGCAGAGCTACGGGCTTGTACCGAAGGAACCCTGACTGGCTCCGAACAAGCTCAGTATTCGGAAGCCAAGTTCCTCCAGGTCCGGCGGATCATCGAACGATTCCGCGGCCGCGATGAATCATCCGATCTGGACCGCCGCTGGACGGAAAAAGTGACCGATGTGCGCAACTGGTTCCTTTTCGCTGCCAGTGAGCGCTGGCGGGAAGACAACAGTGAATATGAGCATTACACCGATTCTGGCGGCAAATCCGGTGGCCAGAAAGAAAAGCTGGCCTACACCGTCCTCGCAGCCAGCCTGGCCTACCAGTTCGGCCTCGAATGGGGGGCTGTCCGTTCCCGTTCCTTCCGGTTTGTCGTCATCGACGAAGCGTTTGGCCGTGGCTCTGACGAATCCGCTCAGTATGGCCTGCAATTGTTTGCCCAGCTCAATCTCCAGCTCTTGATTGTCACACCGCTGCAGAAAATCCATATCATCGAGCCGTTTGTAGCCAATGTCGGCTTTGTTCATAACGAAGAAGGGCGCAATTCGGTCCTGCGCAACCTCAGCATCGAAGAATACCGGGCTGAAAAGAAACGGGGTCCCGGATGAACTGGACGACACCCGCTGAAATCAAAGCTTATGTTATGAAACTTTGGGATCGGGGATCGCTTCTGGCAGCACTGGCCCGGGGAGAAGATTTCACTCCTGTGAAGGTGCCGCTCAAAGGTCCGACCTCCAGTGAACTGAGTGAGCGATTTTCAGAGGTGCGCAGCTGGATCGGCAAATTGTCCGGATCTAAAACCCATTACCGGATCGCGTGGCGCCAAGTCAATCACCGGATCATAGGCAGCAACGAAATTCCATTTGAGATCTGGATTGATACCCTGGATGATGCCCTGGCCCTGATCGGTAAAGCGAGGGAAAAAGAGCTATTTTCAGATATGCTGACGCTGACGGTCAAGCAGCAGCCAGAGCTTTTACCCTGGCTGGCCAAGCGCCCACTCCGAGGATTGGAATTGGCTGAAGAATGGCCCCGTCTGCTGGCATTCATCGCCTGGTTGCAACAGCACCCACGGCCAGGGATCTACCTGCGCCAGATCGACCTGCCTGGCATCCACACCAAATGGATCGAAGGGTTCCGAAGTGTCCTTGGCGAATTGCTTGATTTGGTTCTGGACCCCGAGCACATTGCCCCCCAGTTCACCGGTACGACTGGCTTTTGCCGCCGCTATGGCTTCCTCGACAAGCCCCTGTTCGTGCGTTTTCGACTGCTGGACTCCGCTCTTTCATGGATACCCGTCGATGCAGATCAGGATCTCACGGTGACCGCGGATATTTTTGCCCAGCTGGACCTGCCAGCCAGGACCGTCTTCATGACTGAAAATGAGATCAATTTCCTGGCTTTCCCGGCAGTTTCGGATGCGATGGTGATTTTTGGTGCTGGTTATGGTTTTGATGCGATCAAAGATGCACGCTGGCTCTGTGATCGCACCTTCTACTACTGGGGTGATCTCGATACCCATGGTTTTGCGATTCTCAACCAATTGCGCGGTGTCTTTCCGCATGTCCAGTCTTTCCTGATGGACGAGCAGACCCTGCTGGCCTATCGTCCGCTCTGGGGCAGGGAAGACCGCCCGGAAACCCGTCCCCTGGCCCGGCTGACAGACGCGGAAAACTCCGTCTATGACCAGCTGCGCCAAAATCTCAGGGGGGAGCATGTGCGACTGGAACAAGAACGGATTGGCTTTGGCTGGATCCGTCAGGCCATCGAAGAACGAATGTAATAGTATCCTGTAATAAACGACTTGTGAGGGCATCGATGCGACAGAAAATTCGCCGGATAGTTGTCTATGTCTCGTTACTCCTTTTCCCGGTTACACTCAATTATTTCTCGCCTTATGTATCAATTGATGGGGCTTTCAATGGCATTGTTGCAGGCAGCGTTCTGGTGTTTCTCCTGATGTTTTTCACCGGAATCTTCTTCCGGCGTGCCTGGTGTGCCTGGGTCTGTCCTGTCGCCGGATTGAGTGAGATGTGTGCGACGATCAATAACCGCACCGTCAACCGCAAGCGACTGAGGATCATCCGCTACTCAATCTTCGCCGTCTGGTTTGCCATCCTTGTTTCAGGATTTGTTTTATCTGGCGGCATTCGGACCATCAATCCTCTTCATCTGACCGAGCAGATGGTTTCAGTGGACGAACCACTCAAATTCATCACGTATTATCTGGTTGTATTGATCTTGTTCGTCCTGACGTCTTGGCTCGGACGCAGAGGGGCCTGCCATGCGATCTGCTGGATGTCACCGTTCCTTGTAGCCGGCGACTGGCTGGGCCGCGCTTTGCATGTATCTCAGCTGCAAGTCAAGTCCGAACCCTCACGTTGCATTGACTGCAAACGTTGCAATCAAAAATGCCCCATGAGCATCGATGTCAACCTAGCCATCAGACAAGGCAGCATCAAAACCAGCGATTGCATCCAGTGCGGTGAATGTGTGGCGGCGTGTCCCCAAGATGTGCTCTGCTTGGAAACGAACAGAAGAAATCGCAAAAAACAATAAAAATATATTGAAAAACGATAAATGTATGCTATGCTGATATCAAAACCCACACCGAGGTGTCGTTTATGCAGCTTAGTTCAACGTTGTTTCTCAAAGTTGCGGTATTTCTGATCGGCTTGCCGGTTCTCGCCGCCTGTATCTTTCTGGTCCCTGGAATTTCCAACCTGGTCACGCTTTACTCACCCGACATTGCCTTTCTCCGGTTTGTATTCCTGGCCGGTGTCTACGGTTCGGCTGTGATCTTTTTCCAGGCCTTATACCAGGCGTTCGGGCTTCTGGACCTGATTGATCGCAGCGAGGCTTTTTCCGCAGCCTCGGTCCGCTGCCTGAAACGCATCAAACGCTCGGCTGTGATGATCAGCATCCTCTACATCGCCCAGCTCCCCTTGTTGTACCTGATGGCGGAGGGCGATGACGCTCCAGGCCTGATTGTGCTCGGCCTTCTGATCATTTTTGCCTCGCTGGTGATCGCGGTATTCGCGGCTGTCCTGGAGCGGCTCCTGAACGATGCCATCTTGCTCAAGTCCGAAGTCGACCTGACGGTCTGAGAGGTGTGACATGGCGATCTTCATCCATCTCGATGTCATGCTGGCCCGGCGCAAAATGAGCGTCACGGAACTGACCGAGAAGGTCGGCATTACGATGGCCAACCTGTCGATTTTGAAAAACAGCAAAGCCAAGGCGATCCGCTTTACGACGCTCGATGCCATTTGCCAGGCACTGGACTGCCAGCCAGGCGACATCCTGGAATACCGCCCTGAGGAGGAATGACACCATGGACATGAAGGAGAAAATCCAAAGCTGCCTGGAAGATCCACATGGACTGGAAATCCTGTTCCGCCAGGAACCGGATGCTTTTCGTCGAGCCTTTCCGGAGGCTCATGCGCAAGCCCCGGAATCCATCATCCTGGCTGTCTGGCAGGAAAGGCTCAATGACCAGGACGCCCAACCAGAAGCAAAATCAACCTGGCTGACCGGCAATCTGCGCCTGGCCCTGTTACTGGCCATCTGTGCCGGACTCTGCACGCGAGTCTTGCTCTATTTTGCGATCGAACAAGACATCGCGCCTGTCAACGTGTTGTTCGGTGTGGTTCCGTTTCTGGCTGCGTATTTCGTCATGACCCAAAAGCCACACAAAAAAGTGCTGGTGACCCTGACGGGTTTACTTGGCACAGCACTGATTTATTTCAATCTTTTACCTGTGGAACAAAGTGACAGCATCGTCATGGCCTACTTGCACCTGCCCGTTTTCCTCTGGGTCGTCCTGGGGCTGGCCTATACGGGCAATGGCCATCGCCAAACTGAAGCACGCCTGGCCTACATCCGGTTCAATGGCGAATTTGCCATCGTCTATGCGACCTTTGCCATCAGTGGCATGATCTTGACCGCACTGACCCTGATGTTATTTGAGATCGCCTTGCCAGGCCAGGATGTCGCCAAGTTCTACATGGAAAATGTCGTCGTTTTTGGTGCAGCTGCCTTGTCACTGATCGCCGCTTACCTGGTCGCGACCCAGCTCAAGCTGGCTAGAAGCATGGCTCCCTGGATCGCCCGGATATTCAGTCCGCTGGTCTTTTTGACCTTGCTGGCCTATCTGGTTGCGCTCGTTTTAGCAGGCCGGAATCCTTTCCTGGACCGGGATTTTCTCATCGCCTTCAATGGCATTCTCCTTGTTGTTCTGGCCATCACGATTTTCTCGCTGACGGAAAGAGCGGATGGGGAGAAAAGGCGACCGGGAGATTTCCTGAATGTTGCCTTGATCAGCCTGGCTCTGATCATTGATATCGTCGCCCTGGCTTCGATTGTATTCCGGCTTTCCTCGTATGGCCTGACACCGAACCGGATCGTTGTCCTCGGAGTCAATCTCCTGATCGGGGGGCATCTGTCTTGGATCCTCCTGGCCTATGGCCGATTCTTGCGCCAAAAAGCAGCCCCGCTGGCCATCCAGCGGGCAGTTACTCACTATCTGCCTGCCTATGGCGCCTGGGCTGCTTTCGTCTTCCTGTCCTTCCCCTGGATCTTTCGCTGAGGCCAGATTTTAAATTAGAGTCCCATCTCTTGCCGGACCTCCACAAAGGTCCGGATGGCAAAATCGAGGTCTGCCTGCGTGTGGGCGGCGGAGATCTGGGTGCGAATCCGGGCCTTGCCCTGGGGCACGACCGGGTAGAAGAAGCCGACAACAAAAACACCGCGCTCGATCATGCGCCGCGACATCTCCTGAGCCAGATTGGCATCACCAAGCATGACGGGCACAATCGGATGGATCCCGTCACCGACGGCAAAACCGGCTTTGGCCATCTGCTCCCGGTAATAGGCGGTATTGGCAAAGAGCTTGTCGCGCAGCTTGGTTGTCTCTGTGAGCAGCTCGAGCACCCGGATCGAGGCGGCCGTGATCGCTGGCGCCAGCGTGTTGGAAAAAAGATAGGGCCGGGAACGCTGGCGCAGGAGGTCGATGATCTCCTTTTTACCGCTGACATAGCCGCCGCTGGCCCCGCCGAGCGCTTTGCCCAGGGTGCCGGTCAGGATATCGACCCGGCCCATGACGCCGGCATGCTCATGCGTGCCGCGGCCGGTCGGTCCCATGAAACCGACGGCATGGCTGTCATCGACCAGGACCAGGGCGGAATATTGATCCGCCAAGTCACAGATCGATTTCAGGTCAGCGACCGTTCCGTCCATTGAAAAAACGCCATCGGTGACAATGACCCGGATCCGGGCTGTCTGTGCCGCCTGCAACTGGGCTTCCAGATCAGCCATGTTGTTGTTCCTGTAGCGGAACCGCTGGGCCTTGCAGAGACGGATGCCGTCGATCAGGCTGGCGTGGTTGAGTTCATCGCTGATGATCGCGTCCTGGTCAGAAAGCAGCGCTTCGAAAACGCCTCCGTTGGCATCGAAACAGGAGGAATAGAGGATGGTGTCTTCGGTGCCGAGAAAGCCCGAAAGCTTAGCCTCAAGCTGCTTGTGAATCGCTTGGGTACCGCAGATGAAGCGGACAGAGGAGAGCCCATAACCCCACTGATCCAGTGCGGCCTGGGCGGCCCGGATGACCTCCGGATGGCTGGAGAGGCCAAGGTAATTGTTGGCACACAGATTGAGGATGTTATCCCGGCCGGAAAACTGGATCCGGGCCCCCTGGGCGCTTTCCAGGATGCGTTCTTCTTTCCAGAGGCCACTGGCCTGAATATTCTCTGTTTCGGTGCGAAAGAGCTCAATTGCCTTGCTGTCCATGGTTAATGGGATCCTCCTTGATTCCTTGTCGCTGATGCTTGTGGTTCATAAGTCAACTTTTCTGATCAGTCCCAGTTCAGGACGACTTTACCAGAATTGCCGGAGATCATCGCGGCAAATCCTTGCTCAAAATCGGTGTAGTGGAAATGGTGGGTGATGACTGGGGAAATATCAAGGCCGGTCTGGATCATCGCTGTCATCTTGTACCAGGTCTCATACATCTCCCGGCCATAAATGCCATGGATGGTCAGTCCGTTGAAAACGACTTCGTCCCAGTCAATGATGGTGTCTGGTTTCTGGATGCCAAGCATGGCGATTTTGCCACCATGGCACATGACGTCGATCATGGTGCGGAAAGCCTGGCCATTTCCGGACATTTCCAGGCCGACGTCAAAGCCTTCCTTCATGTCCAGCTTCGCCATGGCCTCCTGGATGCTCTCAGAACGCACATCGACCGCAAGGGTCGCGCCCATTTTCTTGGCCAGTTCCAGCCGGTAGGTGTTGACATCCGAGATGACCACATACCGGGCGCCAGCATGTTTGGCCACAGCCACAGCCATGATGCCGATCGGTCCGGCGCCAGTGATCAGGACATCTTCACCCAGGACATTGAACGCCAGTGTGGAGTGCACGGCATTGCCAAACGGGTCAAAGCAGCTGATGATGTCGAGCGGGATTTTCGGGTCGCAAAGCCAGACATTGGTGACGGGAATGGACAGATATTCGGCAAAAGCGCCGGGACGGTTGACCCCCACGCCGCTGGTGTGACTGCACAGGTGACGGCGGCCGGCCAGGCAATTGCGGCAACGGCCACAGACGACATGCCCTTCGCCAGAGACGATGTCACCGATCGAAAAATCATGGACATTGCTGCCCATCGCCGCAATCGTGCCGACAAATTCATGGCCGATGGTCATGGGAACCGGGATGGTTTTCTGGGACCATTCGTCCCAGTTGTAGATATGGACATCGGTGCCGCAAATGGATGTCTTGATGATTTTGATCAGGACATCATTGATGCCGATTTCCGGAACGGGAACGTTGTCGAGCCAGAGGCCAGGTTTTGCGTACTTTTTGACCAGGGCTTTCATCATTTGTTTGTCTACCATTGAAGGATACCTCCCGATGACTCTATTATAAACGTCTCTTTGGGCAATATGACACTTATCGGGCCGGATAATGAGCAATTTTTGCCACAGGATCAACAAGGATCAGGAGTCGAGCCTGCTTGACCTTGCGTTATGATTTAAACAGATTAATCTTAAAGGAGATTGAAAGCCATGGGTATTGATCTGCGCCAGAAACCTTATTTCCTTGATGAAGAAGGGATCCGCTGGGTCCAGGACACGATTGCCGGCATGACACTGGAAGAAAAAATCGGCCAGCTGTTTGTCAACATGGGTGCCAGCCGTGATGAATCCTATTTGAAAAGTGTTGTTGACACCTACCACATCGGTGCGGTCCGATACAATCCAGGCAATGCTGAAGAAGTCTATGACCAGAACAGGATCCTGCAGGAAAACAGCAAGATCCCGCTCTTGATTGCGGCCAATACGGAAGCCGGTGGCAATGGTGCCTGTCGTGACGGCACGGAAGTCGGCTACCATGTCAAAGTCGCCGCAACGAACGATCCGAATTATGCCTATGAACTGGGCCGGATTTCCGGTGTTGAAGCGGCTGCAGTCGGCTGCAACTGGAGCTTTGCCCCGATCGTCGACATTCTGTACAACTGGCGCAACCCGATCATCTCCAGCCGGGCATTTTCCAATGACCCGGACAAAGTCCTGGCCATGAGCCTTGCCTACATGAAAGGGATCCGCGAGAGCAATATCGCGCCGGCGGCCAAACATTTCCCGGGTGACGGTGTTGATGAGCGTGACCAGCATTTGTCGTTTTCGGTCAACTCATTCAGTTGCGAAGACTGGGATGCGACCTTCGGCAAGGTCTATCAGGGGCTGATCGATGCCGGCCTGCCTTCGATCATGGCGGGTCACATCCATTTGCCGGCCTATACC
>SABL01000425.1 GCA_009928985.1 Clostridia bacterium
CTCTTGAATCCAGATCTGCAAATGGTGGTCGACTTCGGCTACTGTCTTGGGGTTTTTGAGCTTGACCTCAGCCACAAAACTGTCAAGAAAACGGTTGAATTTTTCGATTTTTCCCTTTGAGCAGGCTGACCTCGGCCGGGCATGGAGTTTTTTGATCCCCAGTTTGGCACAGGTCCGGCTGAAGGATTTGCTGATATACACAGAGCCATTGTCGACAAAGACGGCATCAGGCAGACCGCTCTTCTCGATGGCTTTGCGGAAGCAGTCCATGACGCAGAACAGATCCTGCTTTTCGTAAACTTGGGCGTGCATGATGCTGCGAGTGGCATCGTCGATGAACACGGAAGCATACAATTGACGTGACTTTTCCGTCGCTGTTGCCGGTAATACCAGCAGGTACTTGAGGTCCGCCTGCCACAAGTCGTTACGGTGATTATGGGCAAAGCGTCGGGCAGCCGCACCACCGGCGCTGTAGTACATCCGCAACTGCCGGGAACTGTAGCCGCGCTCCTCCAACCGGTCCTGCAGGGTGCTGCGCCGGATCTGACCTTCGGCGACCATGCCCTCCATCTCCAGGATCCGGATGATCTGGCGGATGCTGCGGGTTGGCACTTCCCGGCGCAGGGTAACGGCCTGATCCACCAGATAGTCGTCAACACTGCTGGCCTTGCCATGGTAGTCGCGCCCCTTGGGCCGCAGCCCGATGAAGCCATCTGCCTCATAGGCCTGCAGATATCTGCGTATGCTTCGCTCCGAGATCTGGTAGCGGTTGCTGATCTCGCGGATGATTTGGCTGCGCTTGGCCGGATCCAGCCCCGGTGTCAGGAGCGGTCCGAGCATTTCAGCCCGTTCGGTAGCGATTTGGTCAGCTTTGCGGTGGTCTTGCATGGGCAAATCCTCACTCTCGTAGGTTTTGCGCCTGATTCTACAAAGCCAAGGGTCCGGTCACCATCGCCGTACGGGTGGTGAGCCAGTTTCCGGAATTGACGGTCAGCCTGACCAGTTCGGCCAAGGACAATGCCGCCTCGGTCCAGATG
>SABL01000426.1 GCA_009928985.1 Clostridia bacterium
CTCTTGAATCCAGATCTGCAAATGGTGGTCGACTTCGGCTACTGTCTTGGGGTTTTTGAGCTTGACCTCAGCCACAAAACTGTCAAGAAAACGGTTGAACTTCTCGATTTTTCCCTTGGAGCAGGCTGACCTCGGCCGGGCATGGAGTTTTTTGATCCCCAGTTTGGCACAGGTCCGGCTGAAGGATTTGCTGATGTACTGGGAGCCATTGTCCACAAAAATCGCGTCAGGCAGACCATTCTTCTCAACGGCTTTGCGGAAGCAGTCCATGACGCAGAACAGGTCCTGCTTTTCGTAGACCTGGGCGTGCATGATGCTGCGAGTAGCGTCGTCGATGAACACGGAAGCATACAATTGGCGTGACTTTTCCGTCGCTGTTGCTGGTAACACCAGCAGGTACTTGAGGTCCGCCTGCCACAAGTCGTTGCGGTGATGATGGGCAAAGCGTCGGGCAGCCGCACCGCCGGCGCTGTAGTACATCCTCAACTGTCGGGAACTGTAGCCGCGCTCTTCCAGCCGGTCCTGCAGAGTACTGCGCCGGATCTGGCCTTCGGCGACCATGCCTTCCATCTCCAGGATCCGGATGATCTGGCGGATGCTGCGGGTTGGCACCTCCCGGCGCAGAGCGACGGCCTGATCCACCAGATAATCGTCGACGCTGCTAGCCTTGCCATGGTAGTCGCGCCCCTTGGGCCGCAGCCCGATGAAGCCATCTGCCTCATAGGCCTGCAGATATCTGCGTATGCTTCGCTCAGAGATCTGGTAGCGGTTGCTGATCTCGCGGATGATTTGGCTGCGTTTGGCCGGATCCAGCCCCGGTGTCAGGAGCGGTCCGAGCATTTCAGCCCGTTCAGTGGCTATTTGGTCAGCTTTGCGGTGGTCTTGCATGGGCAAATCCTCACTCTCGTAGGTTTTGCGCCTGATTCTACAAAGCCAAAGGTCCGGTCACCATCGCCGTACGGGTGGTGAGCCAGTTTCCGGAATTGACGGTCAGCCTGACCAGTTCGGCCAAGGACAATGCCGCCTCGGTCCAGATG
>SABL01000427.1 GCA_009928985.1 Clostridia bacterium
TGGCGACCTTCTTCATCGGTTTGATTTTGGATCGCATTGTTCTTGTGCACCAGGCATCAAGGAACTTGCCGGCCCAAGCCGGAGAACTGTAGTCCCAGAACCGCTGAAAATCTTCTTTGAGCAAGTAGGCGCGGACGGTTCTAAGGTTGTATGCGAGCAGATCCTTCAACCGATCTACTTGTTTTCCAGTCAAATTTTCGGGTCGCTTCAAGAGACACCAACGGCTCTTTGTCAGGAGAGGTTCTTTGCCGTTTTTCTTCAGTTCCTTGGTCTCATTGGCCCTGACCTCGTCGATTGCCTTGCCCATGTGACTCATGATATGAAACCGGTCGAGGATATTGACGGCGCCCGCTGCCTTTTCAGCAATGACGGCCAGGTAGGGTTTCCACATGTCAGTGCAAATAAAGCGCAATTGCCGAGACCTTGCCGTGCCGAGCCAGTCGAAAAACTCCCTGAAAGTTTTGGCGGTCCGGTCGGGGCCGATCCAAAGCAGGCGTCTTTTGCCCTGGTCAAGCTGATACACCAGGGTGACAAACTTGTCCTTGCGTTTGCGCCAGCAGATCTCATCGGTGCCAATGGCAGTGATCCCATCGATGTCACGATGTGCGAGCCCCCAGTTGACCGCCATTTCCACCGACCTGAAGACCGTGTCCCAACTGGTTTTAAAGACTTCAGCCACTTCCTTCCAGCTCAATCGCTTGCACCACGTGGCCAGAAACCAGGCGTAAGAGAGTGTAAGATGGCTTTTTCCCACAGCCCACGGCAACTTTTCGACTTTGACGCCACAGGTTGGGCACTGCACCCGCCGTGGAGCGTAGAGGAAAAAAACCGGTATGGCCCATAATGGGACAAAGGCAAAAGTCCTGACACGCAGGGTGTCGTACCCTGGCCGCCTCTCGCCGCACTTGGAACAGATGGGTTTGCTGCCGGTCTGGGGCCGCAATGTTATCACCAATGCCGGTGGTCCGGAATCACGCCATTTGCAGGTGTCATAGATAAAACCCGGTTGTTTTTCGATACGATTCAAGAT
>SABL01000428.1 GCA_009928985.1 Clostridia bacterium
GCCGAAGAGAAGGCTGTCCATGCAGCAAAAGCCATCATCAACCGAGCCAGCAGCCAGGCCGCACTCGAATCCCGACGGGTGCTGCTTTCGGCCCGGCAAAGCTTGATTGACGATGTCATTCTGGAGGCGACCAGCCAGCTGGGCCAGCTCAGCGCACCTGAAAAAAAGGACTTGTACGTTCGCATGATCCAGGCAACTGGAGCGACAGGAGGCCTATTGACGAGCAATGCTGCTGACCTGTCTTTGATGCAGGAAGTGGTTGACGCACTTGGTAAAGACTGGCAGCTTTCCGCTGAGCCCGGTTCTTTTTCTGGCGGGCTCATCCTGAGTCGCGGCCGGATCGAGGAAAACCTGACGTTTGACTTGCTCGTGCGTAATCTAAGGCCACAGCTGGCCGCTCTGGCAGCCGGGATCTTGTTCCCGGATGCTGGTTGAGCCCCAGCCCTGCGGTACGGAGTCAGGCATGCGTAAAAAACCCCTTGTTGACAGCAACCAATATGGATATGCCACAGGCCGGATCCGCGCTCTCGAAGGGCGATTGATGGACATTGGTCGCCTCAACCGGCTGATTGAGTCCAGAAATCTGGAAGAAATGGCCCGTGTCCTTGCCGATAGCGGATATTCATCGGCTGATACGCACGATGTCCTTGAGCTGGAAACGGCAGAACTCTACAAATTAGCTTCTGAGGTTATGGTCAACCGCGAATTCGTCGAAGCTTTACTGGTTTTCAACGACTGCCATAACCTCAAGGCCATAGAAAAATATCTGGCCGCCTGGTGGCCCCGCCTGAGTGAAAATCCCGAGGATGAATTCGAAATCGACCCGCTTTCCAGAAAAGACAGCCGGGCAGATTTTGAGTTGCCTGCTTTGCCGGAAACCAGCAGCGCAGCCAATTTTGCTGCGGTTGAATCTCTGATGATACGACCCTCTCTGGTTGAGCCTGAACTTTTGTTCCAGGCTATCCGCGACCGGATGCCCGACCGCGTTCCGGCCTGGCTGTACCAGGGCGCGATCGAAGCGGCCAGTGCC
>SABL01000429.1 GCA_009928985.1 Clostridia bacterium
ATCCAGTCATGTTCGGCAGGCAAAACTGCCTCGGCGGTGGAGAGCCAGGACGCTGTCGGGCTGTGGCCCATGATGAATTCGCGCAAGGCGTCCAACTCATCGAGCGCCTTCACGGCCTTTTCGTGGACCAGCACTTCGGCAGCGCTGTAACGGAAATTTTTCAGCTTGCCCGGTGAAGAATAAGCCTGGAGCGATTCAAAAAAGTTCTTGGCTTCGTCCAGTCCGCTGGCCGGGCTGGCCAAGTCAGTGCCCGCGAGCAAGTCCATGCCCCAGAAAGAAAGTCCTTCGCGCAGGGTCTGCTGGGTCATGACGATGCGTTTGACGATCTTAGCCACATTCTGCTGCAGTTGCTGAACTGGTTCATCATTTCCCTGAGTCACCAGCTGCGCATTACCAGGAGGCATACCAAAAAGTTCGAACAGACTTTTAAGCGCGGGTAAGTTCCATTCCTTGGGCTGCTCCAGGTGCTTGAAGCGGACCAGTTCGTCCATGCCGGTCGCGGCAAGCTGCTGCAGCCCGGTGGCGTCGAATTTCTTGCCCGGGATGGAGAGCACTATGTCGCCGGAGTACACCAGTGCCGCCACCAAGACAGTCATCCATTCCGGTTCCAGGCGTGCTCCCCCTGGGTTCATGTACTCAAGGCCGTGGTCGTCCTGGATAATCTCACTGCGATTGACCACCTGACCGTGCCCCTTGGCCTTGACGACATCAAGGACGAACTTGGTATATTTCGACTTGTAGGGGTCGATTTTCTCGCCGTCGAGCAGTTCCAGGGCGTCCAGCACGGCGGTGGCCTGCTTGGTACGGCTCTGCCCAGCGATGGCCCTCAGGGTATCCTGAGCGGCCTGGGTGCGGTTATAGCCAGTGATCAAGACCGAGAAAAAAGGGTACTCTGGAGCCTGGTTCTCAAAATTCGGTGCCAGACAAACACCTGCAATAGTATTGACCAAATCACGAAAATTGATGGTTTCGTGGGGCGAAATGCCTGACAATGTCCGAATGTTGCTTCCATTTTCTTTTGCCC
>SABL01000430.1 GCA_009928985.1 Clostridia bacterium
GACTTTGTGGCCAAACTACGCAAATCCTATGACCTGCCACGAATGAAAGCCAGCCGAGAGCATGGTTCAATCCCGGAGCTGCCGCCCGGTGTGCAAATGCAGGCTGACTTTGGTTTTTTCAATGCTAATCGCGATGGTGCCCGGCGGATCAGGCTGTATTTTGTCGTTTTCATCCTGGCCCATTCACGCTACAAGTATCTGGTCTGGCAGACACGTCATTTCACCAGCATGGATCTGGTTCGCAGTCTGGAAAGTTGTTTTCAGGCTATTGGCGGCCGCCCGGAGCAGCTGGTCATTGACCAGGACCGCCTGATGGTCGTCGATGAGAATTATGGCGACATCGTCTTTACTCAAGAATTTGAACGCTGCAAAAACCGGCACAAATTAGATGTTTATGTTTGTCGCAAATCGGATCCCGAAAGTAAAGGCCTGGTGGAATCTGGTGTCAAATACGTCAAATACAACTTTGCTAGGAACCGGACCTTTGTTAGTCTGGAGCAGTGGTCACAGGATTCCGACGCCTGGCTGGAACGAACGGGTAACGGTAAAGTCCATTCAGAAACCAAAAAGATACCGGCCGAGGTATGGGGGTCCGAAAAACTCCACCTCAAGCCGGTAATCTCGCTCGCAAGTCTCGAGTCTTGCACCGAAATGGTAACAACTCCGGTTCGAAAAAACAACACCATCCGCTACCATTCAAGCCGCTACACGGTTCCGATTGGCACCTTCACGCATTACACACACGTCAAGGTCAAGGAGGAAGACGGTCAACTGCTGATCTATACCCCGGATGACATTTTTATTGATTCTCACCGTCTGGCCGTGACACCCGGCGAACTCGTCAGAAACAGTAACCATGCGCGCAGCCATTCGGAAAAGATTGATGATTTGCTCCGTGAAGTCTACCAGACCTTGGGTCAGACTGCGCCAGTCGAGCAGTTCCTGCAGCGGATCCGCAAAACACGCGGCCGGTATGTCCGGGACCAGCTCCAGCAGATCCTGAATGTCACTCGTAAATACGA
>SABL01000431.1 GCA_009928985.1 Clostridia bacterium
ACAGCACACCGCCGCAGATCCAGAGAGTCCAGTGGCGCTACCATGATCAGCCACAAGCGTCCCTGCAGGACCTCTTGGGCGGCGAATTCTTTGACCGGGCCATTGACCTCGTCGTCCAATCCCAGGACTCCAATCCCGATCAATTGATCTTTGATCTGCAAGCCGATCCGGACAATGGTACCATAGGCCCCAATCTTTCACAGACGACCTTTGGCTCATCATCCGCAACCCTTGTCGTCCAGCCTCCCTACAAGGGGACAGTGTTGTTCACGGCTGTTGATGATGCCCAAAATCAGACGACGCAGACCAAGGCTTTCATCATTGATAAAGATCAGCCGATCACGCCAGTCATCTATGCTTCCGGAAACTACACAAGCGGGGATTGGACCCCTAATGATGTCACAATATCCATCGAGGGCGCATCAGCCCTTTCCGGTATCGCGCGCTATGAATTCAGCACGGATGGTGGAATCAGCTGGGCATCCTATGTCGATCCGATCTCGATCAGCAGCAATACGGATCGCACTTATCTGGCTCGCGCGGTTTCAAACGCCGGTCATATCAGCCAGACCAGCGCGCCCTTCACCGTCAAAGTCCTGAAAACTTTGGCCCAGCCGACTTTGTCTGTGGACGGCACACTGCAAAACGGCTGGTATCCAGCCACCGCCCAAGTCCTGGCCGCCAACAGCCAGCCCTTTGGCTCCGAGATCACATCCCTGCAGTACTGCCTGGACACTGAAACCGCCTGGGAAGCCTTGCCGGCGACAGGTATGGTGCCGGTCAGCGATGGTCAGCATGATTACCGGGTCAGAGCGGTAGCCTTTGGTGCGAGTGCCACTCCTGTCTATTCGGATGAGTCAAATCTGACTGCCAAGATCGAATCGGAGTTGCCTGCCCTGACCGTCACGATGAAGAGTGAAGGAGAGACCTATACTGGATCGCCAGTCTGGGCTGGTGATTCAGTGGTCTTCGAGCTGGCAGCCTCAGCCACCTCGAGCGTGGCAGCCTATTATCTCA
>SABL01000432.1 GCA_009928985.1 Clostridia bacterium
CACCCTTCTTATGAGCCAAAAGCTGCAGATTGACTAAAATCATGCTCTTGCACCTCCTTTTTGGTGATAGCGGACTTCTTTGACTTGAATGTACGATGTACCATAACTGGCCTCGATCTGCCGGCATCCTACTGCCATGGAATCCATCAGGATCCGGGCTGCTTCCAGCTGTTGCGGTTGCATACTGGCTGGATCGGGCAGTTCACAGCGAATATCGCCGTCTGCCAGGACATAGTCTGGATCCAGACCGGCCAGGTCCTGGAGTGAACCGATGATCGTCTGGGCGATGGCTGAAACACCAGCGCAGAGGATATCAGATCCATAGGGACCAAATCCGGCGTGGCCTGACACCGTGAAACGGCGAATCAGGCCAGATGCAGTGCGGGACAGTTTGATCGTCATCATATCAAAGTTTTTGTCAATGGCAGTATGCCTTCCCTACGGGACAACCAGACTGCCGGAACCATCAGACGTTGATGGCGTTGATGCGGACGCGGGTGTAAGGCTGGCGATGGCCCTTCTTGCGACGGAAGCCCTTCTTGGCCTTGTACTTGAAGACGATGATCTTCTTCTGCTTGCCCTGCTTGACGATCTCGGCGTCAACAGCAGCACCTTCGAGGGTGGGCGCGCCAACCTGGGTGCCATTGTCATCGGAAACCATCAGGACTTCAGTGAATTTGACGGCGTCTCCTGCTTCGCCAGCGAGTTTCTCAATAAAGATCTCATCGCCAACCGAAACGCGGTACTGTTTGCCGCCTGTTGCAATAACAGCGTACATGTCGTGTTCCTCCTGTAATCAGTCTCGCTCATCCACTAGGCATGCCCCAAAAGGCAATTTGATCAGCCCGGGTAAAACGGTCACCGTGGAATAATATCACCGGATCAAGCGTGTGTCAAGGATTCGCTCGATTGGGCTCTTTATCTCATTCCGTGAGAGGTATGTAAAAAATGCAGCGGGTTCCAGAAAGAGGGGGCATGGGGTATAGAAGATTTGCGGAAGATTTTTGAGA
>SABL01000433.1 GCA_009928985.1 Clostridia bacterium
AGGCAGATTTGGCCGCTGACGCAGCCGTCACCAGGAGCATTTCCAGAGCGGTCCGCTCGGGCAGCTGGCCAGTTTTGACGGCCAGATCGGTTGCAAAGCACAGGCCGTAGATTTGCTCCATCCGCTCGATCGTCATCAGCTTGGCCTGCTGCAGGAGCCGGTTGGCGACGAAAGGCATGACCTTCAGCTCGCGCACCAGCGCATCAGACCGGCCGAGATCCTTGGCACAGATCAGCTGGCGGAAATGGCGCGCCAGCATGAAGGAAATCAGCTGCACCGGCTCTTTCTGGCCCAGCAGTAAATCGAGCAGCTCCAGGGCCCGGGATGTGTGGCCACGAGAAATGGCATCGGTCATGTCGAAAATATTGCCGCGCAGATCCGGCAAAGACAGCTGTCCCACCAAGGCCCGGTCGATGTGCTTGAGCCCAGAATAGGAAAGATAGAGGAAGATTTTGTTCATTTCCTGCCACAGGACCTGCATGCTGTTGTCACAGCGGTCGACCAGGCTCTCAGCCGCCAGTGCCTCGATCGCAAAGCCGCGCTGGCGGGACTCGACCTCCACCCACTGTCGCAACAGTGCCGGCTGCTCCTGGCCGATCTCTGCCAGCACACCCTTTTTCTCGATCGCCTGGATCAGGGCTTTCTGGCGCCGGTCGACCTTTTCTTCGACAAAAATCAGGCAGGCAGAATCCGGCATCTGTTCGATGAGCTGGAGCAGTTCCTGCTGGCGACCTTTGGCTGATTTGGCATCTGGAGCAGCGCCCTCTGATTCCGTTTCAGCAGAATCACTCGTCTTCTTCTCAGAGGCGGCAAAAAAGCCGCTGCCGCGGACCACAATCAACTTGCAACGCGACAGGAAGGGCGGTGTCATCAATTCCGATCTCAGGCGATCCAGTGACAGTCGGCTGGCGGCATTGCCACTGAAGGTCACCGACTCAAAGGATTCAGATCCAGGTGCGAGGATCAGCTCCCGGATGCTGCCGACCAGTTTGTCGATCAGGAAAGACTC
>SABL01000132.1 GCA_009928985.1 Clostridia bacterium
AGTGGGAGAAGACCTGGAACTGCCCCAGCATCTACCGCCTGACCGACCCCCAGGGCAAGGAGCGTCTCTTCGTCTTCACCGCCCGGCCCAACATGACCCAGACCTACAGCGAGGACGGCGGCCAGAGCTGGTCCCCGGTCCGCGAGTTGGGCATGCCCTGCGTGATGACCTTCTCCAGCATTGTCCGCCGGAAGGACGGGAGCTACCTCGGGCTCTACCACCGGGGAGCCGGGGACCACGATCGTCCTCCCCTCCAGGTCTGGCAGAGCATCTCCCGCGACGGGGGCCTCACTTGGGAACCACCGACCCTTGCCGCTGCCAAGGAAGGCGACAAAGGCATCTTTGTCGATCTCAAGACATCTTCCACCTTTGGTCCTACCGAATATGTCAACGCCCTGAAGAAAGCCGTTGCTGCAGCCGAAATGGCTACTCCGACCACAGCCACCAAGCTCGGATTCGGTGCTGTCATTACAGGTGACAAGAGCGCCAATGCGGCTGCAGACAAGGATGGCAAGTTCCAGTCGTACGCCAGCCTGGCCATCGCTGCTGTCGATGGTGACAAAGTCCTCGATGTCTGGGTGGACGCTATCGTCCACGACATCACTTTCAACGCCAAAGGCGAACTGACGGGTGACCTCAAGGCCCTCGGTGCCACCAAGCGCGAACTCGGCGATGCCTACGGCATGAAGAAAGCTTCAGCCATCGGCAAAGAGTGGTGGGAACAGGCTGACGCCCTCGAAGCATTCCTCGAAGGCAAGACCCTGGCCGAAATCGAAGGCGCTGCCCGCGAAGGCGACAAGAACATCTTCGTCGACCTCAAGACGTCTTCCACCTTTGGTCCTGACCACTACATCGAAGCCCTGGAAAAAGCCGTCACCAACGCCCAGTAACAATTTTCCAGATTCCTTGAAGTATTTTCTTTGCTGACTAAAATGAAAGGGGGTGCACACCGCACCCCCTTGTTCTTTTCCCTGTTGAAAACCTTCCAGGCCTGCTACATAAGCACTCTTGATGACTAGCAAATGAGAATGAAATCAATGATGAAAAACCAAACACGCCTTCCCCTTTCGGCTCGCCTATCCTTTATCGTCCTGGCCCTGGCGGTCACCTTGCTGACCAGCTGTGCCGCATCCCAGGCCACAACGCCCTCCGCTGGTACTGCCCAGCCAGATAACCAGACGGCCTCGCCTGACTCTCTGGAATCGCTGGTCAAATATTCCAGTTCATTCACTTCGAGTTTTGACACAGTGATTACGGTGATCGGATATGCCTCGAGCCAGGCTGAATTTGACCATTGGGCTGATCTGGCAGAATCTGAATTTGCAAAGCTCCATCAGCTGTTTGATATTTACCACGAATATCCCGGCATCAACAACCTGATGACGATCAATCAACAGGCAGGAAAAGGCCCGGTCCAAGTCGATGCCCTGATCCTGGACCTGATCGAATTCTACCTCGCCAATGACCATCTGGCGCCAGGCAAAGTCAGTCCATCACTCGGTTCAGTCCTGGCTGTCTGGCACGATCATCGCGAAGCCGCCGAATCGGGCCAGGCCACGGTGCCAAATCTGAGCGACTTGCAGGCAGCTGCCGAGCATATGGATCCGGCAGCCGTCAAAATCGATCGCCAGGCTTCGACCCTTGAGTTGACGGATCCACTGGTCCGGCTCGATGTGGGTGCCGTCGCCAAAGGCTATGCCACCGAAATCGTGGCCCAGAGCCTGATCGAACAGGGCATGACCTCCGGAATCATCAGTGCTGGTGGCAGCAATGTCCGCCTGATCGGCAAACCGGCAGACCCGGCCCGTGAGACTTGGGCGATCGGCATCCAGAATCCCTTCGTCTCCATGCTGATCCCGGAAGGCCAATCCGTGGATGTCATCCTGACCAACAACACGTCCATCGTCACCAGCGGCGACTACCAGCGCTATTACCTTGTCGACGGCGTCATCTACCATCATTTGATCGACCCGGACACCCTGATGCCAGCCAACCACCAGCGCGCTGTCACCATCGTCACACCGGACAGCGGTCTGGCCGATTATCTCTCCACGGCTGTTTTCCTGCTGCCGTATGCGGACGGACGCAAATTGGTCGAAAGCTTGCCCGACTGTGAAGCACTCTGGATTTTCCAGGATGGTTCGATGCAGGCAACCGACGGGCTGGCGGCCCTCTTGAAGGACAAAGCCATGGGTAATGCCAAGGACATGGCGGAAGGATTGGGGAAATAAGCTCCAAAGCCCAGAGAAAAACCTCGCGGCCTGATCATTCGATTCAAGTCCGCGAGGTTTTTTGTGTTTGATCCACTAAAATCTTTTCCTATCGAGCCCAGATCCGCGCGTTTTTATTTGATCAGTCTGGAAAGCTGCTTGAAAAGCGGAGTCCCGGCTTGCTTGAGCCAGTCGAAAACAAGCGTCTCGACATTGGTCACGACAGCGCCGCAGGTGCGGATCAGGTCCAGGCCACTCTCCCGGTTGGCGTCGGTTCGCGAACCCACTGCATCCTGGGGCAGGAAGCACTGGAATCCTGCAGCCCGGAGAGCCCGGACGGTCTGGAAGACGCAGACATGGGTTTCCATGCCTGCGATCACCACCTTATTTCGCCCAGTAGCCTGAATGGCTGCCAGGACTTCCGGCGTCAAGGCGGAAAATTGAATTTTCTCGAAGACGCCCAGAAAATTGGCCGATTGGCTAAATAGGGTCCGGATTGACTCGACAGTCGGTCCAAGCCCCTTGGGATACTGCTCGGTCGCCAGGACAGGGATGTCGAGGGCAGCTGCAGCCTGAATCAGGATCCCGGTTTTGTCCAGAATCGACTCGGAATGGGCGATGGCCGGGGCCAATCTCTCCTGGACGTCGATCACGAGCAGGATCGAATCAGCCGCGCAGACCGTCAGTTTGTCAAAATCAATCATGCCATTCTCCATATGCCTGAGTCCACAAAAGGCTCAAACCAAAAATACCTTGAGGTCTTTTGGCAAAGCATCCGCCAGATAAGCTTCGATCTCGGCAGCGGTACCCAGAGTCAGGGCCTTGTCGGCCACAGCTTTGGCATAGCTGAAATCAACGCTGTTGATGATCTTCCTGATCCTGAGGAGGCCTGACGGACCGACCGAGAATTCCTGCAGACCGAGGCCGAGCAGGACCAGGGTCGCGCGCGGATCTCCGGCCATTTCACCGCACATGCCGGCAAACTTCTCGCCTCCCGCAGCCAGGGCCGGTTCGATCACCGATTTGATCAGGCGCAGCATTGCCGGGTGGAAACTGTTGTAAAGGTAGCTGATTTTCTCATTCATGCGGTCGACAGCCAGAGTGTATTGAGTCAAGTCATTGCTGCCGATCGAGAAGAAGTCAGCTTCCTGGATCAAGACGTCAGCGATGACGGCCGCTGAGGGAATCTCGATCATGATGCCGACTTTGATGTCTGCCGCATAGGTTTCGCCGCGCAGCTTGAGTTGCTCTTTGGCTTGTTCCACCTTGGCTTTGGCAGCACGGAGTTCATCGAGAGAGCAGACCATCGGGAACATGACCAGGCCCTGGCCATGGACAGCGGCGCGCAAAATCGCCCGCAACTGAGTCAGGAACAGGTCATCACGCTCAAGGCAGATGCGCAGGGCCCGGTAGCCGAGGAAAGGATTTTCCTCTTTGGCGATGTTGAGGTAGTCGACACTCTTGTCTCCACCGATGTCCATGGTGCGAATGATGACCGGTTTGCCGCCAAGGCCCTCGATCATGGTGCGGTAGGCCAGATATTGTTCTTCTTCATCCGGGGCCTTGTCACGGTCCATGAACAAAAACTCGGTCCGGTACAGGCCGACGCCTTCACCGCCGACAGCCAGGACTTTTTCGACGTCGCCCGGGCCCATGACATTGGCGGCCAGCTGGACATGGATGCCGTCTTTGGTCACGGTTGGCTGATCCTTGAGCACAGCCAGAGAGGCTTTGACAGCTGCCCGGCGCTCGGCTTCCGCCTTGAGTGCTGCAGCCATCTCATCAGTCAAGCCAATATGGACCAGACCGGAACTGCCATCGACAGCGATCCGGGCCCCTGAAGGCTGGGCTTTGGCAACCGAAACCACATCATGACAGCCAAGAACGGCGGGAATACCCATGTTATTCGCCAAAATCGCGGTGTGCGAGGTCTTGCCGCCGATTTCAGCCACAATGCCCATCAGATTTTTCGTGTCAACGGATGCCATCATCGAAGGCGTGATGTCCCGGGCAATCAGGATCAAGGCTTCCGGCAGCGAACTGATGTCTGGTTCTTCGATCCCCAGGAGAAGGTTGACCACGCGGCGGCCGATATCCCGGATATCCTGGGCTCTCTCGCGGAAATAAGCATCTTCCAGCGACTCGAAGATGTCAGCCTGGGCGCTGATCCCTTTCTGGACTGAACCGACTGCAGGCAAGTGCTCGGATTCCACGGTTGTGAGGAAACCTTCGGTCAGGATCGGATCGCCCAGCATCATCAGATGGGCGTCCATGACGGCGGCTTGTTCTTCAAGTCCTGCAGCACTGGCCCGGTCACGAATGGCAGTCAGCTGCTGATCTGCCAGATCAAGGGCGATGCGGACCTTGTTCTTTTCTTCTTCAACCAGATCATCTGCGATGCTATGGTGGGTGAAATCAGGATGGTGGATCTCCTCGAGGATCAGGCACGGGCCCATCACCAGGCCAGGGGCAGCATTGACACCTTTGAGTTGCATATCGACTTCTCCTTCAAAAATTTCTCCTATGTCTGTTTCATTTTAGCAGAGGGCAAGGGGCGGGGAAATGCCAGACCGTGAATCCTTTGTCAAAAACACTAAATATAATAGTCAGAACTACCGTTAACTTCTTTATTCTAACCAATCTTTCAGATCAATGACAATCGCGAATCCAAGAAATCCAATCATCTTTGATCATCAAAGGATTGTCAACATGCATAAAACAACTAAACATCACTTAGGCTAATTCGCTATTTTTTATTCATTGAGCTCTATGGTGCTTGATTTATCAATCACAAGTGGTAATATCCAATCATAAACAATCACCAGAACCCCCAAGCGAACGATCACAAACCATCGCCCAAACCCAGATGAGCTGGAGAAGGGCAAATCCATGGAGGAACCTATGCTGATCAATGAAGACCTGATTGTCCTGAATCTACCGGCCAAGTCAAAAACAGAAGCGATCCAGATGCTGGCTGAAAAAGCAGCCGCAGCTGGGCGGGTGGCTGATGTTGCTGGTTATCGTGATGCAGTCCTGCACCGCGAAGGAGAGTATTCGACAGGCATGGGCTTTGGTGTGGCGATCCCTCATGGCAAGACCAACGCGGTCACCGAAC
>SABL01000133.1 GCA_009928985.1 Clostridia bacterium
GCCACCGCCGGTCACGACGCCGACTTTGCCCGGGACAGGTGCATGTTTGTATTTGATGGTGCGGGGATTATGGGTCGGGGCAACGATGTCGCTGTGGGCCTTCAAAAAGCCCTTGAGCATATCTTCGACAACCATGTCGGGATTGTTGTAAATTCTCTGCATAAGAGTCACCTCGTTTGATTCATGTTGGCAGGGTGTCTGCTGACAATCGCCCGTTTCCAAGCCATTTGGTCAGCCACAGCTGCCGTAGTACCGGTGTTCGTATTCGTTGATCTTGTCGACTTTTGCAGTCGATCCGCCACCTTCAAACTGGCAGTCGATCCAGACTTCCAGCAGTTCGATGGCCAGCTTTTCGCCAATCACGCGCGAACCGAAGGTCAGGACCTGGCAGTCATTGCTGCGGCGGGAACGCTGGACCGAATACAGGTCATGGCCGACGGCCGCCCGGATACCCGGTACTTTGTTGGCGGTGATCGCCATGCCGATGCCCGTGCCGCAGATCAGGACGCCGCGCTCATTTTTGCCACTGGTGATCGATTCACAAACCTTGACCGCAATGTCCGGGTACAAGACCGGCGTCTCATCATAGACCCCATAGTCATCCACCTCATGACCCTTGGCGACCAGAAATTTCTTTATAGCCTCTTTCAAGGAAAAGGCCGCTTCATCACAGCCAATCGCAATTTTCATATATTTTCCTTTCATTTGCCGAAAAACGGACCCCGTCCCTTTTTCGGCACACCAGCCCAGACCTCCCCCACCGCACCGGTCGGCAGGGGATGTCGGGGGTCTCATCAACAGGGGGTACCCTGGGATCAGTGTGTTAATTTTGTGCTGTTGCCTGCTGTCTATGGTTGGGATCGATCAGTCTGTCAGGGGACGAGGACGACTTTGAGGGAGCCTTCGCCGCGGCCAGCCATGTCGAAAGCTTTTTCCCATTCGTCGAGGGAGAATTGATGGGTGACGACGCCTTCGGTGGCGAGCTTGCCTTCGGTGATCCAGTCGATGACGGGCTGGAAGCAGTAAGGGCTAAGGTGGGCACCGAGCAGGTCGAGCTCCTTGCGGTCGCCGATGATGCTCCAGTCGACAGTCGTCGGGGCGCCGAAGACCGAGAATTCGACGAAACGGCCGAGCTTTCTGATCGCGGACAGGCCCTGGATGACGCTGGAGGGGTGGCCGGTCGCTTCGATGTAAACATCGCAGCCGTAGCCGTCGGTCATGTCCATCACAGCCTTGACCGCATCGGTCTTGCCGGGATTGATCACGACATCGGCGCCAAACTTTTTCGCCAGCTCGAGACGGTCATCCTTCATGTCCATGACCACCAGCTTTTTCGGATTCTTCATGCGCAAGTAGGTGATCATGCCCAGGCCGAGTGTGCCGGCGCCGGAGACGACAACCACATCTTCATTGGACACATTGCCACGGTCGACAGCGTGCTTGGAGCAGGCATAGGGTTCGATCAGGGCGGCTTTCTCGACCGGCAGGGATTTGTCGACTTTGTAGATCAGGGCGCCCTTGGGCAGTTTCATGTACTCGGCCATGCCACCGTTGACTTCTTTCTGGAAGCCATAGATGTCGTGCTTCTGGCACATCCAGTAATGACCGTCTTTGCAGAACTTGCACTCCCAGCAAGGGACGATCTGGTCGGAGACGACACGGTCACCGATGGCGATGTCGCCTTTGAAATTGGGTCCGAAGGCGACGACTTCGCCAAAAAATTCGTGACCCGGGATGAAGGGCGTGCGTACCCAGGATGGCTGGACTTCATCGCCCCAGAACATGGCCGCACCGTGATGGGCTTTGGCGTCGCCGGCGCAAATGCCGCAGGCTTCGACTTTGATCAGGACATCGCCTTCACCGAGCTCTGGCACAGGATAGGCGGTTTCGAGCTTGTATTCGGTCTGGCTGTATGCAACGAGAGCTTTCATGGTTTTGGGAATAGACATGGTTTTTTCCTCCTGATAAATATTTTGAGTGAATCAGCTTAGGGAATTCATAGGAATCAGGCGCGGATTTTGTCACCGGTCTCGATATCAAAGATGTGGGTCTTATCTTCCCGGACTTGGAGCCGGATGACATCACCTTGTTTATAAAGGGTCTCATCACTGGTGATCAGGGTCAGGTATTCTTCGCCAATACGGATGCCGATGCGCTTTTCGTCCCCGAGGTTCTCGAAAACAGCGATTTTGACTGGAGAACCATCCTGTGTAATCAGCAAGTCATTGGGGCGGATACCCAAGGTCACGTGCATGCCAGTCTTGAGAACTTTCGTGTATTTCGGCGGCACAGCGATTTTGACCGAACTTTCCGGGAATGAGAAATACAAGACATTGTCTTCCTCGGTGATCTTGACTTTGTTCAAGTTCATCGGTGGTTCACCGATGAAGCCAGCGACAAAGACATTGACCGGGTCATCATACACCTCGTAAGGTGTGCCGAATTGCTGCAGGAGACCGTCTTTCATGATGCAGATCTTATCCGCCAGGGACATCGCCTCGAGTTGGTCATGGGTGACGATGATCGTTGTGCAGCCGACTTCTTTGTGCAGGCGCTTGAGCTCGGTACGCAGGATCTGGCGCATTTTGCCATCCAGATGAGAGAGCGGTTCGTCCAAAAGCAACAGTTTGGGCCGGCGGACCAGGGCGCGGGTGATGTTGACTCGCTGTTTCTGGCCACCACTCAGGGCAGCGGGTTTCATGTCCAGGAGCTCTTCGACTTTCATCAGTGGCGCAATCCGCATGACTTCCTTCTTGATATCCGCCTCGCTCATTTTCTTGGCGCGCAGATTGAAGGCGATGTTGTCATAGACGGTCAGCGGTGGATAGAGGGCATAATCTTCGAACGCCAGGCCAATGCCGCGGTCTTTGGGATGCAGGTGGTTGATCAGGGTATCGTCGATGTAGATTTCACCAGCGGTGATCTCCTCGAGCCCAGCGACCATGCGCAGGGTTGTGGTCTTGCCACAGCCCGAAGGGCCGAGGATACCAACAAACTCGCCATCGGAACAGGTGATCGTCAGATCGTTGACGGCAAAGTCAGCCAGCTTGCCACCTTTTCTCTTTTTGCGGTCATCGTACCGCTTGAAGACATTTTTCAAAATCAGTTTGGCCATTTACTTCACCGCCTTCGCATACTGTGCCTGGTTGTGGCGCACAACCAGTTCGTGACTGTCGGCATCGAAGAACATGGCGTTTTTCATGTTCACCGAGACGAAAATGTCAGAGTCCATTTCGGCATTGAGGTCTGGCGGCGATACCGTCCGCAGGATGGTGTCGTTGACATCGATATTGAGGACGGCTTTGTTGCCGATCGGTTCGATCGAGTAGACCTGGCCGTGGATGTCGTGTTCCGATTGACGCTCAAAGCTGTAGCTGAGGTCGATCGCCCGCACGCCGATGTGGAACTGCTTTTTACCGGTTGCAGCCAGAGCGTCAAAAACGTCTTCCGGAATGTCGAACGATTTGATCTGGTTTAGAATCCGGACACCTTTGTTGCCGCCATCGAGGACGAATTCGGCGTCAATGATATTGATTTCCGGCTCACCGAACAGGCGGGCGACGAATTCATTGACCGGGGTGTAGTACATCTCGTCACCCGTGCCGAGCTGTTCGATCTGGCCATTGTTGATGACCGCGATCCGGTCGCCCAGACTCAGCGCCTCCATGTAGTCGTGCGTGACATAAATGGTGGTCGTATTGAAATTTGTCTGCATTTCCTTGAGCTCGGCGCGCATGAAATGGCGCAATTTGGCATCGAGGTGAGCCAATGGTTCGTCCATCAGGAAAACCTTCGGTTCGCGCACCAGACAGCGGCCGAGTGCGACGCGCTGGCGCTGGCCATTGCTCATGCGGGCTGGTAAACGGTCCATCAGGTGATCGATCTTCATCAGGGCTGCCACGTTCATCACGCGTTCCTTGATTGTGTCCTCATCCTTTTTATATAGCGGGCTTCTCATCGGCGAGGCAATGTTGTCATAGGCTGAGATGTGCGGGTAGAGGGCATAGTTTTCGAAAACCATTGAGACATTGCGCTGGGCAGGTTCAACGAGGTTGACGATTTCACCGTCGAATTTGACCAGGCCTCTTTCCGGCAATTCGATACCGGCAATGGTCTTTAAAATGGTGGTCTTGCCGGCCCCTGCCGGACCAAAGAGGACGAAAAATTCCTTGTCATGGACAGAGAGCGAGATATCATTCAAAGCTTTTTTCTTGCCAAAGCTTTTCGTGACGTTTTGCAGTTCGATGTTTGCCATGGTGAGACTCCTTAACCTTTGACTGCGCCGAAGCTCAGGCCACGGACGAGGTGTTTCTGGATCAAAAGGGCCAGGATGACTTCCGGCAGGGCGGCAATCGTCGCAGCAACTGCCATCTGGCCGTAATGGACGGTGTCAGAGGCAATGTAGCGCAGCGAGGCCACGGTGACGGTCTGGATATTGAAACCAGACAACTGCAGGGAGAAGGTGAAGCTGTTCCAGGCGAAGATGAAAGCCAGGAGAGCCGAGGCAACGAGGCCGGGCTTGATCAGGGGCAGCAGGATCTTCCAGAAGACGGAATACCACGGGTAGCCATCGAGCTCGGCAGCTTGTTCAACTTCGACCGAGATGTCTTCGAAATAACCACGGACCACCCAGATCAGAAGGGGCATGGTGATCAGCTGGTAGACCCAGATCAGGCCGAGGTAGGTGTCATACAGGTGCAGCTTCTGGTAGATCATGAACAGAGGCAGGATAACCAGGATTTCCGGGGCGAATTTGAACGACAGGATCGTGAAGGCCAGGTCTTCCTTGTATTTGAAGTTGAAGCGGGCCAAGGCATAGGCTGCCGGCACACCGGCGAGGACCGAGACGAGGACGGCGCCGCCGCTGACAATCACGTTGTCGATAAAGGTCTTGATGTAATCGGTTCCGATCAGGACAGCCCTGTAGTTTTCCAGTGTCGGTGTGAAGAAAAACGTCGTGTTGAACATCTGCAGGTCGCTTTTAAACGTGATCAGAGCCATCCAGAACAGCGGGAACAGGGCAAAAATGGAGTAGATGATCAGGAGCAGGTTCTGGATCAGGCGTGAGAGTAAGGACTGGTTTTCAGAAAACATGCTTCATTTCCCCCCTAGCTGTTGCCACTGGCTTGTTTCATGACCTTCTGCCAGTTCGCAACCAGCCGTTTGCTGATGATGTTGATGATCAGCCAGAGGGTCAGGATGTAGGGCAGCGACTTGCCGAATTTCATGAAGGCGAAGCCGGTGTTATAGGCCGTGACAGATAAATTCATCAACGTATCGCCAGGTCCACCTTTGGTC
>SABL01000134.1 GCA_009928985.1 Clostridia bacterium
TGAACCAGATTTCAACCCATCTGCCCTGCAGCCCACGGCTGGAGGCCTTGAGAAAGAGGACAACCCATGAACGATGGATTCATCCGCCTGGCTACAGCCACACCGGCCATTGAAGTCGCCGATTGCCCTGGCAATGCCGCCAGAGTCATCGCCCTGATGCAAGAGGCTGAACGGGAAGGGGTAGCTGTCCTGGTCTTGCCCGAGCTGGTCCTGACCGGCTACACCTGCTCCGACTTGTTCCTGAGCCAGACCCTGCTCGAGGGTGCCCAGACCGCCCTGCAGCAGGTGATTGCGGCCAGCAAAGGCCTGAAAGTCCTGACTTTCGTCGGATTGCCCATGGCCGTTGGACCGGACTTGTACAATGTCGCCGCCGTCGTCCAGGGCGGTCATTTGCTCGGCCTGGTGCCCAAGATGAACATCCCGAATTATTCCGAGTTCTATGAGGCTCGCCATTTTTCTGCCGGCCAGCCTGAAATCAGGTCCATCGAACTGTTCGGCCAGGAGGTTTGCCTGGGCAGCAACATGCTGTTCGCTTGCCGTGAAGTCCCGGACCTGGTGGTTGGCGTCGAAATTTGCGAAGACCTCTGGGTGGTTGCGCCGCCTTCACAAGATCATGCCCGGGCCGGGGCCACCGTCATAGTCAACCTGTCTGCCAGTGACGAGCTGATCGGCAAGGCGGACTACCGGCGCCTGCTGGTCAAAAGCCAGTCCGGCCGCCTGCTTTGTGCCTATGCCTATGCCGATGCCGGTGAAGGAGAATCCTCCACCGACCTGGTGTTTTCCGGACATAGCCTGATCTGTGAAAATGGCCGGACCTTGGCCGAGTCGCCGCTTTTTTCAACGGGGATGATCCTGGCTGATGTCGATGTCGCTGCTCTCAACGCCGAACGGCGCCGCCAGACAACCTATCCGGGACCGAGGTCTGCAGGACAGTCCGCCCATCACACCGTCTACTTTTCACACCCACCCAAAACCCTCGATCTCAAGCGGGCCCTTGCATCACACCCTTTTGTTCCTGGAAGCCAGAGCGACCTGGCCGAACGGTGCGAAGAAATCCTGACCATCCAGGTCCAGGGCCTCAAAAAGCGCCTGGCTCACACCCGGTGCCAGTCTGCGGTCATCGGTCTGTCTGGTGGTCTGGATTCCACACTGGCACTTCTGGTCACAGCCAGAGCTTTCGATGCTCTTTCTCTGCCTCGCTCCGGCATCATAGCCGTGACGATGCCAGGCTTTGGCACAACCGACCGCACCTACAGCAATGCGCTCCATCTGGCCAGGAGCCTGGAGACGACCCTGCGCGAAATTCCGATCCGCGCGGCGGTCAGCCAGCATTTCGCCGATATCGGCCATCCAGCAGATCTGCATGATGTCACCTTTGAAAATTCCCAGGCCCGCGAACGGACCCAGATCCTGATGGACATCGCCAACCAGACCGGCGGCCTGGTCATCGGCACCGGCGACCTGTCCGAGCTGGCCCTGGGCTGGGCAACCTACAACGGCGACCATATGTCCATGTACGCAGTCAACAGCTCCGTCCCGAAAACACTGGTCCGCCATCTGGTCCGCCACGCTGCCGGCCAGTCCGAACCAGCCTTGTCGACGGTCCTGCTCGACATTCTCGACACACCAGTCAGCCCCGAGCTGCTGCCACCCAAGGACGGCCAGATCGCCCAGCAGACGGAACACATCGTCGGACCTTATGAATTGCATGATTTCTTCCTGTACTACCTGGTCCGGTTCGGCTTTGCACCGCACAAGATCTACCGTCTGGCTTGCCTGGCCTTCACTGGAAGCTATGATGCTGCCACGATCCATCGCTGGCTGACGATTTTCATCCGGCGCTTTTTCGCCCAGCAATTCAAGCGTTCCTGTCTGCCGGACGGACCCAAGGTCGGCAGTGTCACCTTGTCACCACGCGGAGACTGGCGCATGCCCAGTGACGCCCAGGCCAGGCTGTGGCTTTCTGACCTCGAGCAAGTTGGCCCTGCGGCCCAGCCTAGTCCTGATAATTCCCATGCCTGAACTACCGGAAGTTGAAACTGTCCGCATCAGTCTGGAGCCCCTGATCCTGGGGGCACGGATTCTGGAGATCCGCGAGCTGACAGCTGGCGTCTTGTACAACTGGACTGGCCATCCCGAAGCCGCTAGCGGCAGCACAGTGACTGGACTCAGGCGACGTGGCAAATACCTGCTCCTGGACTTGGGTCCGGATCTGCTCCTGATTGCCCATTTGCGCATGACCGGCCAATTCAAATACAAAGATCAACCACCAGCAATGGTCAAGCACGATCACATTGTCATCAGCCTGGAAAAACCTGAGTCAGGCAGGATCTGGCTGGTTTTTCACGACACCCGCCGCTTTGGCCGCATCTGGCTGCTGCGCCCCGATCAGGCAAGCCAGATTGCCGGTTTGGCTTCGCTCGGCCCAGAGCCTCTGGATCCCGAGCTGGACAGTGAAACCCTGCGCCTGCGCCTGGCACGACACAGTCGCACCAATCTCAAAGCTGCCTTGCTATCCCAGACGGTCGTGGCCGGGCTGGGAAACATCTATGTGGATGAAACCCTGTTCTTGTCCGGTATCAACCCGCAGCGCCTGTCCGGTTCGTTGTCATCCCAAGAAGCAGAAAATTTGCTGGCTTGCATGCAGAAAATCCTGAGGGCCGCCGTGAATGCCCGCGGCACTTCGGTCAAGGATTATGTCGATGCCCTGAATGTCCGCGGATCTTTCCAATATCAGCTGCAAGTCTATGGCCGGACTGGCCAACCTTGCACTCAGTGTGGCACACCCCTCGCAAAAACCAGGCTGGCTGGCCGCACGACCGTGTTTTGCCCGAACTGCCAGCCGGTTTAAGTCGAGATTGCCTGGACTGGACAGTAGTCAATGGCGGCTTCCAGCCGTTCAATCGATTCACTTGAGTCAGCTGCGCCCGAAACGATGGCAACCTGTCGTGGATCGATGGCAAACAGGTCAGGACATAATTGAGCACAGAGGCCGCAGCCAATGCAGCGGGTTTCATCAATGCGTGGTGTCATGTACAATACCTCCGGCAGGGTCATTCTGGTGTTGATTTTAGCAAAGACTGTATCCTGCGAACAGGACAACCGTCTTGAAACGTGTCTATATGAGGTGTAAAGAGGTGCAAGGATCCATGCAAACCAACCAGGCCCTGGTCTTTTTTGATATTGATGGCACTCTGCTGGATCGCCAGCAGCAGGTGCCAGATTCCGCTGTCCAGGCTATCGCCCAGCTTCGGGCAAACGGACATCTGGCGTTTATCAATACCGGGCGTTGCATGGCCATGGTCAGCGAGGATATCCAGGCCATCGGATTTGACGGCATTGTGGCTTCCTGTGGCACTCACATCACAGTCGGTGACCAGACGCTGGAAAACATCCTGATCCCGGAAGACCAGCTTAGATGGATCATTGATCTTCTGATCAAAAACCGGATCGATTTCTGGCTGGAAGGCCCTGACCATGTCTACCTGGACTCTGTCACCCATCCCGCCTTCTACCGCAAATTCCTGGCTGAATATCCCGGCTGGCCAGGCCTTTTTGCCGATTTCCGTGAAGCCAACCCGCTCAGGGTTAATAAATTCAGCTATCTGATCCACCGGCACAGCCAATTTGACCAGCTTGAACCCATCCTCAGAAGCCAGTTTGACTTGATTGTCCATCGCGAAGACCACGGCGAGGTCATTCCCAAGGGATTTAGCAAAGCGACGGGGATGGATCAGGTCAAAACCTTCCTGGACCAGCCCGATGCCAGGGTTTTTGCCTTTGGCGACAGCTTCAACGACCTCGACATGCTCAAGGCAGCCGACTTTGGCATCGCCATGGGAGGCAGCCGGAGCCGCCTGATCGAACTCTCCAGCCACCTGACCGATTCTCCTGCCGATCATGGTATTGCCAACGCCTTGCGACATTATCAATTAATCGAATGACACACGAACACAATTTCGACATTCTGTCGAAATTGTGCGAAAGGATGGTGATGTCGCACAAGATCTCTTGACAAAATCTGTGGAATATAACAAGATAGATCCAGAACAACAAACGTTTTCAAGATAATAATACGTAAAGGAAGGTCAATCAAATGAAAGTTTTCAATGTTGACGTCGATTCATTCTCCAAGCTGATCCAGTCCTGCAAAGGCACCGTCACCATCATTACCGAAGACGGCGACCGCATCGTCACCAACAGCATGCTCTCCGCCCTGATCGGTTTCGCCAAGGTCCTCGAAGTCGCTTCCCTCAAGGAAATCGAATTCGAATGCGAAGATCCGGAAGACCGCGTCCGCGTGCTCGACTTCATGATGAAGTATCGTTCCGACAAATAAGCGACCGCATCAGTCAATCATGACAGCTGCCTCGTCCAGACGGGGCAGCTTTTTTTATTCCACCTGGTCCCCGCACATCCAGAAGAATGGAACATCCGTTATAATCAAGCTATGAGCCAAGATGCTGCCACAGAGCAATTTGAACTCCTCTACCACCAGACGTTCCGGCGCCTGAGCCAGTACGTCTTGTTCAAAGCGGGCAATATCAGCGACACGGAAGACATCGTTGCAGCCGTCTATGTCGACTATTTCCAGCACATCGTCCAGCGCGGCCACGCCGAGCCGGACAACCCTTATGCCTATCTGGTCCGCATGGCCAATCACGGACTCGGACGCTTGTACAAGGAACGCCAGGCCCTGATTTCCTTTGATGATGAACAAAACCACCTGTCCGAGACATTGCCAGACGATCCTGAGTCCCTTCATCGCTTTTTCGACCAGATCGACAGCCAGGAACTCTGGCTCGGCATCCGCCGCCTCACGACGGCCCAGCAGCAAGTCATTGTGGCTCACCTGCGCTTTGACCTGACCTTCCGCGAAATTGCCGAGCAACTTGGCCAGCGCGAAAGCGCCGTCAAACTCCGCTACTACCGCGCCCTCGAGCGCTTGAAAAAAATGTTCACCTGAAAAAAGCCTGTCTGTAACCTTTTGTCAGTTTTTCCTCTCTATAAAATTAGAAGTACACTCACTAAGGAGGCGATCGTAATGAATCGCTTGAAAAATGTTGTCAAGGAAAATGCCTTGAACGAAGATGCCGTGCTTAACCGCATTCGTTCAAGTCGCACAGTCATTCATAAGGAGGAACCATTCATGTCCATGAAACGGATGCTCTCTGTTGGGCTGGCCGCAGCACTGGTCATCGCCGTGATCGCAAGCTGGTCTTTCTTCGTACCGGGTGTCACAGCGCCAGTTACCACTGGAACCGCAG
>SABL01000135.1 GCA_009928985.1 Clostridia bacterium
CCCGGCCGGATTTCATACAGCACCCACCAGTCCGGGTTCCTCAAGATGAAATCATATTCCTCGTACCAGATCACGGCATTGATGCCACGTTCTGTAAGATACGCTGCCACAGCCGCCTCGATAGACTGGCTGGTCGCGGCCGCGTCGGCTGCGCGGGACAGGGGGGCGTCGCTCATGCTCGGAGCTGGGGCGTTGCTCGTGCTTGGCGTCGGGGCGTCGCTCATGCTTGGAGCTGGGGCGTCGCTCGTGCTTGGCGTCGGGGCGTGGTTTGATGTGTTATCTGGATCATTATTTTCACTTTGGAACCTATGTTCTATAGGTCCTATGTTATTAGTAACATAGGTTAAATTGCGTAAATCATAGAAAGATTCTGCCGTCTGCTGCAAGACAAACCCGGCACTCAAATTCCCCAGCACGATCGCATGTTCCGGCAAATGGCGCTGGATTTCAGCGCTGTATTCCTGATAGGGATCCTCGCCCGTCCCAATCCGCTGGCTGACAAAGCTGCCAAAATTATGCGGCAGCGCCACCGTACCGGCCAAAATCGCCCCCACAGCCAACAGCAACGGTGCCAGACGTCCAAGCCGAGGAAGCAGGATTTTCCGGGAATATTTGGGCCACCCCGTACTCAAAATCCCGCCCAAGATCCAGACGAGCGGGACCAGGACAAACACGATCGACGTCGGATTGAACCGGCCGATGACAAACAGGGCCAGAACAAACCCGACCAAGCCCTGCAGGCCATTTTCCAGCAAGACGATCTCTTCTCGCGCCCGCACCCGTGCAGCCAAGCCCAGCACGGCCAGCACAGGCGTGGCCACCAGCAGGCCACGCAAGTCCGGCAGCCAGTAGGTCCCATTGTCCTGCCGCCACAACTGGCGCAAAAACTGCATCAAATTGGCCCCACGCTGATTGGGCGCCGCATCGACCGCCAGATTGGCACCAAATTCCGCATAATTCTGCAAAAATCCCGGGCTGACCCCCAGGCTCAGTGCCACCAGGATCGAACCAGCCACGGCCAGTCCGGTGCCGTAAAACAGCAGCGTTTTCAGCGAAACACGCCGGTAAATGGTGTTCCAGAGCAAGACCAGCCCGGCAATCGCCGCTGGAAACAGCGCATTGGGATGGATCAGGGCCGCACCGCCGAGCAGCAGGCCGAAGCAGAATCCCTGGCGCGGCAACCGGATCCAGGGTACGGCTGTGAATGCGGCTGCCAAGACCGCCAGAATGAGGCTTTCCTGGCGCGCCAGATGGGCCGTCGTCAAAAAAAGCGGCTGCAAGCTGAGTGCGACTGTGAGCCCGAGGGCCAGATCGCGCCGGGCGGTCAGACGGGCGATCCCCCGATAGACCAGAATCAGCGTGACAACTGCAGCCAGCAGGCTCAGCAGACGGACCGCAAACACATCGAACCCCAAAACCCAGATCAAACCCGCCTGGAGAACATGGAACAACATTTTGAACGCATGTGGCTGACGGGGGAACAAGTCGAAAAATGGCTCGGTCGCCATCACACTGCCCTGGTCCAGATAGGCCTTGGCCAGACCGGCCAGCCAGGCTTCATCCGAATGGACAGCAGGGAAGACGGTCAAAGTCAGTCCATTGAGGACTGTCCAGAGCACCAGATAGCCAAAAACCAGGCGACTATGCAGATTGGCCAAGAATCGATTGCGCACACAAGACCTCGATGGACGTTTTTTCCAGATTGACATGACCAGGACCAGAGAAGCAATCCATTGGCCATAACTATATCTTATGGTACATCGGAATATTTCATACCGAAAGCCGAACTATGGCCGGCTACGTTTACGGATATTCGTATATACTGGGGTGGAAGTCTGGAGCAAAACGTGTGTGTGATTCCCAATTCCCACAAACTGACCTGTTTCATACTTCAACATCAAGGAGGAAACCGCATGCCGCGTCCATTCAAACAGGCCGTCGTCCTGCTGCTGGCTGTTGTTCTGCTGCTGGCCACCGTCGCCTGCAACCAGACCGCTTACACCGACAGTGCCAACATTGTCGAAGCAGCCGACCTGGCCACGCTGATGCAGGACCCGCAAACAGTCGTCATCGATGCCCGTTCGGCCGATGATTATGCCAAAGGCCACCTGCAAGGTGCGATCAGCCTGCCCCCGGAAAAGCTCTCCGTCAGCGAACCGGTCCCGGGTCTTTTAGCCCCGGCTGAAACCATCGCTGCCACCCTGGGCACTGCCGGGATCAGCAACACATCCAAAGTCTACATCTATGACAACAACCAGGGCGTATATGCCGGCCGTGTCTGGTGGGTGCTCAAGGTTTTCGGCCATGAGTCCGCCAAGGTTGTCAACGGTGGCGAGGCGGCCATCCTGAAAGCTGGCCTGACCCTGTCCGCAGACGCGACCACCCCGGCAGCTGCGACCTACACGACTCAGCCGCTGGATGAAAGCCTCTACGCGTCCAAAGATGAAGTCAAAGCCGCCATCGACGGTTCCGTCCCGGCCGTCATCCTCGACGTCCGCTCGACAGCTGAGTACGAGGAAGGCGCCATCCCGACTGCCAAACTCTACCCCCATACCCGCAACCTGTATTCGGACGGCACCTTCAAATCCGCCCGCGACATCGGCCTGGACTACCATGACCTCGGCCTGAAGAAAGACGACGCCATCATCCTGTACTGCAAAACGTCTTTCAGAGCCACCCAGACCCTGCTCGTCCTGACCGAAGCTGGCTACACCAATGTGCAAGTCTATGATGGCGCCTGGGTCGAATGGTCCGCTAACGAAGCCCCGGCCGAAAAGCCCGCCCAGACGGTCCCCAGCATCCAGAGCGCATCCTGATCCCCCCTCTTTTAGTGTTTCGCCGACACCGGCCGTCCCCGGACGGCTGGTAGGCGTTCGCTGATACACCACAGGACATAACCCACGGATTCCCCAGATTATCGGAGGAAATGTATGAAGAAACTGCTCGTACTGGCCTTGATCCTTGCCCTGGCCATCAGCTCGGTGGCCTGCACCAAGGAAACCACAGCTCCCGCATCGATGGACCTCGGTCCGACGACAGCCGCCACCACCGCTGCAGCCACAGAAGCCCCAGCCTCACCGCTGGAAGGCGCCGTCAAAGCCTTGTTCACCAATATGCCTGACGACATCTACAAGATCGACCAGGCTGAGCTGGTGAAAAAAGTCGTTGCCGGCGAAAAGCTCATGATCGTCGACATTCGCCAGGCTGCCGATTACGAAAAAGGTCACCTCAAGGGCGCCGTCAATCTGCCCTGGGGAACCGCGATCAGCGATAACCTCAGCAAGCTGCCCCAGGACCAGATCGTCTATGTCAACTGCTACACCGGCCAGACCGCCGGCCAGGCCGTTATCACGATGAACCTCGCCGGAATCCAGGCCAAGAGCATCAACCTCGGCTGGAACTTTGGCATCTCCAAAGTCGCAGGCGTTGAAGCTGTGACCGAAACCACCACCAACGAACTGGCCGATGCCAAGAGCACGATCGACCCGGCCGTCCAGGAAGCCGTCAGCGCCTACTATGCTGGCCTGGCTGCCATCACCGACGAAACCTACAAGAACTACAAAATCAACGAAGACGCCCTCAAAGCCCTGATCGATGGCGGCAAGAACCCCTTCATCCTCTCCGTCCGCAAGGCCGAAGACTACGCCAAGGGCCACATCGAAGGCGCGATCAACATCCCCTTCGGCAAAACCACCCTTGACGATCTGTCCGCCCTGCCCAAGGACCAGAAGATCCACGTCTACTGCTACACCGGCCAAACCGCGGGTGAAACCGTTGCCGCCCTGCGCCTGCTCGGCTACGACGCCGTCTCCCTCAATGGCGGCATGGGCATGCCCTCCAACCATCCCCAGGGCTGGGCCAACAAAGGCTACCCGACCGTTGCTGACAACGCCGTCTTCAATGCCACCAACACCTACTTCCGCGAAATGCCCGAGCACATCTACAAGATCGACCAGAAAGAATTCATCGACAAAGTCGTTGCCGGTGATGATATGGTCATCCTCGACATCCGTGCCGCCGCTGACTACGAAAAAGGTCACGTCAAAGGTGCCGTCAACCTGCCCTGGGGCTCTGCGATCAGCGACAACCTGGCCAAGATCCCGCAGGACAAGGACGTCATGATTTACTGCTACACCGGCCAGACCGCCGGCCAGGCTGTTGTGACCCTCAATGTTGCCGGCATCAAGGCCCGCAGCGTCAACCTCGGCTGGAACTTCGGCATCTCCAAGGTCGAAGGCGTCGCCGCTGTCACCGAAACCACTGCCAACACCCTGGCCGATGCTACCAATACCATCGATGCTGACATCACAAAAGCGGTTGCCGACTACTACACCGGACTGGCTGCCATCACCGATGAACGCTTCAAGAACTACAAAGTCTCCGAAAAAGACCTCAAGGCCATGATCGACAACCAGGAAGAGTTCTTCCTCCTGTCCGTCCGCAAGGCTGAAGACTACGCCAAGGGCCACATCCCGGGCGCTGTCAATGTCCCCTTCGGCAAAGACACCATCGACCAGCTGGCCATGGCCAAGGTGCCGATGGGTAAAAAAGTCGTCGTCTACTGCTACACCGGTCAGACTGCTGGCCAGGTCGTCGCCGCCATGCGCCTCCGCGGCTATGACGCCGTCTCCCTCAATGGTGGTGCCGGCATGCCGAGTAATGCACCAATGGGCTGGACCAACGCTGGCTTTGAGCTCGTCACCGAGTAAAGCCTCACCAGATCTCGCCGCAGGCGGAACCAATCAGATCAACGCAGAACCCTGGCACCCCGATATGGCGCCAGGGTTCTTTTCATCCTGTCATTTCATTGATTGAGAAGAGCTGCCACGTATGATTCGGCATGTACCGGAAATTTAGGTGGACAAAACATAGTAACCTCTATTTTCACGAAACTGGGCCACCCTTCGCGCCAAGTCTGGCACCATGGAAGGAAACTTCCGTTATTGGGGTCGGCGCACCAAAACGGCAACAACTCCGGGGGGCGCGAAGACGACTGCGGCTGTATGCTTCGCGGATCTGAGACTGGACTTTCCCCAAAAGTGCTCCGACGTAGCGGCGGAAATTTCCAACTCTATGTCGGAGCACTAAAGTGGAAGATTTCTGGTGCACCATGAAGACCTAGCGGCTCTAAGGCCCGCGGGATCATCAGAGATTTTCCCTGCAAGTGCGCCGACCCCAAATCTGGAAAATTCCAGATTTGGATCCACCCTTCGCGCCAAG
>SABL01000136.1 GCA_009928985.1 Clostridia bacterium
CACCCCGACACCCACCCCGACACCAGCACCGGCTCCAACCACCACCTATCTGCCAGCTGTGATGCCGACCTTGACCGCGCCAGTGGTGACTACTCCACCGACTGAAACCACAACCGCAACAACCGCTCCGACAACCACCAGTGGTGGCGGAGGTGGCGGTGGAGGTGGCGGTGATTCCGGCGTGGTCACTGGATCGATCCAGAGCACGGTCTACTCCATTTCCGGCAGTACAATCACCGGCCTGGATCCCGATAAAAAACTGAACACCGTATCGACGCTTTCCAGCAAAGTATCGGTACCGACGGGCGCGACCCTGACGATCATCAGCCCGTCCGGCAAGACATTAAGCAGTTCAGCCCAGATTGGCACTGGCTCCAAAATCAATGTTGTGTCTGGCAGCCAGACTTTGGCCAGCTATACAGCGATCGTCTATGGCGATGTCAATGGCGACGGTTCGATCAACATCACCGACGTGGCCACGTTGTTCAAATACGTGCGCAACAAGCAGACCCTGGGCGCACCGAGCCAGGTTGCAGCTGATACCGACCGCAATACCAAGGTCAATATTACGGACGTCGCGACCGCGTTCTCCCATGTCCGCAACAAATTGACCATCAACCAATAAATGACCGGAGGACCGATGCAAGTCCTGAATGCAAAACCCCGAATCCTGACATTGTTCCTGGCTCTTGTCCTGGCAGTCGCACTGATTCCAGTCCAGAATGTCCAGGCCGAAGGCCTGATTGGCCAGGTTACGGCCAGCGCCGAATCGGCTGAAATCGGCAAGACCGTTACGATCACATTCTTGTCCGTGCCAGCTGTGACAGTATCTGCCTACCAGGTGACCGTCAGCTTTGACACGGGAAAATTCGATTTTGTTTCCGGCTCTGATTTGACAGGCCTCAATGGGGCCAGTTCCGTCGATAACAACGGTTCCAGCATTTCGGTTTTCGCCTATGGCGACACGGGTGTGGCCAACATCAGCAAGCTCTGCAAACTGACTTTCCGGGCCAAGGCTGAAGGCACTGGTACTTTTTCGACCTCTGATGTCGTGATCAATTCCGAAAGCCCGGTCAGCACTTCCGTTGCGGTGACCGTGATTGGCGCCGGGGCGACGACAGCTGCGACTACAACAGAACCGGTGGCCACGACAACTGCGGCAGAAAACCCTGCCCTGGAATTTTCCGATGGCACGTACACCGTCCTGCCACTGCCCAAATCCCTGGCCACACCAGCCGGATTCTACCGCACAGCCCTCGCCATTGGTGGAGTCCAGATGGAAGCTTTCAAATCGCAAAAAGGTGACCTGGTCCTGATCTATCTCGACAGCGAGACGGCCGGAGCCAATTTGTTTTTCTATGATTCCAACTTCAACTCGGTCTATGCCTACAACCCCTTCATCATTCCTGGCCATGAATTTGTCCTCATCCGGCCCGATGCCAGTGCCAAAGTGCCTGCCGGTTTTACTGCGACCAGTGTCACCATCGACGGCCAGCTGATCAATTGCTGGAAAAAGGCTGAACTGGACGGTCCGCAAGATCCGTATGTAGACACCTATCTGTTGTATTTGATGGATAGCGACGGGCAAAAGGGATTTTTCCTTTACAAGCCGGACAAACAGATGATATTCCCGTATCTCCTGATTGAGCAGCAGGAGGGGGCCCTTACAACCGAAACCTCCAGCCAGGCGGCAGAACCGGTGGCCAGCCAGACCGATCCGGCAGCTAGCCAGGTTCCCGGCAATCCCTCTGGGTTCAATCTCTGGATGGCGGTTGCCATCGTCCTGGGCCTTCTGAGTCTGATGTTGATCGTTTTCCTGGCTTGGACCTATTTTTCCTATGTCCGGCCAGCCGAACGGGCTGTAGCATCTGGACGGGCTGCGCCACCCCGGCCGCCGAAAATCCGCCGGGTGGACTAGGCTGTGATCAAACGAATCATCAAGCTGTTCTGGCAACGTGAAATCATCACCTACCTGATCGCCGGCGTCCTGGCGACGCTGGTCAATCTATTGGTGTTCATGCTCCTGAGCCAGGTTTTCGGCCCTGAACGTTGGTACTTGACCAATGCACCGGCCATTTCGGCTGCCTTGTTGTTTGCCTTTTTCACCAACCGCTGGTTTGTCTTCCGCTCCAAAGGACCGATGTGGCTCGAGTTCCGGCGCTTTGTCGGCTCGCGCATCCTGATTTCGCTGCTGTTTGAATATGGGGCCATGTACTTGCTATTCAATCTGATGGGCATCCAGCTGGAAATTCCAATTGGCAGCCTGTCTTTGTCGGTGAGCAAAGTCCTCACCCAGTTCCTGGTTGTGGCTGGCAATTACGTGATGAGCAAGCTCTTCATTTTCCGCCACCAAGCTCAAGATCCGGCTGATTCGGGACAACACTCCGGTCAGGATTTTTGAGGATGGATTATGCCGCATCCAGATCCTACATCCAGACGGCCCTGACCTTTGGTATCCGGCTCGGGCTCGAGCGGATGCAGGCACTCGTGGATCTGCTCGACCATCCGGAAGCAGGCCTTCGGGTGATTCATATTGCCGGCACCAATGGCAAAGGCTCCACATCCAGCTATTGCGCATCGATCCTGGCTGCCAGTGGCGCCAAAGTCGGCCTCTATACGTCCCCTTACATCGAACGATTCACGGAACGGATCCGGATCATCGCTGGACAAGAAGGGCTGGACCATCTGGCCTTCGATGAGGCGTACGGTGAAATCGGACCGGATGATTTTGCCCGGATCATGACCCGGATCCGTCTGGCAGTCGAAACCATGCTGGAAAATGGGGCAGAACACCCGACTGAATTCGAACTCATCACCGCGGCTGCCTTGGTCTATTTCCAGCAGCAAGCCTGTGACTGGGTTGTCCTGGAAACGGGTCTGGGTGGCCGGCTGGATTCCACCAATGTGATTGAAAAGCCTGATCGGGTGATCCTGACGGCGATTGGATATGATCACATGGACCGTCTCGGTGACACGCTGCCGGCCATCGCTTCGGAAAAAGCAGGCATCATCAAACCTCATTGTCCCGTTTTCCTCTACGATCCGGTTGCTGCAAATCCCGGTCATCCTGCCGAAGCCAGAGCAGCCCTTCAGGTCTTTACAGACCGCTGCCGCGAGCTGGATGCTCCTTTGACCGTGCTACATCCGGCACAGATCGAACGAACCGACTATCAGCTCTCTGGACAAGCTTTTTCATTCCAGGGAAAATCATACCAGACCCGCCTGCTGGGCCTGTTCCAGCCGCTCAATGCCGCCCTGGCTATCCAGGCGCTCCAGGATCTTGTACCTCCTGCTGCCATCTCAATCGGGATCGCCAAGGCTCGCTGGCCAGCTCGCCTCGAAGTTTTCCCCGGCCAGTCGCTCGTCCTGGTCGATGGTGCCCACAATCCCCAGGGCACCCTGGCCCTCGGTGATGCACTGGACCTGCTTGTCCCCGGCCAGCCGGTCGTTTTTGTTGTCGGCCTGTTGGCGGACAAGGACTATCCAGCCATGCTCGACGCACTCTGGCGCGGCCGAACCTTCCAGGTCCGTGCGATTTATTGTGTGACCCCGGACAATCCGAGGGCCTTGCCGGCCAATCGTCTGGCTGAAACGATTGCGGAATTGAAAAACCGCGGTGATTACGGTTATAATATCCCGGATACGATCCATTCTTATGCCGATCCTTTGCAAGGGCTTTCACATGCTCTCGATTTGGCCGCAGAAGAACAGGCGGCCATCTGTGCATTTGGCTCCCTGTATCTGGTTGGCCATTTCCGCAGCTGGATCAAGCAACATCTGAGTTTAGACCGGGAGGATCCGCTTAGTTGAGTTGGCAGGACCATCTGAAAAAACTGTCGCCCCTCACATTGGAGGAAGCTGAGATCTTTGCCCCGCCACGTGAAATGGAAGCCGCCATTGCGAGCTACAATCGTGCGCTGGCCAATTTGCGCGCCGACAGTGCGGATATTGCCCAGATCGCCTTGCGCAAGCTGGTCATCCAGTACCCTCTTTTTGGCCCTGCCGGACTGCTCTATGCCACCTGCCTTTATGACCTGAAACGGTTTGATGCGGCCACCGAGCTGATCAATCGTTCCCGGCTGGCCGGGCTTCGGACCAGTGATGCCCAGCTGGCTGATGCCCTGCTCGCGGAGATCCAGAGCGAGCAGGAGACGCTGGCCCCGACCCACGTGAATCTGTTGAACCGTCCCGCCAGTGGATCCCCGATCCTGGAAAAAACACGTAAACCGGGCAAGGCCAAAATGGCCAGCCGCAAAGAAGTGCTCGATGTCGTGCGCCATGGCGATCGCATCCAACCGGAGGAAACCTTCATCGCCGATGAAGCCACGCCCGGCCAGAGACTGCGCCGGCTGGTCCTTGTCGCCGGAATCTCCCTGGGCATCATTCTGGTTTCAGTCCTGGGACTGTTTGTCTACCGGATGATCCTCGACCGGACATCGGCTACCGCCCCAAATACAAATGAACGACTGACCTACCTGCTGGACCGATTGGACGCGCTTTCCGCAGAAGATCCCAGGGTGGCTGATTTGCTGTCGGACTATGCCCAGTTTGTGGCCCCGCCGACCAGCGAAGCAGAGACCGCACCCTCACACAGCCTGCCTGCCGCAGCGACCACGCCGGAAACAACCCCGGAGACTGTGCCGTTAACCCCGGTCGAGTCTTCCCAGCCTGCTGGGACAACCAGCCCGACTGACCTTTTGACCCAAGTGTACAGCGAATACCAGGCTGCTCTGATCCTGGGCAATACCGACGTCGTCGCAGCCGCTGAAAATCTCCTCAAAATGAGCCAGGCCAGTGCCAGCCTCGATCCTGCACTGCACTCACCGGCTGTGCCCATGACTGTCGAGGAGCTTAACGCCAGCATCCTTACCTCCCTTGACCAGTTGCGGGCCAAGGCTGCCGAGACCTTGCGGGCCGAGGGCAACCAATCCTATGAGAATAAGGACTACCAGACTTCCCTGGACTCCTACCTGAGAGCATACGCCCTGCAGCCCCTTTATTACGGTGGCGGAGTCGCCTATTACTGTGGTCGCAACTACCAGGCCTTGGGACAGTACGATCAAGCCCGGCCCTTTTATGAACTCGTGATCGAGAATTTCCCGGGCCGCGAGATTGCCGGATATGCCAAGATTCGCCTGTCTGAAATGGGGTTTTCAGCACCG
>SABL01000032.1 GCA_009928985.1 Clostridia bacterium
CATCGCGATGACACCGGCAATCGCCGCGCGTCTGCGCTGGCCACCGGACAACTCGAAGGGCGAACGTTCCAGCTCCTCGTCCGTCAAGCCGACGATCCGCGCAGCCCAGAGCACTCTTTTTTCAACTTCTGCTGCATCGAGCCCCAGGCGGCGCGGGCCAAAGGCGATGTCCTGGTAGACTGTTTCCTCAAACAACTGGTGTTCCGGATATTGGAACAAAAGGCCGACATGACGGCGGATGCGGCGGATCGCCTGGTTTTGTGATGCATCATGGCCCAAAACAGTCACCTTGCCCGACTGGGTCCGCAGCAGGCCATTCAAATGCTGGATCAGCGTCGACTTGCCGGATCCACTGTGGCCGATGATGCCGAGCAGTTCACCTTTTCGGACATCGAAGCTGACATTGCGCAAGGCTTTGGATTCCAAGGTTGTACCGGATGAATACGTAAAGGACAGGTTTTCGACGGAGATCACAGGTTCACCGACGCTGGCGTGGCTGCGTGCTGTCTCCTGGCGCCTGACGTAATCCCGGAGTAAAGATTCGAGTTTGCTTTTCCCGGCAGAATTGAGCAGCCTCAACACAGCTTTTCTGGCAGTGTCCCAGTCAGTGCTTTCAAAGGGCTTGGGCTTTTGCGCAGTCAATTCAGCAATCCGGTTCAGGATTTCGCCATGTACAGGCACATCCAGTCCCTGGTTTTTGACCAGTTGGACACGGTCAAAAACCTCTGCCGGGGTTCCGGACAAAATCACATGGCCATCGTTCATGATGACCACGCGGTCAGCCAGCAAAGCCTCTTCCATATGGTGCGTGATGTTGATCACGGTCAGGCCTTGTTCGCGGATCAAATCAGCCACCAACGTCATGAAATCAGCCCGGCTTGCCGGATCCAGCATCGAGGTTGCCTCGTCCAGGATCAGGCAGGATGGTTGCATCGCCAGAATGCCGGCGATGGCCAGTTTCTGCTTTTGTCCTCCGGAAAGCAAATGGGGTGGACGCTCAGCCATGGCCAGTAAATTGACACGGGCCAGAGCCTTGTCGACTGCCTGCCGGATTTCAGGTTGAGGGAACCCCAGGTTTTCCGGACCGAATGCCACATCTTCCTCGACTGTGGTACCGACGATCTGGTTGTCCGGATTCTGGAATACCATGCCGCACTGGCGCCGGACTTCCCAGATGCTCAGGTCATCACGGGTGTCGAGGCCGGACACGATGATGGTTCCCTCAGAAGGCAGTTCGAGCGCGTTGATCAGGCGAGCCAGGGTCGATTTTCCGGAGCCATTGCGACCCAGGATCGCCGTGTGGCTGCCTTTTTTCAGATCAAGCGAAACATGTGACAAGGCCTGGATCGGTTCATGCCCATGCTGCAGGTAGGAGAAGCTGACATTCTCGATGCTGGCGAAGGGTGAATGCCCGACGTGATTATCTGGGTCCATGGTCAAAATGATCCCCTTCAATACAAAACGGGAACAGGATAGTCCTGTCCCCGTTAAGGCAGATGTTAGTGAATGGGTGGCAGGTCTTCAGGGCAGCAAACTCAGAGGAGTTCGAGGATTGCCATCTCTGAAGCATCACCACGGCGTGCGCCGAGCTTGATGATGCGGGCATAGCCACCGGTGCGTCCGACATATTTCGGGGCGACCGTGTCGAACAGGTAATTGACCGGATTGACGGTATTGCCTTTTTCGTCGTGGCTTTTGTTCAACCAGAGCATCAGCTGGCGGCGGACGGCCAGGCGGGACGGGCTGTCTACCTGGACCATTTCCTTTTTCACTTCGCGCTCGACAACGTCATACTTGTTGCCGTTTTTGGAAGTGGCTGACTTGAGGACCTTCTTGCCCTTGCCGTCAAGCTTGGCAGCGGATACGGTGATTTCCTTCGTGGTGAAGTTGTCCTTTTCCTTGACCGCCAGGGTGATCAGTTGTTCAGCAATCCGTTTGACTTCCTTGGCGCGAGCCTCGGTGGTTTCGATTTTGCCGGTGAGGATCAGCGTGGTGACCATCCCCCGCAACATCGACAGACGCATGTCATAGGCGCGTCCGAGTTTTCTACGTGCAGGCATTTTAATACCCTCCTAATGATCGGAAAGGTCCTTTCACTCGTCGATAGCAGCGAGTGACAGGCCCATTTCTTCGAGTTTCTGGATGACTTCCTCGAGCGATTTCTTGCCGAGGTTTCTGACTTTCATCATGTCTTCTTCCGAACGCGCTACGAGGTCGCCGATCGAATTGATGCCGGCGCGCTTGAGGCAGTTATAGGTGCGGACAGAGAAGTCAAGGTCTTCGATCGCGGTGCCGAGAACAGTCGGAGCCTTGCCGTCAATATCGCTAATGGCGAAATTCGTGCTGGTCACGCTGCTGGTCAAGGCGACGAACAAATTGAGGTGTTCCGTCAGGATGCTGGCGCCGACGCTCAAGGCTTCGGAGGCCCCGATGGTGGCATCGGTCCAGACTTCGATGGTCAGCTTGTCATAGTCAGTAAACTGTCCGACACGGGTGTTCTCGACCGAATAGTTGACCTTTTTGACCGGTGTGAATATCGAGTCAATCGGAATGACACCAATCGGCTGGCTGACCCACTTGTTGCGGTCTGCGGTATTATAGCCGCGGCCGCCGTTGAAGGTCAGTTCCATGAAGAGGCGGCCTTCGCCATTCAAAGTGGCGATCGGGTGGTCAGGATTCATCACTTCGACTTCATCATCGCGGACAATGTCGCCCGCTGTCACGACACCGGTGCGGCCTTCCTCGGTGCTGATGTAGACCGTTTTCGGTCCATCAACGTGGAGGTCAGCCCGGATGCCTTTGACATTGAGGATGATTTCGGTCATGTCTTCAACGACACCCTTGACCGTTGAAAACTCATGAAAGACACCCTCTACGCGAATCGCCGTCACTGCCGCACCGGGCAGTGAGGAAAGCAGTACACGACGCAGGGAGTTGCCCAGTGTGATGCCATAGCCCCGCTCGAGCGGTTCGATCACGAATTTGCCATAGGAACGTTCTTCATTCTGTTCCAGACATTCGATCACTGGCTTTTTGATCTCAATCATTCTGTTCCTCCTAATTACGACTCAACGCTCATTCACTCAGGCTGCAGCATATGCAAAGGCAGCCTGGTGAAGATTATTTCGAATAAAGTTCGACGATGAGCGTTTCGCGGACATCGATGTCGACGTCGCCGCGGGCCGGAATCTGGGTGACTGTCCCACTGAGCTGTTCAGGATTGAACGTCAGCCAGGACGGAACAGGACGGGTTGCAAGATCTTGGAATTTCGGTGATTTGCGGGATGATTCACAGACAGCGACAGTATCGCCGGCCTTGAGGGTCATCGAGGGGATATTGGCCTTCTTGCCATTAATGACGAAGTGGCCATGGGTGACCAGCTGGCGGGCTTGGGCGCGGGAGGCAGCAAAACCCATGCGGTAGACAACATTGTCAAAACGCAGTTCAAGGAGTTGCAGCAGGTTCTCACCGGATTTGCCCTTCATGCGGCTGGCAGAATCGAAAGTCTTGCGGAACTGGCTCTCGAGGACGCCATAGAAACGCTTGGCTTTCTGCTTCTCACGCAGCTGGGAACCGTATTCGGAAATTTTCTTGCGGCCTTGGCCATGCTGGCCGGGAGCGAAGCTCCGACGGGCGATGGCACACTTGCCGGTATAGCAACGCTGCCCTTTAAGGAAAAGCTTCTCGCCTTCGCGGCGGCAGAGCCGGCAGGCTGCTTCTGTATATCTAGCCATTCTCTATTCCTCCGGGATCAGACTCTTCTTCTTTTAGGCGGTCTGCAACCATTATGCGGGATCGGTGTGACGTCTTTGATCATTGTGACATCAAGACCGGCGGCCTGCAGCGAACGGATCGCAGCTTCGCGGCCGGCACCCGGACCTTTGACAAAGACTTCGACCGAGCGCATGCCATGGTCGACAGCGGTCTTGGCAGCAGATTCAGCTGCCATCTGGGCGGCAAACGGTGTGCCCTTGCGGGAACCTTTCATGCCCATGCCACCGGCACTGGCCCAGGAAATGGCATTGCCATTGGGATCGGTGATGGTGACAATCGTGTTATTGAACGAAGAGTGGATGTGGGCAGAGCCACGGTCAATGTTCTTGCGTTCTCTTTTCTTCGGCCGAACAGCCGTTTTCTTGGCAGACGCTTTAGCCATGTTCTGTCCTCCTTACTTTTTCTTGTTAGCCATGGTGCGCTTCGGTCCCTTGCGGGTGCGTGCATTGGTTTTCGTACGCTGGCCGCGGACCGGCAGGCCCATCCTGTGGCGACGGCCGCGATAGCAGCCAATTTCCGTCAGGCGCTTGATATTCAAGGCGATTTCGCGCCGCAGGTCACCCTCGACGGTGAAACCGTTTTCGATGGTGTCCCTGATTTTGGATACTTCAGTTTCTGTCAAGTTCTTGACACGGGTATCGGGATCGATGCCGCATGTTGTAAGAATCTTGTTCGAAAGTGTTCTGCCGACGCCAAAGATGTAGCAAAGCGCAATCTCAACGCGCTTATCGTTCGGCAGATCAACTCCGGCAATACGTGCCATTTTCTTACCTCCGTAAAGTGAAAGGCTCTCAACGAATCTCTATGTAGTAAACACGATCGGGATGACCGTTAGGATCTGATAAGATCCTGCCGGCAGCCGCATCCCTTAACACGTGCGGTTGACGTTTGGCTAATCCGGACTCCGGATCAGCCCTGTTTCTGCTTGTGCTTGGGATCCTCGCAGATGACCATGACGCGGCCTTTGCGCTTGATGACCTTGCACTTCTCGCAGATCGGTTTGACGGACGGTCTGACTTTCATGTTGGCTTCCTCCTGGATCTTGCCCACTTGACGCATTAAAAATAGACGTCATGAGGGCGCATGCTAAAATAGTTTACCAGATTGATTTGATAAATCAAGTATCTGGCGGTCATTTTCCCAAAGTTATTTGGCGCGCCAGGTGATCCGGCCGCGAGTGACGTCATAAGGTGACAGTTCGACCGTCACGCGATCGCCGGTCAGGATCTTGATGTAGTGCTGGCGCAGCTTGCCGGAAATATGGGCCGTCACTTCATGTCCGTTTTCAAGGCGGACCTTGAAGACTGCATTGGGCAGGACGTCAACGACAATCCCCTCAACTTCAATGGCTTCTTCCTTGCTCATGGATATTCCTCCTGTAGAGTCGGCCTGAGCCACGGATGCCCAGGACTTGGGATGGTGAGTGGTTTTACGATTCAGCTGGATTTTTCGAAGTCCAGCCGGAATGGTCAATAATCAGTTTCCGGATCAAGGCGTTTTTCTGTCCCTGGTCTCCGAGCGCTGCCAGCTTGTCGGTCCAGCCCGGATCGATCTGTCCCAGCGGCCTGACATGGCGCCAGCGCTTGCGTTTTGGCTTGTCCAGCGGGCGGAACCTGCCGTCGATGCATGAGACAAAATGGTCCGTGACTGCAATGACCAGATAAACTCTGCCGGTATCATGCCCAGCTGTTGAAATTACGAGCTGGCCTGAAGCCAGTCCGCGAGTGATCATGGCTTCGAAAACAGTCATGTCCTGGTTCATAACGCAGTCAGGATAACCGGTCCTGCGGCAGTGATGGCAAATGTGTTTTCATAATGCGCAGCTGGCTTGCGGTCCGTGGTGACGATCGTCCAGCCATCTTCGAGCATGGCGATGTGCCGGCTGCCCAGGGTGATCATCGGTTCCATGGCCAGGACGAGACCTTCATCCAGGCGCATCCCGCGACCGGCATGGCCGAAATTGGGCAAGTCCGGATCTTCGTGCAGATTGCGACCGACGCCATGGCCGGTCAGCTCGCGGACGACACCGTAGCCGTGTGATTCGGCCATCCTCTGGACGGCTGCCGAAATATCACCCAGCCGGTTGCCGACAACTGCCTTTTCGAATCCAGCCCAGAAGGCGGCTTCAGTCACCCGAACCAGCTCTGCCTTTTCAGCCGAAATGTCCCCGACAGCAAATGTCCGGGCGGCATCGGCATGGTAGCCTTCAAAATACGCACCGACATCGACCGAAATGATTTCGCCTGGTTGCAGGATCCTCGAGGCCAGCGGGATGCCATGGACGACTTCCGCATCGATGGAGGCACAAATGGTCGCTGGAAACGGGGGTTTGCCATAGCCTTTGAAAGACGGTACTGCACCCGCTTTGCGGATGATCGCCTCTGCTTCCCGGTCCAGGTCGAGAGTTGAAATCCCCGGCCGAACCAGCTGCGCCATCGCTTCCAGGACCTGGGCGACGATTCTTCCGGCGTTTTGAATGCGTGCCAATTCATCTTTGGTTTTCAAGCGAACCATGTTTCAGGACCGTTCTTTCAGGGCAGACAGGACAGCCGGCAAGGAGGATCCGACTTCACCTTCATTATTGATCCGGACCAGCAGCTTCTTTTGTTCGTAATAATCCGACAGCGGCAAGGTCAAATGATAATAATGAGCCAGGCGTTGCCGGATGGTTTCCGGTTTATCATCATCCCGCTGGTACAAAGCACCCCCGCAAACATCACAGATGCCTTCTTTTTGCGGGCGGCATGAATCGGTGTTGTAAGTCCGGCCACAAGATGAACAGACGCGCCGGCCGGTAAGCCGGGAAAGGATTGATTCGTCTGAAAGTTCCAATTCAATGACAGCATTGAGCGCGATCTGGCGCTTAGCCAAAAGTTCGGTCAACGCTTCAGCCTGAGCTACGGTACGCGGAAAGCCATCGAGCAGGAATCCACGCTGGCAATCTGCCTGCTCCAGGCGGTCTGCCACCATGGCGATGGTCAGGGTATCAGGGACGAGCGCACCTTGCTGGATGTACTGGTTGGCTTCCTGTCCCAGCGGGGTATTGGCTTTGATGTTCTGGCGAAAGATATCACCAGTTGAAATGTGGGGGATCTGGTATTCCCGCACGAGGTCGGCCGCCATGGTTCCTTTGCCTGAACCAGGTGCCCCCAGTAGAATCAGTCTCATGTCTTCTAGTCCTCCTGCGTAACTTGCAACAAGGGCATCCGGGCTACGCCGGACACCCTTTTGCAAATTGACATCCCTTGTGATTAGTCGAGGAATCCCTTGTAATGGCGCATGACCATCTGGGATTCGAGCTGGTTGACGAGGTCGATAGCAACACCGACAACGATCAGGACTGCCGTACCACCGAACCAGACACCTTGAGCTTTGGTCACCGCTGACAGTAGAACCGGGAACAGAACGATGACGATCAGGAAAAGGCCATCGATCCAGTTCAGGCGGCGAGCCGTACGGGCAATGAAGTCCGAAGTCGGCCGGCCGGGACGAATGCCAGGGATGAAACCACCATTCTTCTGCAGGTTGTTGGCAATCTCGATCGGATTGAACTGAACCATGGAGTAGAAGAAGGTAAAGCCCAGAATCAGCAAAGCGTAGAAAATGTAGTAGAACGGGTTACCGGAGAAGTTCATGAACCACTCGGCGACCGGTCCAGTACCGCCAAACAGGGAGACGAGTGTGGACGGCAGGGAGACGATCGAGATCGCGAAGATGACCGGGATAACACCTGCCTGGTTGACTTTGATCGGCAGGTAGGTGTTCTGGCCACCATACATTTTGCGACCGACGACTTTCTTGGCATACTGTACCGGAATGCGGCGTTCGGCGCTCTGGACAAAAACGACCAGGGCCACGACAACCACAAAGACGGCGATGATTGCAGCAGTACCAATGACAGAGACAAAGACGTTTGAGGTTACTGACCAATTCTGGAAGTATCCAAAGAGCATCTTGATTGCATTGGGCCCACCGGTGATGATGCCGGCAAAGATGATCAGCGAGATACCGTTGCCGATACCTTTTTCATTGATCTGTTCCCCGAGCCACATGATGAAGGCCGTACCAGCGGTAAAGCTGACAACAACCAGAATGGCGTTGAGGAAACCGGGCAGAGTGGACGACGAAGCCATGCGGGTGGCGTACCAGTAGGCAATGGCCTGGATCATGGCCAGACCGACCGTCAGGTAGCGGACCATCTGCTGGATTTTCTTGCGTCCGGTTTCGCCTTCTTTTTGCAGACGCTCCAGGGCCGGGATGGCCACGGTGAGCAACTGCATGATGATGGAGGCGTTGACATAAGGGGTGATGCCCATGGCGAAGATCGAGACTTGCTTGAAAGCACCGCCTGAAATGATATCCAGGAAGCTACCCAGCTGGCCAAAGCGTTCGATCAGGGCAGTGAAAGCCCCCTGGTCGATACCTGGGACCGGGACACGGATGCCAAGACGATACACGATCAGGATTCCGATCGTGAATAGCAGTTTTTTACGCAGGTCCGGGATCTTGAAGGCATTTTTCAGGGTTTCGATCATGCTGCCCATGCTTTAGACCTCCTCGACGCTGCCTCCAGCTTTTTCGATCTTTTCTTTGGCACTGGCAGTGAAAGCACTGGCCTTGACGGTCAGTTTCTTTTGCAATTCGCCATTGCCGAGGATTTTGATGCCATCATTGACCTTCGGAACGTTGGCAATGCCAGCAGCGTTGATGGCTGCAACATCGACCACGGCACCGTCGTCAAACTTGTTCAGGGACGAGAGGCTGACTTCGATGTAGGCCAGGGCGAAACGCTTGTTGTTGAATCCACGTTTCGGCAGACGACGGTAGAGGGGCATCTGGCCGCCTTCAAATCCGGGGCGGACACCGCCGCCGGCACGGGCGTTCTGGCCTTTGTGGCCACGGCCTGAGGTTTTGCCGTTGCCGGTACCAACACCGCGGCCTTTGCGGAAAGCGGTCTGGCGAGCGCCGGGGGAGGCTTTCAATTCATTGATTTTCATAGTCTTACACCTTCCTCAAGCTTCTTCAACCTTGACCAGGTAAGCGACGAGACGGAGCATGCCCTGAAGAGCCGGATTGAATTCCAGTTCCACAGTCTGTCCAATCTTGCGCAGACCCAAGGCCTGGATGGTTGCCTTGTGCTTATGGGTTGCATTATTGGTGCTCTTGGTGAGCGTGATCTTGACTTTAGACATCGTCGCGCTCCTCCTTAAAGAATGTCTTCGACGGATTTGCCACGCAGACGAGCCACTTGTTCCAGTGACTTGAGGCTGGCAAGACCGGCGATGGTCGCATTGACCATGTTGTTGGGATTGTTGGTGCCCAGGGACTTGGTGCGGATGTCCTTGATGCCGGCCAGTTCGAGAACGGCACGGACAGGGCCACCAGCGATAACGCCAGTACCACCGACAGCCGGCTTCAGAAGGACTTTGCCAGCGCCATACAGGCCGATGGTTTCGTGCGGGATCGTGGAATCCTTGAGCGGGACTTCGATCAGGTTTTTCTTGGCATCTTCGATGCCCTTGCGGATGGCATCCGGAATTTCAGCAGCTTTGCCGAGTCCTTTGCCAACGTGGCCATTCTCATCACCAACGATGACGAGGGCGGCGAAACGGAAGTTGCGGCCACCTTTGACAGTCTTGGAGACGCGGCCGATATGGATGACTTTTTCTTTCAGATCCAGTTTGCTTGCATCAATGCGCATGGCTATTCCTCCTGCTTAGAACTTCAGTCCGGCTTCACGAGCCGATTCTGCCAGAGCCGCGACACGGCCATGGTAGATATAGCCACCGCGGTCGAACACGACCGTTTCAATGCCGTTGGCCACAGCCCGCTGGGCGACCAGCGTACCGACGGCTTTGGCGCCTTCGATGTTACCAGCGAAGGCCAGTTTGTCTTTGATTTCCTTTTCCAGGGATGAAGCGCTCACCAGCGTACGGCCAGTGGTGTCATCGATCACCTGGGCATAGATCTGGGAAAGGCTGCGGAAGACACACAGTCTCGGACGGTCAGCCGTGCCGGAGACTTTGCTGCGCACCCGCTCGTGTTTCCGCTTGCGAATCTCGTTCCTGCGAGTTTTGCTAATCATGTCATCTCACCCTTTCTTATTTGCCTTTTTTGCCGCCCTTGGCGCCTGTTTTTCCTTCTTTCAGGTGCAGAACTTCAAAGTCATACTTGACGCCCTTGCCCTTGTAAGGATCCGGCAGACGGAAGGCACGGATTTTGGCCGCTGTTTCACCGACCATCTGTTTGTCAGCGCCCTTGACAATGATCTTGTTCGGGGCAGGGACTTCGATGGTGATGCCAGCGGGTTCTTCGAGCTCGATCGGATGGGAGTAACCCAGGTTCATGACGAGCTTCTTGCCTTGCTTCTGAGCCTTGAAACCAACACCGTTGATGTCCAGGTTCTTGGTAAAGCCCTGGGACACACCGACGATCATGTTGTTGACCAAGGTGCGGGAAAGGCCATGCAGGGCGCGATGGTCTTTGTTGTCACTCGGGCGAGTGACCGTGATGGTCTTGTCTTCAACCGTGACGGTGATATCCGGATGGATCGCCTGGGTCAGGACAGTGGAACCAGATTTGACGGTGACAACGTTGTTTTCAACTTTGACATCAACGTTGGCCGGAATGGTGATCGGCATTCTGCCAATTCGGGACATGGTTATGGACCTCCTGCTCTTGAGATTGAGGATGCATCCCCAATGCTGCGCCGTAAGGGTCAAAGCACTGGGTACCGCTCCGTTTCAGAGTTTAGTTTGAATTACCAGACATAGGCGAGAACTTCGCCGCCGACACCCTCTTTGCGAGCGCTCTTGTCGGTCATGATGCCTTTTGATGTGGAAATGATTGCGATGCCGAGACCACCGAGCACTTTCGGCAGGTTCTCAGTATTGGCATAGACACGCAAGCCGGGTTTGGAAATGCGCTTGATGCCCGAGATGACCGGTTTCTTTTGTGCATACTTGAGGGTGATCTTGATCTTGCCCTGAGTATCATCAGAAATCAGGTCGACTTTGTTGATATAACCTTCGTCGAGAAGAATCTGGGCGATGGCTTTCTTGACATTGGACGCCGGAATTTCACAGGTCGCGTGACCGGCTGTGCCGGCGTTGCGGATGCGGGTGAGCATATCGGCGATGGTATCTGTAATCTGCATGTAACTTCCTCCTTCCTCTGGTACGCTTACCAGCTGGCCTTGCGAACACCGGGAATCTGTCCCTTGTAGGCCAGTTCACGGAAGCACAGACGGCAGATGCCATACTTGCGGATGTAAGCATGCGGACGGCCACAGAGTTTGCAGCGATTGTAGGCACGTGTCGAGAACTTCGGCTCTGCCTGCTGTTTCAGGATCATTGACTTCTTAGCCATTTAACGTACCTCCCGCTTACTTGGAAAACGGCATGCCGAGCTGTTTTAAAAGCTCGCGTGCTTCTTCGTCGGTGTTTGCGGTCGTGACAATGATGATGTCCATGCCGCGGATTTTGTCAATTTTGTCGTAGTCGATTTCCGGGAAAATCAGCTGTTCCTTGGCGCCGAAAGCATAGTTGCCATGGCCATCAAAGGAATTCGGGTTGATCCCGCGAAAGTCGCGTACACGCGGCAGGGCCACGCTGATCAGCTTGTCAAGGAATTCATACATCTTCTGGCCACGCAAGGTGACTTTGCAGCCGATGTTCATGCCTTCACGCAGCTTGAATGCGGAAACGGACTTCTTGGCCTTGGTGATGACCGGTCTCTGGCCGGCAATCAGGCCCATGTCCCGGGCAGCATTTTCAATGGCTTTCGGGTTGTCCTTGACTTCACCGACGCCCATGTTGAGAACAATCTTCTCAACCTTGGGAATCTGCATCGGCGAGCTGTACTTGAAAGTCGTCATCAGGGCAGGTGCGACTTCTTTCTGGTATTTTTCTTTCAGTCTGACCATTTTAAATCCTCCTCGCCGATTACTTCTTGGCCGCTGCGATGGTGTCGATCTCGGCACCGCAGGCCTTGCAGACGCGGACTTTGTCACCATTGGCCATGACCTTGTGCCCCATCTTGCTCGGACGCTTGCATTTGCTGCAGACGACCATGACGTTGGAGCTGGAAACCGGGGCTTCCTGGTGGAGAATGCCACCTTGCTGGTAGCGGCCACGCGGTTTCTGGTGCTTGACGGACATGTTGACGCCCTCAACGATGACCCGGCCGGTGACCGGGAAAACTTTCAGGACTTTGCCGGTCTTGCCAGCATCTTTGCCCGACAGCACGTAAACGGAATCATCTTTTTTGACATGTACTTTCATGCTACGTGTGCCTCCTTACAGGACTTCGGGAGCCAGAGACAGGATTTTCATGTAGTCCCTGTCACGAAGTTCCCTGGCGATGGGCCCAAAGATACGCGTGCCGCGTGGATTCTTGTCTTCCTTGATGATGACGGCTGCGTTTTCGTCAAACTTGATGTAGGAACCGTCGGAGCGGCGGACGCCACGCTTGGAGCGGACGATAACGGCTTTGACGACTTCACCCTTCTTTACAACACCACCGGGTGTTGCTTCTTTGACCGAACAAACGATGATGTCTCCGATATTGGCGTACTTGCGCCAGGATCCTCCGAGAACCTTGATGCACATCAGTTCTTTGGCACCGGTGTTGTCGGCGGATTTGAGTCTAGATTGAACCTGGATCATTGTCTTCCTCCTTCCAGTAACCGGTTAAGGATCACTTGGCCTTCTCAATGACCTCGACCAGTCTCCAGCGCTTGTCGCGGCTCAAGGGGCGGGTCTCCATCACTTTGACCTTGTCTCCGATATGGCATTCGTTGTTTTCATCATGGGCCTTGAGCTTGTAGGTCCGCTTGACGATTTTCTTGTACAGCGGGTGGCGGACATGCTCAGTGACTGCTACGACGATGGTCTTATCCATTTTGTCGCTGGCAACCAGGCCAACCCTTGTTTTTCTGAGATTACGATCACTCATGGATAATCCCCCTTACTTCTTCAAACCCTGGAGCTCACGCTCACGCAGGATGGTCATGACACGCGCGATGTCCCGCTTGACGCTTTTGAGCTTTAAGGGGTTTTCGAGCTGGTTGGTAGCATGGGCAAAACGGAGCTTGAACAGTTCTTCGCGCAGGGAAGCGAGTTCCTTGTTCAGCTCGTCAAAGGATTTGTCACGGATTTCACTGGACTTCATTGACGTCACCTTCCTTTTCACGGGCGATGAACTTGGTCTGGCACGGCAGTTTGTGTGCGGCCAGACGCAGGGCTTCACGGGCGACTTCTTCGCTGACGCCGGCGATTTCAAACAGGACACGACCGGGTTTGACGACAGCTACCCAGTACTCGGGGGAGCCTTTGCCGGAACCCATTCGGGTTTCAGCGGGCTTGGAGGTGACAGGCTTGTCCGGGAAGATTTTGATCCAGACTTGACCGCCACGCTTGATGAAACGGTTGATCGCGATACGAGCTGCTTCGATCTGGTTACTGGTGATCCAGACGGGCTCCATCGCCTGCAGGCCGTAATCGCCGTAGACGACGACGTTGCCACGGGTGGCTTTGCCGGTCATGCGACCGCGGTGCTGTTTTCTGCGTTTGACACGTTTGGGGAGCAGCATCAGGCTTCGCCTCCTTCCGTTACTTTCACTTTGCGGGGAGCTTTATAGACAGCACCCTTGTAGATCCAGACTTTGACACCGATGCGGCCATAGGTGGTCTTGGCTTCGGCAAAACCGTACTCGATGTTGGCGCGCAGGGTTTGCAGCGGGATCGTACCATCATGGTAGTGTTCGCTGCGGGCGATTTCGGCACCGCCGAGACGGCCGCTGACTGCAGTCTTGATACCTTTGGCTCCGCCCTTCATGGCGCGGCCCATGGCCTGCTTCATGGCACGACGGAAGGACACACGTTCCTCGAGCTGCTTGGCGATGTTTTCAGCAATCAGCTGAGCTTCGGTATCAACGGACTTGATTTCGTTGATGTTGATGAAGAACTGGCGGCCGAACTTGGCGACAAGTTTCTTCTTAAGATCATCAATACCAGCGCCTTGGCGACCGATGATGATGCCTGGCTTACCGGCTGAAATCTGGACGAGGGTTTTTTCTTCGCCCTTGCGCTCGATCTCAATGCGGGAAACGCCAGCTTTGAAGCATTCAGTCTTCACGAAATCGCGAATTTTCTTGTCTTCAACGAGGAATTTGCTGAAATCTTTCTTGTCGGCGTACCAGCGGGTGTCCCAATCTTTGATAACACCAACGCGCAAGCCGTGGGGATTGACTTTCTGGCCCATTCGCTGCCCTCCTTAATTTCTTTCCTTGAGAACGACCGTAATATGGCTGGTTCTCTTGTGGATACGTGCCGCACTGCCGCGAGCCTTGGGGATGATGCGCTTGAGCACCGGGCCCTGATTGGCGTAGCAGTCAGCGACATAGAGTGCGTCGCGGGACAGGCCATTGTTGTTGACAGCATTAGCCTCGGCTGATTTCACGAGCTTTTCAAGAACCGGTGAAGCCGCCTTGGGTGTGTAACGCAGGATCGCGTAGACATCATCGAGGGACTTGCCCTTGATCAGGTCGACCACGATATTGACTTTGCGTGGTGTCACACGGATGTTCTTGGCAATGGCACGACCTTCGTCTTTGCCGATGCCGAGGACTTTCTTTTCCTTTTTGGTCAGCAGAGCCGACTTTTGGAAACGGCGGGCGTCCTTGTTGTAGGTTGCGAGGATTTCCTCACGGTTTTCCAGCAAGTATTCCTTGCTCATAACCTTCTTTTCCACTATTATTTCCTCCCTTCGCTACTGGCCGTCATTAGCGGGAACCCGAGGATTTCTCGGATCCGCCATGGCCCTTGAAGGTCCGGGTGGGAGCGAACTCGCCCAGCTTGTGGCCAACCATTTCATCTGTGACGTAAACCGGCACGTGCTTGCGGCCATCATAGACAGCAATCGTGTGTCCGACCATTTCCGGGAAAACGGTCGAGGCGCGAGACCAGGTCTTGATGACTTTCTTTTCATTCTTTTCGTTCATCGCTTCGATTTTTTTCATCAGCGATTCGGCAACGAAAAAGCCTTTTTTGGTAGACCGACTCATCTTTTAAGCCTCCTGTCGCTTACTTCTGGTTCCTTCTCTTGACAATGTACTTGTCAGAAGGCTTCTTGCGGTCACGGGTCTTCTTGCCGAGAGTCGGAACACCCCAGGGCGTGACCGGGCCGGGACGGCCGATCGGCGACTTGCCTTCACCACCACCGTGCGGATGGTCACAAGGGTTCATGACAACACCGCGAACGGTCGGGCGGATGCCCATGTGGCGTTTGCGGCCAGCCTTGCCGATGTTGATGTTCTCGTGCTCGCTGTTGCCGACAGAACCGATGGTGGCCTTGCAGAGGATCGAGACCATGCGGACTTCACCAGAGGGCAGGCGGACCTGTGCATAAGCACTGTCTTTGGCCATCAGCTGGGCGCCGGCACCGGCGGTGCGGACCATCTGGGCGCCTTTGCCAGGCTTGAGCTCGATGTTGTGGATCACCGTACCGACGGGGATGGCATCGATCGGCAGGGCATTGCCCACCACGATGTCAGCCTGGCGGCCGCTTTCGACATGGTTGCCGATTTTGAGGCCTTCCGGAGCCAGGATGTAGGCCTTGGCACCGTCGAGATACTGGATCAGGGCCAGATTGGCGGTACGATTCGGATCATACTCGATCGCAACAACTTCGGCTTTCATGTCGGTTTTGTTGCGTTTCCAGTCGATGATGCGGATCTTGCGGCGGTTGCCGCCACCATGGTGGCGGACGGTGATGCGGCCATAGGCGTTACGGCCACCGGTGTTGCTTCTTGGAGCCAGAAGAGATTTTTCAGGCGCTTTGGCGGTGATTTGCGAGAAATCAGCCACGGTCATCTGCCTTCTGGCGGGAGAAGTCGGATTATAGCTTTTGACTGCCATCTTGTTTCACTCCTTCTTCTAGGGCGCCCGGCATTACTGGCCGAACCCGAATTCCTCGATGGTGTTTTTGTACTTCTTGCCGGCTGTGGCGGTTTTGCCGCCCTTCTGCAGGTAGGATTCAGCCTTGGGATCGGTGTCGATCGTCACGACAGCTTTTTTCCAGCTGGCGGTCAGTCCGACGTGGACACCCTGGCGTTTGGTCTTGCCGTCGTAGTTGGCGGTGTTGACCTTCAGAACTTTGACGTCAAACAGCTGTTCGACAGCTTTTCTGACTTCGGTCTTGGTGGCGCCGACGGCAACTTCGAAGGTGTACTTGCCCAGAGCGGCGTCGGTCGTGCTTTTTTCAGTGATGACCGGACGTTTGATGATCTCGTGTGCGGTGCTCATTAAACATACACCTCCTGAACTTTGAGGATCGCTTCCTGGGTCACGACGAACTTGTCGAACTTGAGGATGTCAAAGACATTGATCGTGTTGACCAGGGCGGTTTTGACGCCGATGATGTTTCTGGCCGATTTCTCGATCTTTTCATCACGGGTCAGGGTGACGAGCAGGGCGGACTTGTCAACGCCGAGCTTGCCGAGGACTTCGGTCATGCGCTTGGTCTTGATCTCAGCCATTTCCAGCTTGTCAATAACGACCAGGCTGCCGGCAGCCACTTTGGATGACAGGGCAGACTTCATCGCCAGGCGACGGACCTTTTTAGGCAGGGTGTAGCTGTAATCGCGCGGTTTAGGGCCAAAAATGATGCCGCCGCCGACATGCTGGGCGGAACGGGACGAACCCTGACGGGCACGACCGGTGCCTTTCTGACGATAGGGCTTCTTGCCACCACCGGTCACTTCGCTCCGGGTCTTGGTCGAGTGGGTGCCCTGACGACGATTGGCCAGCTGGTTGAGAACGGCGCGATGCAGCACGTCCTGGTTCGGCTCGATGCCGAAGATGGCGTCGGACAGCTCAAGACTGCCAGTCTTGACTCCATCCATGTTGTATACATCAACTAGTGCCATTGTTATGCTCCTCCTTTACGCCATCTCACTTGGACTTGACAGACGACTTGATCTCGACCAGGCCGCCCTTGGGTCCGGGGACAGCGCCCTTGATGACGATGATGTTGCGTTCGCCGTCAACCATCATGACATCGAGGTTCTGTACGGTTACGTTGACTGCGCCCATGTGACCAGGCAGTTTCTTGCCTTTGAAAACACGAGCAGGATCGGTGTTCGGGCCCATCGAGCCAACGCGACGGTGGTACATGGAACCGTGAGATTCCGGACCACCCGACTGACCGTGGCGCTTGATGTTGCCGGCAAAGCCTTTGCCCTTGGAGACACCGCTGATATCGACTGCATCGCCAATGGCGAACATGTCGGTGACCCGGATTTCCTGACCGAGGGTATAGTCAGCTTCGGATTTGAATTCACGCAGGACTTTCCTGGTCTCGACACCCGCTTTGGCGAACTGGCCTTTGTGGGGGCGATTGGCATTCTTGACTGCGCCGTAGCCGACCTTGACTGCCTTGTAGCCGTCATTTTCGGCTGTCTTGTTCTGGACGACGAAGAGCGGACCGCAATCAATGACCGTGACCGGAATTGAATTGCCCTTGTCGTCAAAAAGCTGGGTCATCCCCGCTTTTTTGCCAAGCATGTACTTTTCCATTCTCTAAACCTCCTTGGTTATTGGTTCGCCCGTATCCCGGGTGAACATGACCAGAACGACAACACGGCTTGGTCTGTCGTGTTGTCGTCTATGACAAGCTTTACAGCTTGATCTCGATATTGACGCCAGCCGGCATTTCGAGCTTCATCAGGGCTTCGACCGTCTTGGCATTGGGGGCGAGGATGTCGATCAGGCGCTTGTGGGTGCGGATCTCGAACTGCTCGCGGGCATCTTTGTGCTTGTGCGGGGAGCGCAGGATGGTGATGATTTCCTTATCAGTCGGCAGCGGGATCGGACCGGATACGCTGGCGCCGGTACGCTTGGCGGTATCGACAATGCGCTCGGCGCTCTCGTCGAGGATCTGGTGATCGAATGCCTTGAGACGGATGCGGATTTTCTGGTTTGCGGCCATGGTCTGTGGTTCCTCCTTGGTGTGCTGCTGGTCAGTCATCAACTGTGCCGGGCGTTTCATCCTCTTCCAACAGAAAACCCAGTCTTCGCGCCTCTTGTTATCTGAGGCTGTCGCGCTGGGCCCATGCCGGCGAGGCATACGCTGCGTGTGTCTAATGACTGCCGCCCAATTTCAATGGAATCGGACTGACTTCTCCGAAGTTACCCGCCTTGCGGCCGCAGCGGCCGTGACGGCAATCTCCGGTATCATCGTCTATGCAACTATTGCCAAGACAGAATACGCCCGGCAAAGTCGCGCAACAACTAATATAGTACAATCATTTCTCGATTGCAAGATCTTTCAGGCAATATTCCGCAATTTTTTTCACGTGTTTTATTCGGCCCGGCAAAGCCAGGTCCGGCTCACTCCGGCCTGGGTTGTATCAATTCCGAAAGCAGGGTTTGCATCTGTTGCTGGCTAAAGCGATAGTGATTGGAGCAGAAATGGCATTCGAGGTTGACACCCTCCGGATCCTGCGCCAGATCGACCAGCTCACGGGCACCCAAGGCGATCAAGTTCTTTTCCATCCGTTCGCGTGAGCAGGTGCAGACGTAAGATAATGGTTTGTGACTGAAATACTGGATGTCGGGATCACCAAAGAGCAAATCGAGGATCTGGTCAGGGTTGAAACCTTCCTGCATCCAGTAAGTTACCTCCGGGAATCCGCCCAACCGTGTTTCCAGGTATTGGATCGTTTCTTCGGTGGCATCGGGTAACATCTGGACCATGAAACCGCCGGCATGGCTGATGCCATTGGCATCGACCAGGACACCGAGGCCGACCGCGGACGGGGTCTGCTCGGACGACGCCAGATAATAGGTGAGGTCTTCGGCAATTTCACCGGATACCAGTTCCACTTTGCCCATATAGGGTTCCTTGAGACCCAGGTCCTTGATCACGGTCAGGGTCCCTTCCCCAACAGCCTGGCCGATATCGAGCTTGCCGGGACGTTTGAGCACCGTCTCGACCACAGGCTGGTAACAATAACCGCGTACCGTCTGGTGGCCAGTGCCTACAACGGTCATGCCCTGGAGAGGGCCATTGCTGCGGATGATCAGGCTGATCGTGTCTGTGGCATTCTTCAACCCCTGCTCAGCCATCAGCAAAGTCCCCGTCATCAAGCGGCCAAGGGCAACTGCGGCAACGGGTGACATCTGGTGGATGGCCTGTGCTTTCTGGCACAGGAGGGTGGTCCGGCAGGCAAAGGCGCGGACCTGGCCATTCAGGGCGAGGGCGCTGACCATATAATCTCCAGTAGTCACATCGGGTTGGGACGAAATCGCAGGGGCTGGGTCGTTCATCAGGAGATCCTCCGGCGGAAAATATAGAATTGGCGTTCGCTCGAGCCACGAACCGGTGCCAAAGTCAGCTCGCCTGTCCGGACAACATAATCCAGGCCGGCGCTCTGGGCTGCCTTCAGCAAAAAAGTGTGGTCATAATACCGCTCAACCACATCTTCGTCAAATCGCTCATAGCTGCCGTCGTCCGTGCGGGCAAACCAGGTCAGGCTGGCCCGGGAGATCCGGCTTTGCGGCCGGTAATGGTTTTGCCAGACCAGGGTCAGGTTTTCATGGTCCTGGATAATGGTGCGGTTGCCGCGGGTCTGGGCAAAATGGCGCCGGGTTCCAACATCGGCAATGAACAAAGCCCCTGGATTGAGGTAATTGGCCAGCAGGCGAAACACTCGCCGCACAGCCTCCGGCTGGACCAGATGGTTCAGAGTGTCCAGCAGGCAGGTCGCAAGGTCCACAGTGCCATACAACTCAAAATGGCTGATGTCTTGTTTAAGGAACAAGGCTGCGCTGCCATTCTCCTGCGCCTTTTCTCGCGCAGCTTGCAGCATGGCGGCGGAATCATCGATCCCGATCACATCGTAGCCGTGCTGTTCCATTTGCATGGCAAATGTCCCTGTGCCACAGCCCAGGTCCAGGAGAATCGGACGACCTTCGCGGCCGTCGCCAGACCCGGTTCTCTGATGGTGGCGCTGGTCAAGCAGCAGGATGAAATCGGCCCAGGCAGGGTAATCCACCGTCTGCTGCAAATCGTCATAATGGCTGGCCAGCAGCTCGTAACCGTCAGACATGGTGATCCATCGACCAGATCAGGACACGCCGCCAGGCAGGGATTTGAGATGGGAAACCGCTGCAGCCAGCTGGGTGTCTTCCTCAGCTGTCAGCTGGGGAATCGATTTTCCTGCTGCCTGCTCCGGCAGTTCGACGATCTGGTCCGGCTCGAGGCCGATGCCTTCGATGCTGGAGCCTGCGGGCAGATAGTACAGGAAATTCGTGACATTGACTGACGAACCGTCGGCCAGATTGTAGGTCAGTGTGCCGGATCCTTTGCCAAAGGACTGGATACCAATCACTTCGGCGAGGTCGAGGTCGCGCAGGCAGCCGGTGAACAGTTCTGATGCACTGGCTGAAAACTCATTGATCAGCATGGCATAGCGCATGTCGTCCGGCACACCCATGCTGGCATCGGATGTCCATTTCTGGGAGAAAGGCTTTCCATCCTGGCGGCCTTCAATCCGGGCAATTTCTGTCTTGGGCAGCAGGTAATCGAGCATCGCTATGACTTCATTGGCGAGGCCGCCACTGTTGTTGCGCAAGTCAAAGACAATATGACGGGCGCCTTGTGCCTTCAGGTCCTCGACTGCGCGGATGAAAAGGTCAGCCACGCCGGTTGAAAATTCGGAGATTCGAACATAGCCGGTCATGGGGTCGAGCATGCGATGGCTGACACTGGCCGAAGTGATCGAGCGTCGTTCGACCTGGATCTTGAAGCGTTTATTGGCAGACGGGCGGTACATTTCCAGTTCCACCTGCGTCCCTTCTTCGCCACGCACCAGAATGGCCAGTTGGGTGATGTCCTGGATCATCTCGACGGACTCACCGTTCACGGCGATGAAAATGTCACCGGCGCGCAAATCGGCTGCTTCGGCGGGACTGTCTTCGATCACTTCAGTGATTTCAATCTGCAAAGTGGTGTTGAAGGATACAATCGCGCCGATACCAACGTAGTTGCCACTCATGGACTCGGCAATCTGCTGTGTCTGCTCGGCATCGAGGTACATTGTGTAGGGACTGTCCATTTCATTGACCAGGCCGCTGGTCATGGCCGCCAGCATCTCGGCATCGGTCAAGTCTTTGTAGTAGTTCTCGTCCAGGGTGTTGTAAACCGATCTGAACTTGTCCAGCGCGGCCCGGGTTTCTTCATCACCGGCAAACTGGATGCCGAGGGACCCGGTGTTGCCGGATGGCAGCAACGATACACCGGCTTGCATCAGGACAAAAACACCGCCGCTGACGGTCAGGGTAAACGTCAAGGCCATGGTGACCAGGATCACCAGGATGGTCCGGCCCAGATGGCTGGGTGGCTTTCCCGTACTGGAGCGGTTAGGTTGGGTGAATACATCCGGCAATCCGGATGCTTGATCTGGTTGGTTCATGTCAGTCTCCTTGTCGAAAAACCAGGCTGCCAGTCTCTGGATCCGGCAGCCTGCAGGTGTGTGTCAGCCAACATAGTCGGATGGGTTGACCGTGGTCCCTTTGACTCGGACCTCAAAATGGAGATGGGGCCCCGTCGATGTCCCCGTGCTGCCGATCAGTCCGATGCGGTCGCCGGCGTTGACTTCTTCGCCTACCTTGACCTCGGTCTGCTTGAGGTGGCCATACAACGTTGCCTTGCCATCGCCATGATCGATGACGATGTAGTTGCCATAGCCTGAACCACCATAGTTGCGGCCCTGGACAGGCGCACTGACCAGAATGACAGTGCCGGAGCGGGCTGCGACCACCTTGGTCCCGAGCGGAGCAGCAATATCGATCCCGGAATGGAATTTCTTGTAGCGATACACGGGGTGGATGCGCCAGCCAAAGGCGGATGTGATCTTGGTATGTCCCGGTACTGGCCACGTCCAACTGCCGCCCTTCTTGCGCGCTTCGTTTTCTGCAGCCAGTTTCAGCTGCAACTGGTAGATGTCAGAGCTGATCCGTTCTGCAACCTTGTTCAGCTCATCCTCGGCCTTTTCCTGGGCGGCCAGATCGGCCTGGACTTCCTTGAGATCGGTCGCGACCGCAGCCGCATCTGATTTGATCTTGGCCAGGTCAGCCTCGACTTGTTCGACAACGGCTTTCATTTCCTGGGCTTTCTGGTCGGCATTGTTTCTGGCCAGTGTGGCCTCGTCCTTGGCATCCTGCAGATCTTCAATCATCTGTTCGTCTGTGTCTTCGACAATCGACATGATCTGGAGGGTCGTGAAAAAGCCCTGGATGCTTTTCGAGTCGAGGAACATCTCCAGCATGGAGTGCTGCTGATGCTCGTACATGACTTGCAAACGCTCGACATACTGGGCCCGTTTGTCGGTCAGTCGTTGTTCAGCTGCGATATATGCCTGATACGCCTCATTGAGTGCCTCAAGGGCAGCCTGAAGCTGGTTGGTCTTCTCTTCATAGAGGGATTGCTGCTGCTTGGTCCGGGTTTTCAGCCAGGCCAGGTCACCTGTCAGATCGAGTTTTTCCTTGCTGAGCTTGTCACGCTGCTTTTCGATCTGGTCGAGTTTCCTGGCGATCGAACTTTGCTGGGCTACGGCAGCATCGAGCTGCTCCTTGGTGGTGGCTGCAAGAACAGCAGTTTCCGGCTGCCAGGGCAGCAAGGCCAGGACCAGGGCCAGGATCACAAGCAGGCTGATGGTCCGAACGAGTACGGATCGATCTGTCCGGGTGAATGAATGAGTCATCACGTGCGGCCCCCTTCAAACCTTGATGTAGCGCCGGACTGAGACGGCGCTGCCCACGGCCCCGATACCAATCCCCAGGCCCACATTCAGCAGCAAAACCATGGATGCCAGTTCAGATGGCACAATCATGGCCAGGACATCCGTTGGCAGTGTGTTGGCTGCAACAGTCTCATACAGGCGTGCATAGATGACATAGGCCGACAGCCAGGCCAGGCCACCGCCGAGCAGGCCGGTCACCGCCCCCTCCAGAATGTAGGGGATACGGATGTACCAATTGGTGGCACCGACATATTTCATGATGTTGATTTCATCGCCGCGGGCAAAAACAGCCACCCGGACCATATTGGCTATGATGAAAAACGCCACGACGCCGAGGACGGCGAAGGCGGTCAGGGTCGCATAATTGACCCAGACGATGGCTTTGCTCAAGAATTGCATCACCTTGAGCTCCAGGTCCACTTTGCGGACACCGGGCAGCCCTTCCATATGGGACTTGAAGTCTTCGCTTTTGGCAGGATCATGCAGGCGGATGGCAAACGTATGCGGGATGTAGTCAGCCGAAAAATCAGAGAACAGCTCATCCTTGCCCAGGTTGGCCTTGAAGGTCTCGAAGTTTTGCTCGGGGGTGAACAATGTATACGCGAGGATGTTCGGATCCCCGGCCAGATCGGCCTCGATGACAGCGATCTCATCCTCTGTCACGTCGATCTCGAGTGTGATCTCGACCGGTGGCTGTTCGCCTGCCCGGGCCATCATCTGGCGGGCGTTGGCCGAAAACAAGGTGAATGCCCCGAGCAGGAACAGCATCAGGGCGATGGTCGTGATCGAAGCCAGGGTCACCAGGGGATGGCGGACCAGGTTATTGAAACCCTCTGAGAGGGAATGGCGCAGCAAGGTTGTCCTCATGAGACCGCTTCCGACCGGGGTAGTGTTTCGGCCGGCCTTTCCGTTTGACTTTGATAAGCCGGGCAGGCTGGATTGGTCTGGGCATAACCGCCCTGGCAGTCGTCACGGACCAGGTTGCCATCGTCGATCTCGATCACGCGCTTTTTCATCCGGTCGACCAGGTCGCGGTCGTGGGTGCAGATGATGATGGTCGTACCGCTGCGGTTGATCTGCTCCAGAAGGGCCATGATCGCCTCGGAATTGGTCGGGTCCAGATTGCCAGTCGGTTCATCGGCCAGGAGCAGCATCGGGTTGTTGACCATGGCCCGGGCAATGGCCACGCGCTGCTGCTCACCGCCGGACAGCATCCTGGGCCGGACGAGGGCTTTGTCGCGCAGTCCGACAATGGACAGCACAATCGGCACCCTACGCTTGATCGCCTTGCTCGATGAGCCGACGATCTCCATCGCAAAGGCCACGTTCTGGAAGACGGACTTGGTGTGGATCAGGCGGAAATCCTGGAACACCATGCCAATGTTGCGCCGCAAATAAGGCACATAGCGGCGCTTGATTTTGGATACGTCAAATTTGTCGATCAGGACCTGGCCTGTCGAAGGTCTTTCCTCGCAAGTCAAAAGCTTGATCAAAGTCGATTTTCCGGCGCCACTGCGGCCGATAATGAAGACAAATTCCCCGTTCTCGATCGTAAAAGAGACGTCACGAAGGGCCGTGGTTCCGGTCGAATAAGTCTTGGTCACACGTCTGAATTCGATCAAGACGAGCCCTCCTTGTTGCTAACGTCTCGCCTCAGCTGTGCCACCATTTGTTTGCAGCGGTCTTGAGCGAACCTTTTTCCTGCTTCTCAAGATACCGGCGGACCATCGAGGCCAGCTTGAACAAGACCGCGTCATCAAAGCTGCGCAAATCCAGCCCTGTGATTTTCTGGACCTTGTCCAGCCGGTAGACGAGGGTGTTGCGGTGGACAAACAGCTGGCGGCTGGTCTCGGAACCGTTGAGGTTGTTTTCGAAAAATTTCTGGATGGTCAGGAGTGTCTCGCTGTCGAGCGACTCGTAGGCACCCTTGGGGAAGACTTCATCGAGGAACATATGGCACAGTGTCGGCGGGAGCTGGTAGATCAGGCGGCCGAGACCGAGCTTGTCATAGCGCATGACGTAGGTGTCCGACTCAAAGATATTGCCGACCGTCAGCGCCAGGGAAGCCTCACGATAGGACTTGGCTGCGTCTTTCAATGAATCGGCGACCATGCCGATACCGATCCGGACCTTGGCCAGGGACTCGGCATTGATCGTATCCATGATGGTCGCAGCCGTGTGGTCGATGAATTCAGCGTCCTCTTTCAGGTAATCGGTCAAGAGCACGATGGTTTCTTCATCCATGGCCAGGACAAAGCTGGTGCGTTTGTCCGGGAATAGATTCTGCACGATCTCGAGGCAATCGACCTCCTCGGATTGATCGATCTTGACCAGGAAAGCCAGGCGCGGGGTCGTGTACTGGATCTTGTATTCGCG
>SABL01000137.1 GCA_009928985.1 Clostridia bacterium
GACAGGCCAGAAATGAAAGAATAGAAGAAGGCCTTCCTCTTGCTCCCTGTGGCATAGAAGATGGGAACAGAGACGGCGATGCCTTCGGGAATATTATGGATAGCGATGGCTGCGGCGATCGGGATGGCGATCTGGGGCTCTTGCAGGGCCGCGATGAATGTGGCCAGACCCTCCGGGAAATTGTGAATTCCGATGGCCAGTGCGGTCATCACCCCCATGCGCAGAAGCTTGTGGTTTTTCAGGGCCTTTTCGCGCATTTCGATCTGCTTCTGATGGTGACTGGACTCCGGGTGATCCTCGCTCATCTCCTCGACCGAGTGCATTTCATGCGGGTTTTCTGAGGAGGGAACCAGCTTGTCGATCACGGCGATCAGGAACATGCCGCCAAAAAAGGAAATCACGGTGATCCAGGACCCCATCGTCTCGCCGAGTTCTGCGATCAGTCCAGATTTGGCTTTGAAGAAGATTTCCACCATGGAGACATAGATCATGACACCAGCGGAAAATCCCAGGCTGACCGACAAGAATCGCGGACTGCTTTTCTTGGAGAAAAAGGCAATGAGGCTGCCGATGCCTGTGGAGAGGCCCGCAAACAAGGTCAATCCAAACGCAAACAGGACATTTTCCATTGGCTACCTCCGCGATCGAATCACTATCCCAGGATCTCATCGATGAAGATCACATCTGTTTCGATCGACTGCATTTTACCATAATCGATGACCAATGCGATCCATAACCTATCTTTTACTTTGGCATAATGCTTCTCTGATGATCCTTGGTTGGACCCTTGCTAAGATGAGGGTGTTCAAAACAGTCACCGACTTGATCGCGAACCAAACACGATCGCTTGCAGATGAACTGCTCAAGGAAAATTTGGAGGAACACACATCATGATCAAAAAACTTGCTGTTGCTTTGCTGGCTGTGTCGATGCTCGTATCGACCGCTGCCTGCGCTTCATCCACTGCTGCCACCACTGCTGGCGCAGCTGCCACCACCGCTGCTGCAGAAACCACTGCTGCAGAAACAGTTGCTGAACTCAGCGGCGACGTCATCATCGATGGCTCCGGTACGGTCTACCCCCTGATGGCTGCCATCGCCGAAACTTACATGGTTGAAGTTCAGCCGGAAGTCAACGTCCAAGTTGGTCGCGCTGGCTCCAGTGCCGGATTCAAAAAATTCATCCCTGGTGAAACAGACCTTTCAGATGCTTCCCGTGCCATCAAGCAGGAAGAAATCGATCAGCTCAATGAAAATGGCCTCAATTATGAGACCGACGTCATGGAAATCAAGCTCGCTCTGGACGGCCTGACCATGGTCATCAACAAGGAAAACACCTGGGCGACTGAAATGACCAAAGACGAGATCGTCAAGATGTACCTGTCTGGCAGCTTCAACGCCGAAGACAAAGTGCTCTGGTCTGACATCCGTGCCGACTGGCCGGCTGAAGAAGTCAAGTTCTATGGCCCGAACGAAAACCACGGCACCTATGAATTCTTCTTTGAAAGCATCCTTAAAAAGGCTGACATGGTCAAGACGGTCAATCTGCAGCAGGAATACTCCACCCTCGTCGACCTGGTCTCCAAGGACAAGAACGCCATTGCCTTCTTCGGCTTCGGCTACTATGTCAGCAACCAAGACAAAATCTCAGCTGTCAAAATTGACTTTGGCAGCGGCCCGGTTGAACCTACCCTCGAAACCATCGGCGAAGATTTGCCCTATGCTGGTTTCACCCGCCCGGTCTTCACTTACCTGAATCTCAAATATGCCAAAGAGAAGCCCCAGGTTCTCGACTATGCCAAGTACGTCGTTGCCCAGGGTGCCGCTGAACTGGCTGGTGAAACCGGCTTTGCTCCGCTGCCGATGGACCAGTACGAAGCTTACCTGGCTGAACTGAACAAGATTGGCTAAAATTACTACTAAATCTGATACGACGTTGGGAGATGGGATGGGGAGCTGCACGCTTCTCATCTTGTCTTTGCTCTCCTAAAAGCTCGCCAGGCACCCATTCTGAAAGGATCTCTTGCATGAACAGCATTGAGTCTGCGGCCCCACAAAAGCCCCGCCGGAATTACAAGTTCAAATCCAGGAAGTATGAAAAATTCATCCCTGCTTTTTTCATCCTGGCTGCATCGGTTTCGATCATCACGACGGTCGGCATTGTCCTGACGCTGTTCACTGACGCCCTGCATTTTTTCCGGGCCGTACCTCTGTCAGAAATATTCAGCACGGAGTTAGCGCCTCTGGCCGCAGAACCCAAATTCGGCTTCATCCCGCTGATCATGGGTACAGTCCTGACATCCTTGATTGCGATGCTGGTGGCCACACCGATTGGTCTGACGGCAGCCATCTACATGAGCCAATTCGCGACTGACCGGGTCAGGAAAATCATCAAGCCGATCATCGAACTACTGGCCGGCATACCCACCATTGTCTATGGCTTTTTCGCCTATTCGTTTGTCACACCGCTTCTGACTCGCCTGATCCCCACTCTGGAGGCCAAGAACGTCCTCAGCCCGGGGATCGTCATGGGCATCATGATCATCCCGCTTGTGACTTCGCTGTCCGAAGATGCCATGAGCTCGGTGCCCAATGCCATCCGCGAAGCGGCCCTTGGCCTCGGTTCAACCAAACTGGAAGCCTCGGTCCAGGTTGTCCTGCCGGCAGCCCTGTCAGGTGTCATTGCCTCGATCGTCCTGGGCATCTCGCGCGCCGTTGGTGAAACCATGATCGTGGCCATCGCCAGCGGCAGTTCCAAGCGCTTCACACTCGATGTCACCCAGTCGATCCAGACCATGACCGGCTACATCGTTGAATTCACCAGCGGTGATGCTGGCAGCGGCACCATCGGCTATTACAGCTTGTACGCAGTCGGGCTGATCCTGTTCGCCTTCACTCTGCTCCTGAACATGACAGCACAACATATTTCCCGCAAGTTCCGGGAGGTTTACTGATATGAACATCGAACAGTCCCGCAACCTGACCCCGGCAACGGAAAATACCAGACTGCAGCATCAGCCCGATCATTCATTTTTCACGTCTGACACGGTGCAAAAACGGATCAACCGCCGCATCTGGCTGGATTGGCTGGCCCGGAAAGTCTTTTTCTTCTCGATGATTTTTGCCCTGCTGGTCCTGGGCGTCCTGATCGTTCAGGTCGTCCGTGATAGCATCGGCTGGCTCGATATCCAGTTTTTGACCAGCAACCTCTCCCGTTTTGCTGAAAAAGCCGGCATCAAGGGAGCCATCCGTGGTTCGGCGATGCTGATGCTGGTTGTCATTCCCACTTCGGTCATCATTGGCGTGGCAACGGCGGTGTATCTCGAAGAGTTCGCCCACAAAGGCCGCCTGCATGCCTTCATCCAGACCAACATCGCCAATCTGGCCGGGGTGCCGTCGGTCATTTTCGGTCTATTAGGCCTGACCGTGTTCGGTCGACTCTTTGGTCTCGGATCCAGCATCCTGGCCGGCGGCCTGACTCTCTCTCTTTTAGTCTTGCCAACGATCGTCGTGGCCAGCCAAGAGGCGATCCGGGCCGTCCCGGGATTTTTACGGGATGCGTCCTATGGCCTGGGCGCAACCCACTGGACAACCATTTGGCGGATCGTGCTGCCCACAGCGATGCCTGGCATTCTGACCGGAACCATCCTGGCCATCTCCCGCGCCATCGGTGAAACAGCACCGCTGGTTGTCCTCGGCATCCCGACCCTGATCATGAAACTGCCTGACAGCATCATGGACGACTTCACAGCCTTGCCGATCCAGATCTACTATTGGACACTGGACGCCGTCCTGACCAAAGAATATGCCAATCTGGCAGCAGCCACGATCATCGTCCTGATGGCCTTGCTGTTCGCCCTGAACTCGATCGCGATTGTGATCCGCAACAAGTATTCCCACAAGTATTGAGGAGCCCAGATCCAGATGAACCAGCAGACTGAAAGCCAGCCCGGACTTATGACTCAGAACGCCTACGATGTCAAGGATCTCAATCTCTGGTATGGAGATCATCATGCGCTGAAAGATGTCAGCCTGACGATCCAGAAAAACCAGGTGACTTCGATCATCGGACCTTCCGGCTGTGGCAAATCGACCTTCGTCAAAACACTCAACCGCATGGTCGAAGAAGTTCCGGGCGTCCGGACAACGGGTAACATCATGTACCATGGGCGCAATATCCTGGACCCGGACATCAAAGTCGAAGCTTTGCGAGCCCGGGTCGGCATGGTCTTCCAAAAGCCCAACCCGTTCCCGAAATCCATCCTCAACAACGTCACTTTCGGACCCAAATTGCATGGCATCCGTGACAAGAAAAAACTGCTTGAAATCGCCGAAAAAAGCCTCATCGATGCGGCCTTGTGGGACGAAGTCAAAGACCGGCTGCATGACAATGCCTATGGTTTGTCCGGCGGACAGCAGCAGCGCCTGTGCATCGCCCGTTGTCTGGCTGTAGAACCCGACGTTCTTCTGCTTGACGAACCAACGTCTGCTCTGGACCCGATCGCTTCCTTCAAAGTTGAGGAACTGATCGACGAACTCAAGGCCCGCTACAGCATCATCATCGTGACCCATTCGATGCAACAGGCCGCCCGAATCTCGGACAGGACGGCATTTTTCCTCAATGGCGAAGTCATCGAGTACGACCGGACAGAGATCATGTTTTCACGGCCAGCTGACGAGCGGACCAACAACTACATTTCTGGCCGGTTCGGTTGATCGAGCCAACTTATTGCTTTTTGGCAAGCTTGCGGAAATAGTAGGTCTGGGAAGCCGTATGGACAGAAAAAGGCTCCCAGCCATTCTCCCCTAATAAATGAATGATCCTGTTGAGATCCGGACGGGTTTTGGTCTTTTTGCCCTTGATGGTCAAACGGATCGTTCCGCCCCGGTCTTTTTTGATGACCAGCTTTTCCTCAGGATTAGGCAGTTCCAGCCCTGTAAAAAGCTGTTCTACGGGGTCGATCTCATACGTTGAAAGACTGATTTCATCATCTACAACCAGTGTAAGCATGGCGTATTGATTCATGTTCGTAAGCTCCTCTTGTAAAAAGTCGGACGGATGTGCATGATTCAAGTATG
>SABL01000138.1 GCA_009928985.1 Clostridia bacterium
GCTTTTTATACAGCACAAAATGCTGCAGCGGCAAGCTATCGAACTCCATACGCAAACTGGTCTTATCAAACAGGGCGAAAAGTATGCTTTTGATAAGACCAGTTTGCATAGGGCACCGACACATGAAATGGTCTTTCTTTGCGGGAACTTTCGGCTTCGTTTTCTGTCATACTGAGTAGGAATTAAATCGAGACGATTTACGAACCAAGAGGACGGACAGATGAGACAAGCAAAACGAGCTTCACAACACGATTTTCCATTTTGCAGGCGGGCTGAAAAGCCAAGGGGACCGCAGTTGCTGGCTCTGATCTGCATCCTGGCCCTGTTCCTGGGCCTGCTATCTGGCTGTGCGGCGAAAACGCCTGCGACGACGGCTGCGACGGCTGCAACAGCGGCTGCAACGAGCTCGGCAACGCCTGAAACCGAGAGTAGCCTGACAACAGTGGCCGATAGGGCGGATGGTCTGTATCCGGCTTATGTCCGGGAAAAGGGTGCCAAGCTTTGGGGATACATCGATGCCACCGGCCAATTTGTCCTGGCGCCTCTTTACAGCATGGCGGCTGACTTTATGGAGAATAGTCTGGCCAAGGTCCAGCTCGATGGCAAGACCGGGCTGATCGACCGGCAAGGCCAGTGGGTGGTGGCTCCGACTTATGACGATATCACTGATTTTTCCGAAGGGATTGCCACGGCCTATGACTGGGACAATGCGAAGGCCAGCAGCCTGATCGACACCCAGGGGCAGGTGATTGCGCAGGTCTACGGTTCGGTCGGGGCGTTTGCAAACGGCCATGCTCTGGTCTATGCCGCCGATGGCAGCCAATACTATATCAATGCCAAAGGTGAGAAGGTGACTGACTACCAGGCGCCGGCGCCCGGATCCGGCAATGCATTGCAATACGACCAGACATTTGCCGATGGGCTGGCAATCATCGGCAAATCGGTCGAATACAAAGATCTCTATGGCTTGTTTGCCGCGGATGGCCAGGCGATCTTGCCCCAGGAATTCGCCGGCATTGAACGTCTGGGCGACACGCTTTTCGCAGCGGCCAGGGAAACGCCCGACATTTTCTGGTACCGCGACCTGCCCAAGGCTTTGTTTGACCAGAAGGGCCAACAGCGGAGTGATTTTATCTACTATGATTTGACTGCGGCCGGCGATGGCCTGGTCTCAGTCGCAGATCTGCACGACACCTATTTGCTGGATGAAGCGGGCCAGCTGGTAGCCGCCCTGGGGAAATTGCCCGGGAACGGGACGATTGAACTGGACCAGGGCCTTTACAAGGCGACCATTGACCAGCGCCTGTCGTATTATACCCGGGATGGCCAGCTGGTCTGGCTGGAAAATCCAGTCGAACAGCTGGCCAATGGCTGGCAAGTGACCCGGCAAAAATCCAGTCCGGATCGGTTTACCGTGATCTATTATCCAGAAATCTCTGGACTGAGTGATCCGGCCGTGCAGACGACGATCAACACCACCTTGAAGGCGGCTTTTGCCAGCGATGCTGCAACCATCAATTTTGACGGCTCACAGGCTGCGCCGGGAACTGCCTATTATTGGGCAGATTTCAACGCCGAGACTGTCGCTGAGCTGCTGGTCGTCCAGCAGGCTGGCTATCTATACCCGATCGGCGCAGCCCATGGGATGCCCACCCAGACGAATATTCATATCGACCTGCGGACCGGCCAGATCTATGCTCTGAAAGATTTGTTCAAGGCGGGTGTGGATTACAAGGCACCGCTCGAAGGCAAAATCCGGCAACAGATCCAGGCCCAATTGGCGGCTGGAGGTGCGATGTATGATGATAAAAATCCCTCTTTGAACGAACATAATTTCAGATTGACAGCGGATCATCTGGAGCTGTATTACGATCCCTATGCCATTGCCGCCTATGCCGCCGGCTTCCCGACCTTCTCGATCCCCTACACAGAGATCGAGGATCTGATCGACCCGCAAAGCTTACTCTGGCAAGCGATTCAGGGTAGTTGAACACAAAAGGGACCGGGTCTCGATATCGAATTTCGATATCGAGACCCGGTCCCTTTTTGTGCCATAATGAAAGAGGGTGATGAAAAATGGCTGTGCAACAAGCGCCTTACCAGCTTCTGGAACGAGACGGATCGTTTGAAATTCGTTTTTATGAGCCGCTGATTCTGGCGGTGAGTCCGGAGACCGATTTGGGTGGGTCGTCCGGCTTTGGCCGGCTGTTCAATTTCATCAGTGGGCAAAATCGCGACCGCAAAAAAATCGCCATGACAGCGCCTGTTTTAAATGACTTTGACCAACCGCAGATGACGATTGCTTTTGTCATGCCACACGACTATCAGACAGGGACAGTCCCGCAACCGGAAGATCCCTCGGTCAGGATCCGCGAATTGCCAGCTCGGAGAGTTGCAGCGATTGTTTTCAAAGGCAATGCGACGCCCCTGGCGATTGCCCGGCAACGGGCTGCCCTGCTTGAATGGCTGGAGCAGCGTCATCTGGAAACGATCGGCCCGATCGAACTGGCCCGCTATAATCCACCCTTCATTCCGGGAATTTTCAAACGCAACGAACTATGGGTCGAATTGAAAGCGACAGCGGACTAAAGGCCGGAAATGGTTTCATTGCGATGACTCTGGCTGAAGGAGAAACTCAGCCAGGGTCTTTATATGGCAATTGTCTGGCAAAGCTTTCACTCACACTTTTTCGACCTGGATCGGCGTACCAGCGACAAGCCACCGAAACCACTGATGATCGCCATGTAGAAACCCAGATCATACCACCAGCCGGTATTGTGGGTTTCATAGACGCGTAGGCTCTTGTTGAACAGGCCGCCGATCAGGGAGATCGGGGCAATCCAGCCATGCCAGACGCCCCAGAAGAATCCTGCGGGTTTGTCCGGGGTGGCCTTGCCGTCGCCGGGAATGCAGGCGGTTAAGAGCAGCGCGGAGAGGACTATGATCATGAGCAAAAGCAAAAGTTTGATACTGCGGTTCTGGCGGTTCTTCCGGAATGTGATGACGTTTTTCTGTGACATGGATCAAGCACCTTCTTTCATATAGGACCGGTAGCTTACCAGATCCCGGGGATCAGGCGGTAGCGGACTTTTTTCCGGTAGGCCTCGTAACCGGGCAGCTCGTTGAGCAGCAGTTCCTCTTCGTTTTGGATCCGGATCACGAGAATGACCGGCAGCAGCAGAATGGGGATGATCATATAAAAGGAGCCAAGGACGAAGGGTGAGGCCAGGTAGATGAGCAGGGCGGCCGCATACATGGGGTGGCGGATGATCCCATACAGACCGGTGTCGATCAGCTTCTGGCCTTCCTGGATCTCGATGATGCGCGAGGCATAGGAATTTTCCCGCATGACCTCGATGAACAGCGCATAACCCAGGATCATGATGAGCACGGCCAGAATGACGAGCCAGAGCGGGACCTGCGACCAGCCAAAACGGTAGTCGAATCCCGGCAAGGTGTAGGCAAGCAGGAAAAAGATCGCCGTGAATTTCATCAGGCTTTTCTGCTGTTTTTGCCGTTCTTTCAACTGCAGGCGTTTGCGCAGGAGCTCGGGATCTTTCTTGAGCAGGTAGACCATGGTGACGGACATCAGCACATAGAGCGTGATCAGAAAGAGCCAGCCATTGGGAAAGCGAAGCGTTCCTGCGGGCAGGAAAATCAGAACCCCCAGCACAAGAACTGAGAGCAGAGCCTTGATGACAGCCTGGATCAGAATCGGGCGCGAAGACATGGTTCGAATTCACCCGCTTTCGCCGAAAAAGCCTGAAGAAGCCTCGTATAAGTTGATTATAGCCCTTTCTGCACAAAAAGGGACCCGGTCCCTTTTTGTGGCAGGGTTTGCTATAATCAAACACAACAATATGAGGAATTCAGAAGTGGATAGTATCAAGTTTTGTGACCAGTGTGGAGCTCCGCTCGAAAAAACCAATGCACGTTTTTGTCCGGAATGTGGTCAACCGGTTGACGATCCGGCTGAATTTGCAGCCGTTCCGACACCCGGCGCCGGAAACCGACAGCCAGAATCCCGTGCAGGCGCAGGGGCGAAATCTCTTTTATCCGAAAAGCCATTGGGTCATAGCCGGCTCAGGAAAATCCTACTGCCGGTGCTGGTGGGTGTAGTCCTCGTTCTGGCTGGATGGTTCGTCAAATCGGTGTTCTTCAAAGGCCATGCCATTTCCTCGCCCGTGGTTTTTGCAGATGGCCAGGTTTTTTATATCAATACCAGTGATGACTACCAGATTTACCGGATGAATCCGGACGGATCTGGGAAAGCGAAATTCGATGATTCGACGGCCTTCCGGCTGGTGGCTGATGGAGACTGGCTCTATTTTTCGGGCCTTGAGTTGTTTAAAATCCAGGCGGATGGTTCTGAAAAGGCCAAATTGGACAATCTCTGGCTGGATGAACTGGATGTGGGAAATGGTTGGATCTATGCAGAAGAGGGCCAGAGTGATGTCTCAGGCATCACCCGGCGGCGGACCGATGGCAGCCAGAGCGAGTTTCTAAACAATTTCCAGATCACCAATCTGGTGCTCGATGGCGACAGCCTTTTCTATCGGAATGTCGATGACAACGATGCTCTGTACCGGATAAAAATTGACGGTACAGATGAGCAGCGGCTGGTCGATGACCCGCTGGATTATACCGGCCTGGCCGTGCAAGACGGCTGGATCTACTATGCCAATGACAGTGAATCGTCCAAGATATACCGGGTCCGAATCGATGGGACAGAGCGCACCCAGTTGAGTGATGATTACGCGTCTTACCTCACAGTTGCGGGGGAGTGGATCTATTACTCCAATGGCGATGATGGCGGCAAACTGTACCGCATCAGAACCGACGGCAGCAACCGGGAGAAATTGAACGATGTCCGGTCGATTTATATCAGCTGTGACGGGACCTATGCCTATTATGCCGAGGCAGATCATGGGGATCGCCTCAGTCAGGTGCGTGTGCCATGAAAAAGCGCAATGGGGAACAAGTCAAACTGGTGCTCAGCCTTCTGCTCCTGCTCAGCGGAATCGGACTGGTCGTCTGGGCCGTGCTCAGCAGGGTTG
>SABL01000139.1 GCA_009928985.1 Clostridia bacterium
ATTCGATCTTCAATTTTTTGCTTATCTTGCAGCAGCGATTCGATTTCGTTGCGGACAGCCTGGAGGTCGACTTGCGTTTTGAAACGCTCGACATAGCGCTGAGCTTGCTCTTTGGACAAGACGACATAGCCGACTTTTGACTCAGCCCGGACAATGCCCATATCTTCCAGAAGGTGCATCGAGCGCCGGATCGTCTCGGGGGACACCCGGTAGGTGCTGCTCAAAAGGGAGCGGCCAGACAGACGGCTGCCGGCAGCCAGTTCACCTGATGCGATCTTGCGGGCAAGATCGAGAGCAATCCGGGCATAGACGGGCGTTTCGAATTTTTCTGGCATATTGGACCAAGCCTCCAGGTGTAAAATTAAGACGACGGGCGACCTGCTTTTTCAAGCAGCTGCGATCGAATCCAGTTGCGATCAACTCTATTGTGGATCAGGATGCCACCAAGTTCAACAGGACGTTGAATGGCAACACGATTCCCACCGTTCATCGAAACGGCAAGGAGGCTTTTATGGACGCACCAAACGTAATCAAAGTTGGCATCGGATTTGCCACTGGGCGGAAAAGTTTCCGCAAGGTGTTGAAAACGTATATCTACAACTGGCTGGAATCTGGCCTGGTCAAGGACCGTTTGGTCCAGCTCAATTTATTCGTCGCCTACGATCTCAATTACCAGAAATCCAAAGCAACGGATTTCACCCGGATCAAAGCGGATCTGCTCAAGCTGGTCGACCAGGTCCATTTTATCGGCGAGCAGGAAATTGCGGCCACGATCGCTGACCTGACAGACCGTCGGATCCTCACCGCCCGAGATATCGAACAAGTCTTTGGCCGGGGCTACGCAGCCATGCGCAACATCGTCTTGTACCAGGCGATGAAGCACGGCATGGACTACCTGATCTTTCTCGACGATGATGAATATCCGCTGGCAGTGACCAAAACCCGCGCCACGGCAATCTGGAGTGGCCAGCATATCCTGTCCTGCCACCTGAAGGCCATCGGCGAGGCAGACATCACGTATGGCCATCACTGCGGCTATATTTCGCCCATCCCATCGGTCACGTTCAACGACATCCTGGATGAAGCCACCTTCCGGACATTTATTGAAGCGATCAGCAACGACATTGTCAATTGGGAGACCATTCGCAAGGTCATGGCCAATGGCGGTGTCACTTATGCCGACACGTCTGTCCTGACCTCGGAGGTTCCTGAAGAAGTCGAGGAAGTCAATCACGCCAAATTCATCTCTGGATCGAATCTTTGCATCAATCTGACACGTCCGGAACGAGTGTTCCCATTCTACAATCCACCCAATGCCCGGGGCGAAGACACCTTCCTGAGCACGTGCCTGCAGGACCGCAAAGTGCTTCGAATCCCTTGCTACGCCTTCCATGACGGATTTGCCACCTACAATCATCTGCTTGACGGAGTCTTGCCCACCCACCTGCACCGCATCGAAGCCGATTCCGAAGCCATCATCAACCGGTTCCTCAAAGCTTGCATTGGCTGGATCCGGTATAAGCCGCTCCTTGTGATGATCACATCACCGGATCAATACGACGAGAAAATCGCCCGGATGCGCCTGGGGCTTGAGCAGACACTCCCTGTTGTCTGTGAATTCTTTGGCAATCCCGATTTCATGAAGATCAAAAAAGAACTGGACACCTATCATCGGAAAGTTAAATCCCATGCCCAGGCATTTGATGACATCAAGCGATTCTGGTCGAAAATCACGCAGGATTTGCAGGATCAAAAACCCGCTCATTAAGGCTATTCGCCCATCGAGGTCATTTCCGATCGGCAAATACTTCCGGTGTTTCCCTGAGCACGTCCTGCATGATCCCGACAAAAACCCGGCTCAGCTCAGGGTCGAACTGGCTGCCAGAACATTGCTCAATTTCATACAGGGCGGCTTGGGCACTCTGGGCCTTTTTATAAGACCTTGAATGGGTGATGACATCAAACGTATCGATAATGGAAAGGATCCGGGATAGTTTCGGGATCTCTTCCCCCTTGAGACCGGAAGGATAGCCAGTGCCATCCCAGCGTTCATGATGGTGCAGGATCGCTTCCGCGATGTTTTTCAGCTCAGGTGTCGCTTTGGCCAAGTTGTAGCCCTTTTCGGGGTGCTTGCGCATGACGTCCCACTCTTCGCGATTCAAAGGGCCATCCTTGGCCAGGATCTTGTCCGGGATGCCGATTTTGCCGACATCATGAAGGACACTGAGCAGGCGCAGTTCTTCCATTTCATAATCGGTCAGGCCGATCGCCTGTCCGATCCGCTGTGAAAGATCACTCAGGCGGCTGGCATGTTCTTCAGTTTCGTAGCTTTTTTCAAAGACCATTTTCTCGATCGAGAGAATGAGGTTGTTGCGGTAACTCTTGGATTCCATCAGTTTGTGCCGGTACATCCGGTCTTCAGCCAGTTTCAGAAGGTCGGTCGGATCTGTTTCGGTGCTGCTGGCAGTCGCACAACCCAGGGACAGGCTGGGCGGGATCGGCTTGTGTTCAGAAAGCTCACACAGGCTCAGGATGCGGTCGCAGATCACCTTGGCCGCGGGTTCGTCTGTCTGGGGCAAGATGACGGCAAATTCGTCGCCGCCCCAGCGGGCCGCGATATCTTCATGGCGGATCGACTGGCGGATGATGCTGGCAATGGCTTTGAGCAGGCGATCACCCTCCAGATGGCCGAAAATATCATTGCTGATCTTGAGGCCGTTGCAGTCCCCCAGGATGATGGTGATCGGGTATTGCCGCATCGTATTGAGGCGGAGCATTTCCTCCTCGAAAAACGCCCGGTTGTACAGTCCGGTCAGACGGTCATGGTAGCTGATGTAGCGGATGGCATCGTTTTCCTTCTTGCTCTGAGTGACATCACGAAAGACCGTGACTTCGCCATAGAACTGGCCTTTCTCATCTTCGATCCTGGATGTGGTCATGGAAATGAAAAAGCGCTCCCCAGATCTTGAAACCAGGAGCAGACTGTTGTCGGTTTCACTCAGTGGCCGCAAATGGCGGATCGTCCAGCGATTGTTGTCGTCATCTGTCACTTGGGCTTTGGCGGGATTGAAAACTTGGCCAAGGTCCATGTTCCGGGCCGAAGTCCACGTCCAGCCGGTCATCTGTTCCGCGCGGCGGTTCATCAGGATGATGTGGCCTTCCGGGTCCGTGGCAATGACACCTTCACCGATGGAATGCAGCGTGGTCGCCAGGCGGCGTTCGTTGAGCTTGATGGACTGGATGTTGTCACTTCTGATCTGGGCATTGACAATAATTTCGCCTATCAGGCGGATCAGCTTGAGATCGCTGTCAACCCAGAGGTCACGGTATTTGTCCTGCTTGATCCGGACATAGGCTACCGTTTCAGAATCAATTTCAATCGGAACACCGATGGTCTCGAAGCGGTCACTGATCTGGCTGCTGCTGGCTGTCTGCAAATCCAGGAGCCGGTTTTCGTTCTGGTAGCACATGCTGATCCGGCGCCGGAAATAACTGGACGGCACCATTTCAATCGAACATTCGAGGGCGTTTTCAAATTCGCAGACCAGCCGCAGAACAGAGATGATTTCGCGCTCGAGGCCATCGGTTTTGACGGCAATGAACCGCGAGGAGATCAGGGCAATCATCTGCTCAATATCCAGACGGCGGGAGAGCATCGACTCTGTTTGCTTTTTGGAAGTCAGGTCGAAAAGCCGCACCGTCATGGCGACGAGATTGCCAGCCTGGTCCAAGCTGGGGAAAACCTGAGTCTGGTAATGGAGATTTCCTTTGCGGCCGTATGGGTACAAAACAAGATCGGCACGTGAGGCCAGTCCATTGCGGCAATCGCGTACAACCTGGTTATACGTATCCATGGAATCATTGCTGATGAAGCTGGCAAGTTTGTGGCCCTGGAGGGTTAAGGCAGACTCTCCCAGCTTGCTGGCAGTCGTGGCACTGATGTAGGTGATGGTGCCGTCGGGCGCCAGGCAGCAGCCTTCTGGGCCGAGCAGATCAGTCAAGCTGGCAGGCGTTTCACCCACGGGCCATCCCAATTGCAAGGTGGCATGCAGGTCGCTCCGGCGAAGCCTGACCATATAGTTTTTCAGGCTGGTGTCACTGGACAAGACGATCTCCGGCACCAGAAGACCCTTGCCAAACCGTTCACCGGACAAAGCCAGGCTGAGCACCTTTGGTTCTGAATCCGGATTGGCAGTGCTTTGACCACAGAACAGTGCGTGCATCAGCTCGGCAGATTCTACCGTTAAAAGACGGTCGAATGGACGCCCTGGACGTGTCAGATCAGCCGTAAATCCGAAAATGGCCAACACCTGACGATGGCTGTGCAAGATGGTGCCGTTAGAATCGATGATGGCCAGCGTCGCGGGACAGCTCTGAGTGATCACATCGAACATAGCTTCCGGCAGGGTGCCGGGTGCCTGTCTTGTCGCCAGGCTGGTGAGTGAATGCGTTCGCAAAGACAAGGCTTCATAGAGAAAATTGGACAGATAATCCAATTGCGCAGAACCTTGCCTGCCATCAGACATTTCATTCATCCAGTCGCCGGATTGCTGCACCTGACCAAGACATTCTTCGTAGTTGCTGACCTTGATTTTCAACTGCTCATTGGTTCGCGCCAGCTCCCAGGCCTTTCGCGCCTGTCGCCGGCTGGACCGGCTGAACCGAGTGGCGTACAGTCCGGCCAATAGCCCGGCCAGAGGCCAGAAGGCCAGATGCGTCCAGTTACCGGAAAGCTGGGCAGGCAACTGGAGGAAAATCTGCCTGAAAGCCACCCCATCTCGGAACAAGGTTGCAAGACTTTCGGCCAGTGCCAGCCCAAACCCGGAAACAAGCCCGGCCACGGGACCCAAAGGGATGGCGGTTGCGATGATCAGAGACAAGAACAACCAGGAAAAATCCTGGTCAACACGAGGCCGGGTCCACCAGATCAGGACAAGGCTGGCGAGATGGGCCAGGCAGACGATGAACTCCAATAGATGAACGGGCTTGACCCGTTTCTTCACTCTATCGGCCTGTTGCTTGGGCATGTCCATCCTGGTGCCTCCGGCGGT
>SABL01000140.1 GCA_009928985.1 Clostridia bacterium
AATTCCTAAGAATTGATAAAGGCTCGTCTTTGTCTGTCTGCATTGTTCAATTTTCAAGGTCCGTGCGGCTCGCTTCCCGCAAGGCGCTTTGCTATAGTACCATCGGTTTTCACCCCCGTCAACACCTTTTTCGAAATTTCTTGAAATTATTTTTCGGGTGGTAGGGGAAAAGGCTGGAAAGCACTGATATCAGGTCGTTTCACGGCATTCCCATGTTTCGCGGGAATAATCTGTTACGCTACCTGGCCGGCTAAATTTAGTTTGCCCCAGCCATCGACAGGCGATAGATCGCTTCGACGTCAGCTGTTTCCAGCGGATTGAAGCTGCCGAGTTTGCGGCCGTTGACCAGGTTCAGTTTTTTAGCCATCAGGGGGATGTCCTCGGCCTTGGCTCCCAGTTCTTCAAAGGTAGTCGGTAGTCCGATCGAGCGATAGAATGCGACCAGGCGATTGATGCCTTCGGCAGCTGTGCGCTCGGGATTCTGGTAGTCCATCTCGATTCCCCAGACGCGGACAGCCAGCTGGGCGTAACGCATGACATCGTGTTTCATCGTATAGCGCATGAAGGCTGGGAAGACGACAGCCAGGCCGGCACCATGGGCAACATCATAAAGGGCGGATAGCTCGTGTTCGATGTCATGGCTGCTCCAGTCCTGCTCGCGATCCACACCGACAATGTCATTGTGGGCGATCATGCCGGCCCACATGATGTTGGAGCGGGGACCGTAGTCGTCGGGTTTGGCCAGGACACGCGGTACATCCTGGATCATGGTTTTGAGGACGGATTCGCAGAGGCGGTCAGAGAATTCGACATCTGTTGTATTGGTCAGGTAGCGCTCGAAGACGTGCGACATGATGTCCGCAGCGCCGCAGGCGGTCTGGTAGGGCGGCAGGGTGAAGGTCAGTTCCGGGTTCAAGATCGAAAACAGCGGACGCAGGCTTTCATCATTGACGGCGCGTTTGAGCCAGCCTTCTTCTTTCGTGATGACGGATCCAGGCGAACCTTCGCTGCCCGCGGCCGGGATGGTCAGGACAACCGCCACTGGGACTGGGTCTTTGACTTGGGCCTTGCCTTCATAGAAATCCCAGAAATCGCCTTTATAAGGTATACCCGCAGCAATCGCCTTCGCTGAGTCAATCGCACTGCCGCCGCCAACAGCCAGAATCAGGTCGACCTTTTCCAGGCGGGCGAGCTCAATTCCCTGGTAAACGAGGCTGGCCCGGGGATTGGGCTGGACGCCACCGAGTTCGACCCAGGCCACACCGGCCCCATCGAGCGATGCTCTGACCCGGTCCAGCAAACCGCTGGCATGGGCTGATCGCCCGCCAAAATGGATCAACGCCTTGGTCCGGCCAAACTTTTTAGCATATGCACCTGTTTGCTGTTCGGTGTCACGGCCAAAGACAAACGTTGTCGGGCTGCAGAAGACAAAATCTTTCATGTCATACCTCCGGTATCGCTGTTGCTCATTGAATTTAGCAGTTAGATTAACCTGCATAGAACGATTAAATGTCATTTTACACCTGACTGCTTCAAATAGAGGTGTCTATTGAAACAAAAGGAGACCCCGTCTATAAATCGGCACTTTGAATCGTTATACAGAACATGTATGGAATGCGGAAGGCAAACCTTTTTGCTCCAGCATTCATTCCTACTTTTATGCACAAATATGCATATTTGCCGCATAACGGACCCCTTCCCTTTTTTCCGTAAACGCTTGTGTTCCCAAAATATCGGCATTACAATATCATTGACTAATTTTTGGCCAATGATATCAGGGGGGATTACACATGTCACATTTATCCAAGAAAGCAGGCAGCAAGATTGCCATTATCGGGGCTGGTTCGGTTGGCGCGTCCATCGCTTATGCTGCCTCGATCAAGCAACTGGCCAGCGAACTCGTCATTATTGACGTCAATGCCGAGAAGGCTGTCGGCGAAGCGATGGACATCAACCATGGCTTGCCGTTTCTGGGCCAGATGGAAATCAAGGCTGGCGATTACAGTGATGTAGCTGATTGCGATGTCATCGTGATCACGGCTGGCATTCCGAGAAAGCCCGGCGAAACTCGTCTCGACCTTGCCAAGAAGAACGTGGCCCTGGGCAAGACAATCACCGAAAGCATCATGAAATACTACAATGGCGGCGTCATCCTTGTCGTTTCCAACCCGGTCGACGTCATGACCTACATGATCTCGAAATGGTCCGGCCTGCCCAAGGGCATGGTCATCGGCTCCGGCACCGTCCTGGACAGCGCCCGTTTCCGCTACCTCCTGAGCGAAAAGCTCGACGTCGACGTCCGCAATGTGCATGGCTACATGATCGGTGAACATGGTGATTCCCAGTTCCCGGCCTGGAGCGCCACCAACATCGCTGGTCTCGAGATCGATGAGTACTGTGCTACCGCAGGCATCACCTTTACTGACGATGAAAAAGCCGAGATCATCGAAAGCACCAAGAAAGCGGGCGCTGAGATCATCAAGCGCAAGGGTGCAACCTTCTATGGCGTCGCCATCGCAGTCAACACGATCTGCGAATCGATCCTCAAGGGCGCCAGCACGGTCCGCACCGTCGGTACCGTTCTCAACGGCGAATATGGTGAATCCGATGTCGTCGTCAACGTCCCTTCGATCATTTCCAAGAACGGTGTCGAGCGCGTCCTCGAAATCGACCTGACCGACAACGAAAAAGAATTGATGAAAGCATCCGCCAACGCAGTTCGCTCCATCATCAACGAAGTCAAGGACCTGTAAGAAACCTGCGACCCAAATCGATCCACTTGTTCCAAGAGAATCAAACCCCCGGTTCGAACGAGAGCCGGGGGTTTTGTTTTCTTGAAGGACGTGAAGCGCCCAGTGTGGCAGCACTGAAAAAGCCTCCCCGAAACGACTGTTGCGGGAAGGCTTCTTGAATCAATGGATCGGACTTCAGGTGAGGGCGGTCAGGTTTGCTCTGGTGTTTCTGCTCCGGGTGCCTCGCTCGAGGTTTCGCCGGTTGCAGATTCGACGGTTGCATCGCTGGTCTCGCCTTCTTCCCCTTCGGCCAGTGGCAGTTCTTCCTCTGTCACGTCTTCCCCGGGCTCTTCGTGTCCGACGACGGCGAGGTCGACGACTTTGCCTTCACCGGTGCGCATCATGCGTACGCCCTGGGTGTTGCGGGAGAGGATCGGGATCTCGGCAGCCGACATGCGGATGATGATGCCGGTGTCGCTGACCAGGATGAGGTCATTGCTGTCATCAACGAGGGCGATCCCTGCAAGGCTTCCGGTTTTCTCGGACGGCTTGTAGGTGATCAGGCCTTTGCCGGCGCGAGTCTGGGTGCGGTATTCCTCCAGCTCGGTTCGTTTGCCGAAACCGCGCTCCGAGACCACGAGGATCGTCTTGCCCGGCTCGGTCGGAGCCATGCCGACGACTTCGTCGCCTGCGTCGAGGGCAATGCCGCGCACACCCTGGGTGTTGCGGCCAGTCCCCCGGACATCATCGTCGGCAAAGCGGATCGACATGCCTTCGCGGGTGACCAGGACGATGTCATTGTGGCTTTCGGTCAGCTGGACCCCGATCAGTTCGTCGTCCTCGCGCAGGCTGATCGCAATCAGGCCATTGCGGTTCATATTGGAATATTCGACCAGGTCGGTTTTCTTGACGACGCCGGATTTGGTCGCCATCATCAGGCAGCCACCCTGGTCAAAACTCTGGATCGGAATGACGGCGCGAATCTTCTCATCGCTGTCCAAGGCTAACAAGTTGACGATCGCCATGCCCTTGGCCTGGCGGCCGGCCTCAGGAATTTGATAGCCTTTCAGGCGGTAGGATTTGCCCTTGTTGGTGAAGAAAAGCAACATGGCGTGGGTCGAGGTCGTCAGGATGGTCTGGACGAAATCTTCCTCGCGGGTGGCCATGCCGGTGACGCCGCGGCCACCCCGGTGCTGGATGTTGTAGGTGTCGACCGGCATGCGCTTGACGTAGCCGAAATGGGTCAGGGTGACCACAATCGAGGCTTCCTGGATCAGGGATTCGTCATCGATCTCGTCGTCTCCAGTGCTTTCTATTGCGGTGCGGCGGTCGTCACCAAAGCGGCGGGCCACATCGAGGAGGTCGTCCTTGATGACCTCGAGCAGCAAGGTTTCTTCGGCGAGCAAGCTCTGCAAATAGTCGATCTTCTCGCACAGATCGCGGAATTCGTTTTCGAGCTTTTCGCGTTCGAGACCGGTCAGGCGGCCGAGGCGCATGTCGACGATGTGCTGGGCTTGCTTATCCGAGAAACCGAAACGCTCGACCAGGCGTTCCTTGGCCTGGTCCTCGCTTCTCGAGCTGCGGATGATGGCAATGACTTCGTCAATGTGGTCGATGGCGATGCGCAAGCCCTCGACAATATGGCGCCGGGCTTCCGCTTTTTCGAGATCGAAGCGGATGCGGCGGCTCGTGACTTCCTTCTGGTGTTCAATGTAGAAGGTCAGGCTTTCGCGCAGGTTGACAATTTTCGGTTCAAACCGGCCCAGCTCATCTGGAACCAGGGCCAGCATGTTGGCATTGAAGGCGTCCTGGAGCTGGGTGTTCTTGTACAGCTGATTGAGGACGACACTGGCATTGGCTTCCTTTTTCAGCTCGATGACGATGCGGACCGCATCGTTGCGGTCTGACTCGTCACGGATGTCAGAGATGCCTTCGACCTTCTTGTCCTTGGCCAGCTCGGCGATGCGCTCGATCAGGCGGGCTTTGTTGACCATGTAGGGCAAGTCGCGCACAATGATGCGCTGGCGGTTGTTCTTCATCGGTTCGATGTCGGTGTTGGCCCGGACGACAATGCGGCCTCGACCGGTGCGGTAGGCATCGCGGATGCCGGAAACGCCCAGAATGGTGCCCCGGGTCGGGAAATCAGGTCCCTTGATGACCGTCATGAGTTCTTCAACGGTCGCCTCAGGCTTTTCGATCATCAAGATAACGCCATCGATGACTTCGCGCAGGTTGTGTGGTGGAATGCTGGTCGCCAT
>SABL01000141.1 GCA_009928985.1 Clostridia bacterium
GAGGATACAAGCAGGACGAGGTTTTTCCAATTGATGGTCCGGGCGAGGTGGTACAAGATCACCACGATCGGTAAGAAAACAAAGAGGAAGGACAAGCTGCTGAAAACCAAAGTATTATTCTCCAAAGACGTCATTGGGATAAGATCTTCAAAAAGACATCTCGGCTATTATACCACCTGTCTCTGGAATTGACAGAAAATTCCCTCCCGGCCGTTCTTCGATCAGATATTCGGACGCTGTTGCGGTATAGGCATAGTCATTTTCTATGGATATATATAGTAATTCCGTGTTACCCTATATCCAGAAAAACCGCTAAGATAAGAAAATGTTTGATGACCCAGATGAGGCTGGCCCAGGGAGCAACTCCCCTTGGAGCGATGCGAGTCCGACAGGAGCAGATACGATGAAAACAGCTGATTTGTTCAAAGAAAAGACCGTCTTTTCTTTTGAAATCTTCCCGCCGCGCAAGGACACTCCGATCGAATCGATCTATTCGACCCTGGAAGCCCTGCGTGACATGACGCCCGATTTCATCAGTGTCACCTATAGCGCCAGTGGCCAGGCCAACAAAGACGCCACCCTGGCCATTGCCTCCCGGATCAAGAATGAATATCACACTGAATCTGTAGCCCACCTGACCTGCATCAACCACACCAAGGACGAAGTCCTAGGCCTTCTGAGACAGCTCAAGGAGAACAACATCGAGAACATCCTGGCTCTGCTGGGCGACCCCGTTCCCGGCATCACGCCGCGGGAGGATTTCAAGCATGCCAGCGACCTGGTCGCCTTCATCAAGCAGCACAGCGACCTCAATGTCCTGGCCGCCTGCTACCCGGAAGGCCATCCGGCGGCCCCGGATCTGGATACGGATATTCGCCATCTCAAAACCAAAGTCGCTGCCGGGGCGGATCACCTGATCAGCCAGCTCTTCTTTGACAATTCCCACTTCTACAATTTCCGCGATAAAATCACGGCCACCGGCATCCATGTTCCGGTTGAAGCCGGGATCATGCCGGTCATCAACAAGGCTCAAGCCGAGCGGATCATCTCGATGTGCGGGGTTCAGCTGCCCAAAAAATTCCGGGTCATGATGGACCGGTTTGCGGACAATCCGGAAGCCTTGCGCGACGCCGGTCTGGCCTATGCGGTCGAGCAAATCATGGACTTGCTGGCCAACGGTGTCGATGGCATCCACTTGTACACCATGAATAACAGCCTGGTCGCCCACCGCATTGACGAAGCCGTGCGCAGCCTGGTCAAATCGGGCAGCTGGAAGTCTTGATCACACGGAACTGATCCATCAAGACAACGCAAATCCATAGTCTCGGATCAGGCGCAAGAGCTCCTCGACGTAGCGCTGGCCAAAGCTGCTGAGCGCGGTTTTGCTGTTCGTGATCCAGCCGACGGTGAGGGTCTCTTCGCTTGCGAGCGGGATCGCCTTGATGTTGCTGCCGTTAAGATCGCTACTCAGGACGCCCGTGCTGATTGTGTAGCCATTGAGACCGATCAGCAGGTTGAAAAGCGTCGCCCGGTCGCTGACCCGGATGTTTTTCTTGTGATACACCGTGCTGAGGATTTCCTCGGCAAAATAGAATGAATTGAATTCCCCTTGCTCGAAAGAAAGATAGGGGTATTCCTCAAGATCCTGCAGTGAGACAACTTCGCGGCCGGCCAGGGGGTGGCTGGCACTGATGAAGACATGAGGCTGGGCTATGAACAAGGGATGGAAGTCCAGATGGTTTTCCTTCAGGAGTTTGCCCATCACCTTTTCATTGAATGCATTGAGGTAGATCACACCGATTTCGCTGCGCATGCTTTTGACATCTTCGATGATTTCGTGCGTCCTCGTCTCACGCAAGGTGAATTCATACTCATCGACATCGGAACGCTGGACCAGATTGACAAAAGCATTGACAGAAAAAGCGTAGTGCTGGGTTGAAATCGAACCTTGGCGGCGCGAAGGTTTGTGGTCGAGATAGCGCTGTTCCAAAAGTTCAGCTTGTTCGACCACTTGGCGCGCATAGGAAAGGAACTCGGCGCCGTCAGTCGATAACGTGATCCCGCGCGCCGAACGGCTGAAAATCTCAATGCCCAGCTCGGTCTCCAGTTCGCGGATCGCCGTCGATAAGCTCGGCTGGGAAATATACAGCTGCTTGGCCGCCTCGCTGATCGAACCGCATGCGACTGTCTTGATGATGTATTTCAACTGTTGCAAGGTCATGTGACTAGTTTAATCGATCACCCAACCGTTGTGCAACGAGGCAGCGATGGACTCATGCCTGGTCCCAGACAATACCCGGTCTGGTTTTCAGTCTGGGTTCCAGGCCGGCCTTGAAGTAGCGCCGGTCCTGCTCCAGAACAGCCCGGGCTATCAGGGATTGGCCTCGTTCATTGGGGTGGATGCCATCCAAGCACAAATAGGACGCAACATCACGCTCAGCCAGAAAAGCGTCACGCAAATCAAACAATTCGCAATTGAGCTGCAAGGCGACATCGCGCACCGCAATGGCGTAGCGCTCTTGCCAGCGATAGATGTGCTGGATGTCTCCCAGATAAGCTGCGACAGCCTGGGCATTCAATTGGCGGGTAACCCAGGCAAAATAGCGCGGAGCATCCAAGGGTGGCGGTGTGACCAGCAAGGGACGGGCTCCCCTGGCCCGGACCTGGCCGATGAATTGCCCGAGCAATTGGCGGAAAATCTCAACCGGCACTTTTGCAGGATGTTCCTGTTCTGGCTCGGCAGCCACAGCAGCCCACGGCAGATCACAGTCATTGCCGCCGAACTCAATCACCGCCACGGCGCCCGTCAGATCCGTGCTCCGCTCAAGTTCCTTCAGGCCATCCCGGATGACAGCCCCCATTCGCGCATGGTTGTGGACGCAGATTCCCAATTGCTGTTCAATTTGTGTCGCCCAACGCTGGCCAGAGATGGCATAGCGGCCGCGACTTTCGTCGAATACAACCCCTTTGCCGATCGAATCACCCCATACATGAATAGAAGAAACCATGATTCAAATTCCTCAACTGTCTTTATCTAGTTTTCATTACTAGATTATATAATATTGTTTATCTTGTCAACGTTATCTCAAATGACAGTTTCTAGTTTTCGAAGTTTCGTGATAGAATGACTCAACACAAACAATGAAGAGGTTTTCCATGGCTAAGACCACACGGGATATCCTGCCCATCACACAGCCAGAGCCATCCGACTGGTCTGTTTTCCAGCCCGCCGCCTGGGAGCAATTGCCAGATCTGGGGCTATACATGGACCAAGTCATCACGTATGTCGAGCAACAATGTCGTGCTCTGTACACTCAGGAAAAATTCCTGACACCGGCCATGGTCAATAATTACGTCAAAAGCGGCTTGCTCTCCCGGCCGAACGGCAAAAAATACAGCCGGGCCTTGCTGGCGCAGCTGATCATGATCTGCACCCTGAAGCAAGCCCTGTCACAAGATGAAATGAAAAAGCTGCTGACAACAAGTGCCGGCGCCGATGCCAAGGCCGGTTCAAGCGCTGACTCAGCCCATCAGATCGAAGAACACTACCTCGAGTTTTGTACCACCCAGACAGCAATCTGGGGCCTGGTTTTGACACGGCGCACCCAGAGCTCAGCCATGCAAATCGCCCTGGAAGCTGCAGCCAGCAAACTCTTGTGCGTTGAAAAAATCGAGCAGCTGACACATGGATAATAGCCGGGGCGAGCGATAGCTGGTTCGGTCAAACGCCGGAGTGGAAAAATCGAAAACCATACAATTTCGGAGCATATCATGTCGATCATCAGCTTTTTTGAACCCATTGGAATCATCGTTTTTGCCTTGTCCGGTGCCTTGGCCGCTCGCGAACGAAAAATGGACTTATTCGGCATCTTGATGCTGGCGACTCTGACTGCCACCGGAGGCGGGATCATCCGGGATGTCGTCATGGACAATGGCATCCCGATGTTTTTTCGCCGGCCCAGCTACATGGTCTATATCCTGGCAGCCTGTCTGATTGCACTGACCGCCAGCCAGCTCGTCCTCAAGGCCGAGCGCCTGATCATCTGGCTAGATGCGGTCGGCCTGGCTTGTTTCGCCATCGATGCTGGCAGCAAAGTGATCGACAAAGACCTCGGTTTGATGGCCTTCCTTTTTGTCGCTGTCACATCCGGTGTTGGTGGCGGCGTCCTGCGCGATCTGTTGAGCCAGCAAGTCCCCACCATCCTGACCAAAGACATCTACGCCGTCGCCGCTCTCATTGGCTCACTGGTTTATTATCTCTTGCAGGATTCGGCATTGCAACTCGCGGCGCCCTACCTCGGACTAGGGATCATCATTGCAACACGCCTCTGCTGCCATGCCCTGGATATCCACCTCTACGTGCCCCGTCTTAAGGAAAAACCGGGCGTGTAAGAGTGGCACGGGTCGGTGATACGCGGGGTGCGCGGGTCGGTGCGCGGGCTGCGCGGGTCGGTGCGCGGGCTGCGCGGGTCGATGCGCGGGGTGCGCGGGTCGGTGCGCGGGGTGCGCGGGCTGCGCGGGTCGGTGCGCGGGGGATGTCTGACACACGTTCCGGAACGAGTGTCAGACCGATTATTGAATTCATGATTGCCAGGCTGACTGAAAACGTCTGCGGGAGTTGTGTCTTTAGTCTTATTATGTATGCTATTACCTGTTTTAGGGTCAGACCCTGCTTCGGAAGCAGGGTCTGACCTTTTTTCAGAAAATTGACAAATCTGCATCTATACATTCTACAGTGTCAGGTGTTTTCAGGGTTCTTATAGAATAATTTTATAATTTAAGTCTGACCCGGCTTCCGGAACGTGTGTCGGACTTGCAGTTAAGTCTGACCCGGCTTCCGGAACGTGTGTCGGACTTGCAGTTAAGTCTGACCCGG
>SABL01000142.1 GCA_009928985.1 Clostridia bacterium
TTTTTAAGGCCAGGTCACTTCATATGTCGCCGAGTTGTTGGCCAGATCGGTGTCAAACGAGGTTGTACTCGCGCTGACGGTCAGGACTGTGGGCGAGGTTGCCCGGCCGACGTTGGTCGTGAGGGTGAAATCGCAATCGCCCGACAGCGTGCCGAGGTCGACAATCACTTTGGAACCTTGCACTTTGTAAGTGGCACCGGGGATGGATGACAGATCAACCGAGACGAAGCGGGTGAATTTGCCCAGCGTGCATGTCACTTGCACACCTTCCGCGTCCTGAGGACCGAGGCTGTGCACACCAATCGGCCACTCGATGTTTTGGCTGACACTGTCAAACGCTCCGATGACTTCGACTTCAACATTGCTTTGACTCGTCGGTGCACTGAAGACCGTCAAAGTGGCTGGATTAGAAATTATGCTGCCTGCTGAATTGGAGATGATCACCCGGTACTGGTAGCCATCCATTTTCAGTGTGGCTTGCGGTGTGATGTACACCGATTCAGTGGCTCCTGCAAGGTCGGACCAGGTGTTTTTCTTGGTACTGGTACAGACTTGCCACTGATACGAGAGGACAGGGCTGCCAGTCGCTGTGACAGAAAAGATCGCCAAATCACTGGTCGTCGCCATCATACTATGCGGTTGTTCCGTGATTTCCGGGGCAGCATAGAGAGTCAACAACCAAAAGTTCTGGGTTGCAGGGGATCCAATGCCATTGGATGCGGTGAAAACCAGGGGATACGTGCCAGCTGTATCGGTCACTGTGCCGGACAACCGCCTGGTCGTGCTGTCATAGGTCACGCCTGCTGGCAGAGAACCAGAGGTCAGCTCAACCGAAGGCGCCGGATAGCCGTGCGTGACGATGGTATGGGAAGATGGGATACCAACCAAGAAGGTCGCCTGGTTGGTGCTGGTGAAAGAGGGTGCCTCTTGGACCGTCAGGGTGAAGTTTTGCATGCTTGGGCTGCCAGTGCTGTTGACTGCCGTGAAGACCAGATTGTACACGCCGCCTGTACCCATTGCTGGCGTTCCGCTCAACGTTTTCGTAGAGCTAGTATAGGACACACCTGCTGGCAGCGATCCTGAATTCAGGTTGATGTCAGGATCAGGAATTCCGGTGGCGGTCACGGTAAATGTTCCTGACGAACCGACTGTAAAGGTTGCCTCATTCAGGCTGGTGATGACAGGCGCCTCGTTTGCATACCAATTCAGGGTGACCGGACCTTTGCAGCCCCAGTAGCCTGTGACACAAATATAATAGCTGGATCCTTCAGTGGCATCGATCAGGACATTGCTCCAGTTATTACCTGAGAAAAAGTCATCGTTGTGGGCCAGCGAGGCGAGCGTTTCAAAGCTGGTTCCAGCATACACATCCAGCATGGTGTCTTTCATGCCACTGCCAACCGTATCAAACGTGAAAGACCCTGTTGTCGGCGCCGTCCATTGATACCAGATTGAATTGACGACAAAACCTTCACCCGGAACATACAGATAATAGGATTCATCTGGTTCGACGGTCGCATCCCAAATACTGGAACTATCAGTACCAGAGGCTGTGCCAATAGACGTGGCATAGGCAAAATCGTCATTTGCTGGAGGAGTGACTTTTGACCAGGCCAGATCAATTGTGATCGGGTAATTCTGAAACGCAGAGACTGCAATGTGATAGGTCGTTCCTGCTGTTGCCTTGAAAACGACTCTGTCGATGTTATCGGTATCCCAGTCGACATATTCGTTTCCAGCCAGTGACGTGAGCGCACTCAGGCTGCTGCCCGAATACACATCGATGAAATTGGTTTCATCAACGGTCAAATCACAGATTGAATCGAATGCATAGGTTCCGGTAGAGGGCGCTTGCCAAGACCACCAGACAGATGCATCCCCTTCATTAGTATCCGGCCAGGGGTTGGGTTCACCTTCTTCCAGGGTGGCTCCATAGGTATGCCCCGTTGCGGTGCCACTCTCTCCTTCAAGGATGGTGGCATCTGCAAAATTGTCATTGACGAGTTCTCCCACGGATTCGATCACAAACTCTTGGCTGGCAGCCATAAGGATCTGCCGGTCATTTGGCAACGGTTTACCCCATACTGGTGTGGCAATCAGGCTGATCACCATCACCCACAAGATGAATTGAAGAAAAATCTTGACATTCTTTTTCATGAAAATGACCTCCGCAACGGTAGCCACGTCACCAGGATGACCCTGATTCGGTGATGAGTAAAAAATTGACAAGCGGAATGCACTGCAACTGAAAAATGATCATTTTCCGGCAAAATGATCTGGTACCACTTCCATCCTACAACCCTGTCCTCCAACTCACATCAGCCGAAAGTATTAGGACCGATGCCAAGGTGAGGTCAAGTTTGCTGTCAGTTCCCTAGGCAAACTGGCCTTATCAAAATGGTCCAAATCACTCAATTCGATATAGCCAGTTTGCGTAGGGAATCCGAACCAATCCCTACGACTACGACTACCACCCCGCCACCCCGCCACCCCGCATCCGTCCGGACGATGTTTGCGGTGCTGGAGACCATGGCTGACAAGGTTGAAAACGCGGATTTCAGAGATTTGGGGAAACACCTATCCGGTATCCGGTTGCTGGGTCGGGAGCGGGGTCAGGTCGCTGCGGCGGAAACAGGCCGCTGAAAAAGGTCGCTGAAAAAGGTCGCCTAGCGTTTGCTCCGGTTGCGCCCGACGCGGACGGACAGGGTGGTGCCAGCGTAGTCAACATCTGCGGTATCAACCATGGCGCCCAGCAAATGGTAGCCCTGGTCTTTGGAGTCGGAACCTAGCAAATCGTGGTAGTATTCATCCAGTTCCGGCTGGCGGTTGTCTTTGAGGGCTGCATCCAGCTGCGCCAGGTCATGGGGCTTTTCCGGCGTTTCGCCGGTGACCGTGACAAAATATGCCCGGTCAGAAAAATCAAAATCAACTTTCATCTGTTCGATTTGATGGTCGAGAAAATAGCGCATGATCTCGGCGGCGATTTTCAGAGCTTGTCTTTTTTCCTTGTCCATGACCTTAATTCTCCTTGCGATCGCTGAGGGCTTGTTTGAAAGCGTCGAAAAGCGGGACCAGGGCGGCTGCGATGAACCCGCCCGTAAAGCCGTTGTTGTAGAGATTCATCCCGGCATGCAGGTAGCTGATGTTGCTGACCATGGCCATGTGGAGCATGCCGGCGATGATGCCATACAATGGTCCGTAGTAGCCGGCGATCGGGGCAAGGGTTGTGCCAAACAAGGCTGCAAGCAGGGAAGGGGTCGCGCTCAGGTCATTGAAACTAAACAAGTTGCCCAGGAAAACACCCGCGAGGATCGGCCAGACATTCTTGATGTGCTTGCCGAAGGCACCAAATCCGACGACCGTGAAGATGCCGCCAATCACCGGCCCATTCAGGTCACCACCGACGGCGAGTACATAGCCAGTTGCCAAAAGACCCAGGAAAGCCATGTTGATCAGGGTCAGTGGTGCACCGGAGATCGTGATGAAATCACTCGCCAGTTTGCCGGGCTGGTCTAGCAGCTGACGATAGCCGGTCAGGCGCCAATGGTTTTTCGAAAGGCCTAAAAGCAGCATCCAGATGAACAACGTGCAGAGAATGACCGCCAGCACCAGATCATTGCCGGAGGACACGATGGCGACGGTTGTAACCTCGATGCCAAAACCCTGGAGGATCGCCAGGAAAAACATGCCGACGATCCCAGCCGTGAAGCCGATGTTGTAGAGGCTGAAGCCCTGGTGAAATCGGAGGAAATGGGTGGACAGAGGCGGCAGGACCAGCCCAGCCAGGATGCCGGCTGCAAGGCCGAGAACCAGCCCGGGGAGCAGCGGGAGCCCCAGGTTGAACGTGATTTCGCTGGACAGGGGGCCCAGGGCCGTGCCGAACAGAGCTTGCAACATGAACCGGTTGAACGGCAGACGCACGATTCTGGCATACAGCATGACACCCAGGATGATCGGAATGGAATTGTAAATATTCTTGCCAAAAAAGGAGAACCCGGCCACGGTGAAAATCGCCGCCACGATCGCACCGGTTATTTTCACTTGGTGGACCCGCACCAGCACCAGGCTGGTCAAGGTCATGAAACCGGCATTCATCAGGGTCGCTCCGACATTGGCCAAGGCGAAATAATCGGTGATCAGGTTGGCCGGGGAGGTCAGAATGACGACGCTGCCAGCCCAGATCTCAGCCGGCGTGTTGAAAAAGAATGCCAAGCCCATCAAGGCCAAGCCCAGAATCAGGAAAAAGCTGCTCATTTCATGGTCCAGATCGGCTTTGCCAGTGGCACTTGGTTTAAGAAACAGATTGGCCAGATAGCCCACATCCCTTCAGCGTCATGATGAATATGATTTGGTTGCCCCGAATTGGCTGGGGCGTTTTGATTATTATATACACCGTGTTGATTCCCTACGCAAACTGGCCTTATCAAAACATGCAAAATCACACGATTTGATAAGGCCAGTTTGCGCAGGGAGTTGGCGCTTCCCACTTGAATGCGTTGCCAGGCTGGGGTGCCATCCTAATCGATCCAATATTGGGCCTGGTTTAGCATTGCGTTATAATCAAGCCAGAACCACAAAAAGCCTGCCGGGGGAAAGCCATGTCCAAGCTGATTTTGATCCTAGTCATTCAACTATTCTATGTGCCGCTCATGACCTTGCGCTCGATTTGCATGATCAAGAATCTCAAGCTGCTGACTGCAGTCATCGGGTTTGTCGAAGTTCTGGTCTATATTCTGGGCCTGAGCATCGTTTTGTCGGGTGAGCAGACGATCCTGGAAAAAGTGGTCTATGCCCTGGCCTTTGGTATCGGCCTGGCCATCGGCATGCTGATCGAAGAAAAACTGGCCAT
>SABL01000033.1 GCA_009928985.1 Clostridia bacterium
AACCCTTGCAACCACCACCAATGGTTCCATGGGGATCTTGATGGTTGGAAGTGAGGCTGCATCATGATCATCGTTTTTCACGGTAATAAGCAAAGAGCCATTGCACGAGGCACGGTCTGGCAATTGTCTTTCGGTCCGGAATCCGTTTAAATGGAATTGGATTCAACCAGTGATTGAAAAGGATAGGACGCCCATGCACCGACCAAATTTTTATAACCAATACAAGCCTGGCCTGGCGCCGGAAAATCCGGGAGATCGGCCGGAACGCTGGCTGGTTTTCAGCGACATGCTGCTCCTGACGCGAATGGCGCAGACTGGGCCGGAGATACCGGACCAGATGGTGCTGGCTACTTTTACAGATAGCCCGCAAGGTCACCTCTACCTGGGCGAATACCGCGGTGAGGATTACTATTGCTTGGCCATACCGGGTGGTGCCACGGCGCCAGCTGGATATGCCTTCAGCCATTTGCGCGCCTTGGGCACGGATTTCCCTTATGATTTGTTCATGCTGGCCGGCCGGGCTTCCCAGATCCTGCACTGGGACAGCCAGAGCCGTTTTTGCGGCCGTTGTGGCGCCCCTACCCGGATGAAAGACGATGAACGGGCCAAGGTCTGCGATACCTGCGGCAACTTGATTTTCCCGCGCATCTCACCGGCGATCATCATCGCGATCATCAGAGATGGCCAGATCCTGTTGGCCCATAACAAAAATTTTCGCGCTGGCATGCACAGCGTCGTGGCTGGTTTCATGGAACCGGGCGAAACCTTCGAGGATACAGCCCGGCGCGAAGTTTTTGAAGAAGTCGGGATCAAAATCGGCTCGATCCGCTATTTTGCCAGCCAGCCCTGGCCCTTCCCCGACTCCCTGATGATCGGTCTTTTCGGCGAATATGAGAGTGGCGAGATCCAGGTCGATGGCATCGAAATTGAATCCGCCGGCTGGTACCTGCGAGATGAGCTGCCGGAAATTCCGGACACGACGAGCATCGCCGGGCGCATGATCCGCTGGTACATCGACCATCCCGACCCCATGGCGGCGCTGGCAGATCGATGATTTTCCCAGTTAATCAGTCTAGCCGCTCAAAGACCAGCACATGAATGGTCAAATCCTGCCTGGACAATTCAGCCTTCAGATCGGAATTTGCTGTCATGAATTTAAATCGTGGTCATCGCCTGATGGATCTCAGACCGATCCAAAAACCGCTGGTTGCGGCTGCCACGAAACTGCAGCGTCAAGTCGCGTTCGGCAAGTATGAAAGGGCCATCGATCAGAAGATCGATTTCTAATAGCAGATCGCAAATGGCCGGATCTGTCTCGGCCATCGCCACCAGCTGCTCTAGCGTATAGCCCGTGTAGGCGACCACGTCAAGCCCGGCCGTATGAACAGCACGGGCAATTTCCGCGAGCGGAGCAGGTTGGCAAAAGGGCTCGCCGCCGGAAAAGGTGACGCCTGTCAGGAGTGGATTGGTCAGGATTTCGGCGACGATCGCCTGGGTGTCGACGAGGCTGCCACCGGCAAAGTCGTGCGTCTGGGGATTATGACAGCCGGGGCAGTGATGCGGACAGCCCTGGGTAAAGATCACGCTGCGGATTCCAGGCCCGTCAACGATTGATTCAGCAACACTCGAATGAATGCGCAGGGGCGATGTGGTGTTTGACACGGTCCCTTTCCTCCGCCTGCTTGGCGTTGTTGAAGCGGTCGGTGGTGCCGACCAGGTAGCCGGTGATGCGCCGGATCCGTTCAAAACGGCTGCCGGTATCTTCGGTCCGGCCGCAGCGCGGGCACTCGGAATCGATGATGCCGGTATAGCCGCAGGCAGGATCGCGGTCGACCGGGTGGTTGACCGAACCGTAGCCGATTCCCTGCTCTTTCATGTAGCGGATCACCGACTCGAAAGCCTTGAGATTTTTCGAGAGGTCCCCATCCATTTCGACATAACTGATGTGGCCGGCATTGGTCAGAGCGTGGTACGGCGCCTCGAGCGCGATCTTGCGAAACGCGGTGATCGCGTGGTAGACCGGCACATGAAAGGAATTGGTGTAGTAATCGCGGTCGGTGACGCCGGGGATGGTGCCGAATTGCTGGCGGTCGAGCCGGACAAATCGGCCGGACAGACCTTCTGCCGGGGTGGCTATCAGAGTGAAATTGAGACCGGTGCGTGCTGTCTGCTCATCGGTTCGTTTGCGCAGATGGGCGACGATCCGCAGGCCAAGGGCCTGGCTTTCGATGCTTTCGGCCTGATGCTGACCGGTCAGGGCCACCAGGGTTTCAGCCAGGCCGATAAAACCGACACTGAGGGTCCCATGTTTCAAGACCTCGCCGATCGGGTCGTCCCAGCTGAGTTTTTCGGAATCGATCCAAACGCCCTGACCCATCAGGAAAGGGTAGTTGTAGCATTTTTTGCGGCTCTGGATCTGCAGGCGGTGCTCGAGCTGGCGGAAGACTAGGTCGATCCGTTCATCGAGCAGGCTGAAAAAGCGGTCAAGCTCACGGTTGGCCAAGAGACCGAGACGCGGCAGGTTGATCGAGGTGAAGCTCAGATTGCCACGGCCACTGGTGATTTCGCGCTCACGGTCATGTACATTTCCGATCACGCGGGTCCGGCAGCCCATGTAGGCGACTTCACTGTTGCGGTCACCCTCTTTGTAATACTGAAGGTTGAACGGTGCATCGAGAAAGCTGAAATTGGGGAACAAGCGTTTCGCCGAAGTCTCAAGAGCCAGTTGGAACAGGTCGTAGTTTGGGTCGCCAGGGTTGTAGTTGATCCCTTCTTTGACTTTGAAAATCTGCACCGGGAAGATCGGAGTCTCGCCATTGCCCAGTCCGGCGAGGGTCGCTTTGAGCAGATTGGCAGTGACCATCCGGCCTTCACGTGAGGTGTCGGTGCCGTAATTGAGTGAGCTGAAAGGGACTTGGGCACCGGCGCGTGAATTCATTGTATTGAGGTTATGGATCAGCGCTTCCATCGCCTGGTAGGTCTGGCGGTCGGTGCGCTGCCAGGCGGTCTTTTTTGCAAACTGCCGGGCGCGTGTGTCGTCGGGGCTGCAGCCGGCAGCTTCGCAATAGAGGGCCAGGGCAGATTCGTACTCCTTGGCATAGGTTTTCACCACGCCAGGTGCCATGTAATAGTCAAAATTAGGCACCGACTGGCCGCCATGCATCTCGTTCTGGTTGGCCTGGATGGCGATGCACGCCAGGGCAGAATAGCTCTGGATGCTGTTGGGCTGGCGCAGATAACCGTGACCGGTTGAAAAGCCACCCTTGAACAGCTTTTCGAGATCGATCTGACAGCACGTTTCGGTCAGCATGTAGAAATCCTTGTCATGGATGTGGATGTCGCCGTGAATGTGAGCGCCGGCCATGTCCTTGGGCAGGATGTAGTTGTTGACAAAATAGTTCGACCCCTCAGAGCCATACTTGAGCATGGTTCCCATTGAGGTATTGGCGTCGATGTTGGCATTTTCACGTTTGAGATCTGCGTCGCGGGCATCGCTGAAGGTCAGTTCCTGGTAGATCGCCATCAGATCTTCCTTGCTCTGGCGAGTCTTGGCATGCTCAGCCCGGTAGAGGACATACGCTTTGGCGACCTTGAAATAGCCAAAATCGACCAGAGTCTCCTCAACCAGGTCCTGAATGGCTTCTACGGTCGGAGTCGTCGCCGCGGGAATTCTCGCCAGCACGCGGCGGGTGATGGTTGACAGATCGCCCACTGGAATCGCCTGGTCGACTGTCGCCTCGCTGGCCTTGCGGATCGCCTCGAGGATTTTCAGCGCATCAAAAGCTACGAGGGAACCGTCGCGTTTCTGGATCTGGGTCAGGACCGGGATGGAGTTCACCGGGGTGGACGGTGTCAAACGCTGGGCAGAGGTCGCTGGGTCAAGTGTGACTGGCATGAAAAAATCCTCCGGATGTCTGCTCTCGGAGGATGGAAAGGCCATGCAAAAAGTGATGCTATAATCGCATCGGTTTCGCCTGCTGCCATGCTCCGTGGCGCGAATGTCACAATCGGCAGGTCTTCCGGCTACAGAGCACGCGCGGCCGGCGCCTTCCCAGAGGCCCTCCCCCAGTGGCATCTGCCAGCTGCAAACTCATGACGGCGGCGGGACCACGCGGGATTTCCACCCTGCTTCCCTGGACCGATATGCTTACAAGATGTAGTTGTAAAAAAATTGTTTCGACACAAGATCTTGTGCTGGTTGTCATTGTATCTGATTTGCACAGGTCCTGCAATGAGAAATTTTCACGTGAGGAGATGGGCGGCGAGACTGGACACAGCCGGATGGCTGGGGACAGGATCGGGGCACGGCGGGCGAGCGGAACCGGACGCGGCCGGCAGGCCGGGGGCGGGGGCACGGGGGGGTGATCTGAGCAGTCGGGCGCGGGGTGAGCGGGGTGAGCGGAACCGGACGCGGCCGGATGGCCGGCGGACGGGGGCGCGGGGTGCGGGGCAGTAAAATTCCACATTAGGTGTCAGACTTGATGGCAGGACTGACACCCAAGCAGAAATTGCCATCTTTAGTGCCAGACTTGGTGTGAAGTCTGGCCACTCATTCGGAATTTTCCCAAAAGAGGGTCGGTGCACCAAAACGGCAATAATCAAACGGGTCTCGAAAGCCCTGTAGCAGAGGCGTCTCCAGATCAAGTCAAGATCTTCCAAATAAGTGCTCCGACATAGGAAGGGAAATTTCCGCCGCTATGTCGGAAGACTTTTTCGGAACATTTTCGATGAGGCGTCAACCTGCTGCGGCTGTAGGCTTCACAAGCGCATTCAGATTTTCCCAAAAAGTGGACCGACCCCAAATACGGAACTTTCTGCAAATAGTGCCAGACTTGGCCGTAAGTCTGGCTCCAAATCGTGAATGTTCCGCATTAAGTGCCACCCCTCGCCTCACCTCTGACCCCAAAAACGGAACTTTCCGCAAACAGTACCAGACTTGGCCGTAAGTCTGGCTCCAATTCGTGAATGTTCCGCATTAAGTGCCACCCCTCGCCTCACCTCCGACCCCAAAAACGGAATATTCCACACACAGGGCCAGTCTTGGTGAGAAGTAGCATGCGACAGTCAAGTTCCTACCCGTCAACGCCAGTCTCTGGCCACAATTCTTGGCGCAGCTGGGCGAGATCGGGCATCGCCGGGCACCGATGAGCAATAGCTGGCGCATCCAGGCGTGACTGGCTTCGTCCAGCCGCGCCTGGATGGTGCGGTATCCGGTCTCACCCCATCAGCTGGTGGCAATCAGCCACGGTCAGGCCGGCAAACCCGGTCACGATCTGGTCAGCCTCCTTAAGGTCCTGTGCGACGTAGTCGGGATTGGCGAAGGCGATACAGGCCATGCCGGCGGCTTTGGCAGCCAAAAGGCCGTTGCGGGAGTCTTCGATCACGAGACAGGCGGATGGATCGACTCCGAGGCGCTCAGCAGCTAGCAGGAATACGTCCGGAAAGGGCTTGCCGTTCTGGCATTCGCCGCCGCTGGCAAAAGTTGCAAAGCAATTCTGGACCTGGAAGCTGGCGACAGTGTGGAGGATGTCGGCCATGGGCGAGGAGGAGGCAACGGCCAGGCGAATGCCGTTGGCGTGGAGACGACGGATCAGGTCGAGAACCCCTGGGATCGGCTTCATGCCTTCTTCGTGCAAAATGGCCTCACGCAGGGTGTTGGCCCGCTCAATCAATTGCTCGACCGCAGGGATCAGGTTGAACGCTTGTTTCAATGTCGTCCAGGTGTAGACGGAGGTGGTGCCGAAAAAGGCGTAGTGGTAGCTGACATCGACTTCGACGCCCAATTCGGAGAGCAATTGCTGCTTGGAGCGCAGGAAACTGTCTTCGGAATCGATGATGACGCCATCCATATCAAAAATAACGGCTTCGAGCATGTTCTTGTCCTTGTCAAATATAATAATCCAGCAGGCAGGCAGCGCGGAATGAGGAGGTATTCCGTGCAGCCTATCGTGCTGGATGGTCAAACAGCGCAGCTGATGAATCAGCAGCCGAAGTCTGTGCGGTATAGGGCGAGCTTGTCATAGGCAGGAATGAGTGCAGCGTAGAGGGATTGGAAAATCTCATGCAGCCGGTCGTAGCGCAGGGCGGCAGCCGGGTCAGGCTGGATGGTGTCCCGGAGCTCTAGTTTGGCAGTGCCGGCAGAGAGGTCGGAGAAATGGCCGATGGCGGTGCCGGCAATGATGGCCGCGCCAACTGTGGTGGCATGTTCGCTCGGGCTTTTCAGCCGGCTGACTGGAACATCGAGGACATCGGACAGGATCTGGCGCCAGAGGCTGCTTTTGCCGCCGCCGCCAATCAGGTGCATATGGTTGATCACAAGCCCGTCGTCCCGGTGCATCGCGACCGTGTCGCGCAACGCCAGGGAAATGCCTTCGAGGACAGCACGCAGAAGATGGGCTGTCTGGTGTTCCGGTGCCAGGCCGACAAAGGCACCGCGGGCATCGGGATTGAAATGGGGCGTCCGTTCTCCAGCCAGGTAAGGCAGGAAAATCAGGCCGTCTGAGCCGGGTACCACAGAGGCTGCGAGGGAATCAAACTGGCGCAGATCTGGAACTTGGCAGGCGGCTTGCGCCCAGTCAATCGCACGGCCGGCATTCTGGATCGTGCCGAAGGAACCGACAGAATAACCGTCGCCGCTGACAATGTTGAAATTGCGCATTGCCGGATCGAGAACGGCCTTTTCCGACATGCAGGCGGTCCAGGCGGTGGTTCCGAGGCAGACATAATGGTCACCGGCGCGAGCCGCTCCGGCGCCGATTGCGGAACCGGCGCCGTCTCCGGCACCGGCCGCGACTGGGATGCCTGCGGGCAAGCCCAGGATGGCAGCGGTAGCGGAGCAAAGATGACCGACCAGGTCCGTGCCGCGGTGCAATTCTGGCAGCTTGTCCAGATCGAGACCGAGCGTGGCATAGACGTCTTCAAAGTAGGTCAGCGTATGGACATTGATCAGGCAGGCATGCGAGGCATCCGAATAATCGGTCGAATCACAGGAGCCGGTGAGCCAGCTGGTGACGTAATCCTTGGACTGGAGAAATTTGGCCGTCCGGCTGTAGAGATCTGGCCGTTCCTCCCGAAACCAGAGCAATTTGGCCAGGGTCGAGGGACCGGCGCGATTTCCCGTCAGTGCGTACAGCTGGCCGGCGCCGAGGATCTGGTCGATCGCTTCCGCCTGCTTGCGCGAGCGGGTATCGCCATGGAGCAAGTGGCGCGACAAGGGTTGACCAGACACATCGACCGGCAGGCAGCCGAGCATGTGGCCGGTGACTGCGATGGCTTCGACAGATTGGGCCAGGGCTGAATGCTGTTGATGCAAGTCCGCGACGCACGCACGGACCGCCTCCAGCCAGTCGCTGGACTCCTGTTCGGATACGCCACCCGGAGCGGTATAGGTCTGGATCCGGCGCTGGCTACTGGCCAGGACAGCCATTTCGGGCGAAACAAAGCTGACTTTGGTGGCTGTGGTGCCCAGATCAATCGCGAGGATCATGGTTCAAGCTCCTTTATCAAGGGAAACCGTCACAGGCAAGGTCAGGGGATGATCAGGATCTTGCCCAGCTTGCGGTAGGCTGGATCTTCGAACACCTGGGCGATGTCCTTCAAGGGGACACGGGGGCCAAACAACGGTTCGATCTGGATCGCGCCGCTTTCAATCAGGTTGAGGGAGCGCTGCAGGGTATAGGGATTGATGAATGAGGCCGTCAGGTGCAGTTCACGCCGGAAGACATCGAAGGGTTTGAGGGCGATTTCACAATCAGGCGGGGTCAGGCCGAACATCATGACGGTGCCGCCTTTGCCACAGAGCCGGATGGCTTCATTCACCGTCGCGCCGAGGCCGACACATTCGATGCTGACATCAACCGGCGAATAGCCCTTTTCAACGAGTGCGACCGCGGGATCAATCTCTTTGGGATTGATGCAGAGCGTCGCACCGAGGGCATAGGCTGCAGCATGTTTTTCCACGACCGGTTCAATCACCACGACCCGGGCGGCACCCGACTGCTTGGCCAGCTGGAGCATCATCAGGCCGATCGTGCCGGCGCCGATCACGAGGACCGTACTTCCAGCCTTGATCCGGGAGAGGTCGATACCATGCAGGCAGCAACCGACAGGTTCACCCATGGCAGCCAGTTCCAAAGGCAGACTGTCCGGGATCTTGTAGGCTTGTTTGGCCTTGAAAGTGCAGTATTCGGCAAAACCGCCATGGGTGGTCGTGCCGATGCCGATCATGTTTTCGCAGAAATGGGCCTGGCCGTTGCGGCAATAATAACAGGCACCGCAATAGTCATTGGGGTCGACACTAACCCGGTCTCCAACTTTGAGGCTGGTGACGGCACTGCCCACCTGGGTGACGATGCCGGAAAACTCGTGGCCCAGGACAGTGCCGGGCGGGCAGTCTGCCGCACCTTTGTCGCCGTGGTAGATGTGCAGGTCGGTTCCACAGACGCCACAGGCGGCAACTTTGATGACGATTTCATCCGGTTCCGGCGGGCGGACCGGGATGTCTTCGACAGCGATCTGGTGTTTCCCTTTGAAGACAGCAGCTAACATGATGGGTACCTCCTGTCAGCGCAAATACTCGACGGCAGCCCGTTCGATGGCCAGCCCCTGGGTATAGCGTTTCATGAATTCATCATAGCCAGCCAGATCCGCAGGATCTGGTTCGACGCGTGCGCCGAGTTTGCCAGCAAAAACGCGGGTGTTGAGGAAATCGGGCAAGGTTTCACCGGATTGGCGGCCCACCGAATAGGCTGCCAGCAGGGCGATGCCCCAGGCGCCGCCCTCCCCTGCTGTTTCCATGACTGAAACCGGTACGGTCGTGGCAGCGGCCATGATCTTCTGGCCGACTTCACGGGTCTTGAAGAATCCGCCGTGGCCGCGGATTTCGTCGACCTCGACCCCTTCTTGTTCAAACAGGATGTTCAGACCAGTGCGCAAGGCTCCAAAGGGCGTGAACAGCAAGACGCGCATGAAATTGGCCAGGTTGAAATTGTTCTGAGCCGAACGGACGACCAGGGGCCGGCCTTCGGTGAAATGGGTGATGTGCTCACCGGAGACATAGCCATAAGCCAATAAGCCGCCACAATCGGCGTCGCCTTTGAGGGCCATGTTCAGGAGCGTGTCATAGAGCTTCGGTTTGGGAATGTCGAGTCCGAGCTCGCGGGTCAGTTCACCAAACAGGCCGATCCAGGCGTCGTAGTCCGACGTGCAGTTGTTGGAGTGAACCATTGCGACGAGGCTGCCGTCCGGAGTCGTGACCAGGTCGATTTCCGGATAGGCCTTGGACAGGTCCTTTTCCAAAACGATCATGGCGAAGACCGACGTGCCAGCTGAGACATTGCCGGTGCGGACAGCGACACTGTTGGTGGCGACCATGCCGGTGCCGGCATCGCCTTCCGGCGCGCAAAATGGGATGCCCGGCTTGAGGTGGCCTGTGACATCGAGCAATCGGGCGCCTTCTGCGGTCAAGGAGCCGGCGTTGTCACCGGAGACCAGGACTTGCGGCAGGATGTCGAGCAGTTTCCAGGCAAAATCCTGGTCCTTGACCAGGGCGTCGAACTGGTCGGCGAACCGGGTATTGAACGAATGGGTCGCCAGGTCGATCGGGAACATGCCCGAGGCTTCGCCAATGCCCATCACGCGGCGGCCGGTCAATTTCCAGTGGACATAGCCAGCCAGGGTGGTCAGATAGTCGATCTTGCCGACATGGTCCTCACCATTCAGGATCGCCTGGTACAGGTGGGCCACACTCCAGCGCTGCGGGATCGGATAGTCGAAGAGCGCCGTCAGGGCTTCGGAAGCCTGGCCGGTGATGTTGTTGCGCCAGGTGCGGAACGGAACCAGGAGGTTGCCGTCCTTGTCGTGGGTGATGTAGCCATGCATCATGCCGGAGAAACCGATCGCACCCGTGGTCTCGAGGGTGACACCGTACTCCGCCTGCACGCGCCGGGCCATGTCGCCGTAGCTGGCCTGGACCCCTTGCCAGACGTCGTCCAGGTCATAGGTCCAGATCCCGTTGACCTGGCTGTTCTCCCAGTCAAAGCTGCCTGATGCGACGGGGAAATGGTCCGGACCGATCAGGACGGTCTTGATCCGGGTCGAGCCGAGCTCGATGCCTATGGCAGTCCGGCCCTCGATAATGGCCTGGCGAATGGTGTTCTGAATAGTATCCATGCTGGGGCGGCTCCTTTCAGGTGATCACAGTTTGTAGGCGGCTTCGATCATTTTGCCCCGGATGGTCTCGACCAGCGAGGCGAACTCTTGATAGAAATGGGCCGTGTTGAACTCCACCTGCAGGTCAGGATCGCTGACCAGGCCGGTGGAGACTTTCAAATGGCCGATCAGCAGGCAGGTATTGAAGTCGAGGCATTTGATCATGGGGTATAAAATGTGGCGAATCCGGTAGCCACCGGCTTCTACCGGCAGGTCTTCCTTGCCTTCTTCAACGGCAATCAGGCCATAGTCGGTTGCAACCAGCAAGGTGGCACCAGACAGGACACTCGTCTTTTTCGTGACATCCGCATAGGAGCGATTGAGGTACACAACATCCCGGATTTCTTCGCCAGCGGCCAGGGCCTGCTCCTTTTTCAAGATCGACTTGATGATCAGGGGCATGTCATCGCGGCTGTCGAGAATTTTCTTTATTTTCGTTTCGAGTTCGGTCGTCATGATCATTCACCTTTTACCTTTTAATCGGTTGTCTCCAGGGCCGTGTCGAGAAATTCCTGGACAAAATGGAGGGCTGCCCCGGAGGCGATCGCTTCCATCTTGTTACGGCAAGGATAGAGGAAGCGGGCAGATTTCTCACTGAATGGGCTTTTTTTATCGATCTTGGCCTGGAGCTGCGGCATGTACTTGTCGATGAAGGAACCAATGTCACCACCGATGATGATCGAACTGCCGAACATCATCCGGATTTCCGTGATCAGTGTGGCGAGGTGATCCAGATACGTGTCCCAGATTTTCCTGAGCTTTTCGTCGCCGTTGTTCAGGCGGTCAAAAAACGTGAACAGGTCGCCATTGGCTTGATTGGACAGCACTTCTGAATTGCAGTAGGGATCGAAGCAGCCTTTCTGGCCACAATAGCAGGGCAAGCCATCCGGAACCAGGTTGAGGTGGCCAAATTCACAACTGAACAATCCATCGCCAAGATATGCTTTGTCATGGATGAAAACAGATCCGCCGATGCTGCTGCCCAGGCTGACATAGCAAGCGTTGTGGATATCCGGCGAACGGATGATCTCGGAAAAGCCGGCAGCAGCAGAGTCATGGATCAGCTTCGTTTTCAAGTTCATGTACTTGGCAAATTCCGCCCGGGTCATGCCATCGTTGTCAATGACACGGCCGTCATAGACGTATTCCCCAGTCCGGTCGATGAGTCCGGGGACTGCGATGCCAACACCGAGGATTTTTTCGCGCTCAAGGCCCGCCATGGCGATGATGTTCTCGACCTCACCGGCCAGGATTTTCAGATAGTCATCGTTGCGCTGGTAGTCTTTGCGGCGGTAGACGTACTTGATGATCTGGCCATCGAGGTCGATGACAATGCTTTTGATGTGGTGGCGGGTGATGTCGAGACCAATCGCCACCCGGGCGTCCGGGATGTACGAGTAGGCGACAGGATTCCTGCCGCCCGCTCGATTGACCACTTTGTTCTCGCAGCTGATCAGTCCCAGTTCGCTGAGGTAAGTCAGGTTTTGCGTCACCGTTGGCAGACTGAGCTGCAAATGGTAGGCAATTTCCTGCTTGGTTGCCTGGCCTTGCTCACGAAGGTAAGAATAGATCCGTTTTCGATTGTCCATTTTGATGTCTGCAATGTTCATGTGAATCTGGTTTCTTTCTTCCGCGTGGCCCGGGAAAACCTGCACCAATTCTATGCAGCTGGTTATTCCCGCTATCCCCGGATTGTATGGTATGAATAAACCGAGAATAGCATAGTCTGTACCTTAAAAACAGGTGAAGGCACCGTCGACCACGAAGTCGGATCCGGTGGTGAAATCGCTGGCATCACCAGCCAGATAGACGGCAATGGCCTGGAGCTCATCGGGACGACCCATGCGGCCGATCGGTGAAAGGGCATTCCATTTTTCGATCAGGGGTTTGAGGTTGGGGGATTCCAGGACCAGGTCGGTACCGATGTAGCCGGGGCTGATGGAATTGACGCGGACACCGGTTTTGGCAAACTCGACGGCCATGGATTTGGTCAGCATGATGACGCCAGCCTTGGAGGCATTGTAGGCACACTGTGGCTGCGGCACATTGACGATATGTCCGGACATCGAAGCCGTGTTGATGATCGAGCCACGGCCCTGGCTGAGCATGACCTTGGCCGCGGCCTGGGAGGTCAGGAACACACCGTTGAGGTTGACATCAATGACTTTCTTGAACTGGGCATAGGTCATTTCGTCAGCCGGGACGTTGATGCAAATGCCAGCATTGCAGAACGCGACATCGATTCTGCCAAACTTGGCCAGGATGGTCTCGATCATCTGGTTGACATCCGCTTCGTCAGTGACGTCAGTCTTGATCGCAAGCGTTTCCACACCCAGCTGGGCGATTTCAGCGGCTGTTTTCTCGGATTCTGCGAGATCCATATCGACAATGACCACATGGCTGCCGGCTTCAGCGAGCGCCGTGGCGATCGATTTGCCAATGCCGCGGGCACCACCGGTGACGAAAGCCACTTTCCCGTCCAGTCTCATTTTTTCCAAAATTCCCATACTAATCCTCCTGGATTTCTTTTGTTAAACGATCTTTGGTTTAGCGATCCATGTCGATGAGCACTTTCATCGTCGTTTCGCGATTGTTGTCGATGAATTCGTAAGCGTCCTGGTACTGGGCCAGCGGGAAATGCTTGCTGACCAGCGGTTTGAGATTGACTTTGCCTTCGCTGACGATGCGGATGGCATCGACATAGTCGTCGTGGCGGTACATCATCGAAGTGAAAAGGTCGAGCTCCGAATCATTGAGCTTGGCCAGGTCGACCGTAGCCAGGCCGGCGAAAACGGCGACCAGGACGATGGTGCTGCCCTTCCGTGCATTCTGGATGGCCTGCCCCATCGTGATGTTGTTGCCGGCGCAGTCATAGATCAGGTCGGCCTTGTCGGGGCCGAAGCTATCAACCACAACCTTGCCGAAATCGGCCTCGCGGGTATTGAAGACATAGTCAGCGCCGCATTCTTTGGCCAGGTTCAGGCGCAGGTCAGAGACATCGGTCACCAGGACTTCGGCCGCGCCAAAGGCTTTCAAGGTCTGCACCAGCAGGATGCCGATCGGGCCTGCGCCCAGGACGGCCACTTTCTTGCCAGCGACATCGCCGACGCGTTTGACGGCATGGACGGTGACAGCCAGCGGTTCAATCATGGCGCCCTCTTCGAAAGTCATCGAATCCGGCAGTGGGGTGATCTTCTTTGCATCGACGGCAAAGTATTCGCTGGCGGCACCGATCGTCTGGAAGCCCATGACTTTGAGGTTTTCACAGAGATTGTACTTGCCATGGCGGCAGGGATGGCACTCACCGCAGGTCACCTGTGGTTCAATGGTCACTTTCTGGCCGATGGTCAGGCCGGTGACATCGTCGCCGAGAGCAACGATCTCGCCGGAAACCTCATGGCCCTGCGTCAAAGGGTAGGTCACATACGGATGCTGGCCGTGGAAGACGTGAATGTCGCTGCCACAAACACCAACTCGTTTCATCGCCACAAGGACCTGGCCAGGTTTGACTGGCGGGACAGGGACTTCCTTGATCTGGATGGTATGCGGTCCGGTCATTTCTTGCTGGAACATGGTCGATTTCATAGATTCACTTCCTTTGTGTTCAAAACCGGCGGACATCGATGGGCTCAGGTCAAGCCTTGGCCAATCCGGACTTGTTCTGGATGCTGTCAAAACCGACGGCCAGGATCAGGACGATGCCTTTGACGACCATCTGCATGTAGGTGCTGACATTCATCAGGACCATGCCGTTGGTCAGGATGCCAATGATCAGCGTGCCGGCGATGACGTTGGAAATCTTGCCGAAACCGCCACTGACTGAGACACCGCCAAGGACGACGCAGGTGATGACGTCAAATTCAAAGCCCTTGCCGGCAGTCGGCTGAGCTGAGTTGGTGCGGGACAGCATGACAATGCCAGCCAGGCCGGCAAAGAAACCGGAAAGGGCATAGATCATGAACTTGACGGAATTGACTTTGATACCGGACAGACGGGAAGCTTCTTCGTTGCCACCAACGGCGTAGAAGTAGCGGCCGAAATAAGTTTTGTTGAGGATGAAAGCGCCCACAGCAAAAGTGATAGCCATGATAATGACCGGGACTGGAACAGGGCCGACATAGCCCTGGCCGATCATTTTGAAAGCCGGGTCAAAGCCGTAGATCGGTGTGCCGCCGGACATGAGGTAGGCAGCGCCTTCGAAAATGATCTGAGTGGCAAAAGTCGCGATGATGGCTGGCATCTTGATCTTGGCAACCATGAAACCGTTGAGGGCACCGATCGCAGTGGCCAGCATCAGGGAGGTGATGATCGCGGCGATGATCGAGAAGTTCATCTTGACCATCAGGTAGGCAGCCACAACATTGACCAGGGTGATGACCGATCCGGCAGCCAGGTCGATGCCGCCGATCAGGATGACGAACGTCATGCCGACAGCTGCAATGCCAAACATCGAAACCTGGCGGGCGATGGTGAACAGGTTGTTGGCCGAGACAAATTTGTCATTTGCCGCAGCAAAGGCAATGAAGAGGACGACGAGAACCAGCCAAATCGCTTTGTCACGAATCTGGTTCATGATATTGTTTTTCATGGAAAACCTCCTATACGGCAGATGCCAATCGCATAATCGCGTTCTGGTCAAAGGATTCTTTTTTCAGTTCACCGGTCATCTTGCCTTCAGCCAGGACGATGATGCGGTCTGACATGCCCATCAGTTCTTCCATTTCAGAAGAAATGAGCAGGATGCTCTTGCCTTGTTCCACCAGGTTATTGATCAGCGAATAGATTTCAAACTTGGCACCGACGTCGATCCCGCGCGTGGGTTCATCAAAGATAATCAGCTCGGAATTGGCTGCCAGCCATTTGCCCAGAATGACTTTCTGTTGATTGCCACCGGAGAGGTTTCGCACCAGCTGGTTGACAGTCGGCGTTTTGATCAGCAAATTCGTTTTGTAGGAATTGGCAGTTTCCAGTTCTTTTTTGGAATTGATGACCGACAACTGGGAAATCCGGTTGTAAATGGCCATGTTGATGTTGTTTTTAACTGACAAGGTCAGCAGGGCGCCATGGCGTTTTCGGTCCTCGGGGACAAGGGCAATGCCGGCATCGATCGCCTGGCGCGGACTTCTGGGATGGATTTCCTTGCCTTTGAATATGATCTTGCCCGAGCTTTTTTCGACTGCACCGAAAATCATCTGGGCCAGCTCCGTGCGACCAGCACCAACCAATCCACCGAGGCCAAGGACTTCACCTTTGTGCAGCTTGAAGCTGATGTCGGTGTCGCCATTGCCGGTCACCTGCTGCAGTTCCAGGATGGTTTCATCGTGGCGGATGCAGTCCGGGCGGGATGGATAGGTCTCGGTCAGTTCACGGCCGACCATCAGGCGGATCAGCTCATCGACATGAGATTCCTTGGTGATCAGCGTCTTGATGTATTCGCCGTCACGCAGGACCACAATGCGGTCGGACAGGCGGAAAATTTCATCGAGGCGGTGGGAAATGTAGATGATGGATACGCCTTGCGATTTCAGCAGTTCGCAAACCTTGAACATGCTCTCGACTTCAGCACTGGTCAGTGGGGCCGAGGGCTCGTCCATGATCAGGACTTTGGCATTTTGCTTGATCGCCTTGGCGATTTCGATCATCTGCTGGTAACCGACCGTCAGTTCGCCGCACAGCCTTTTCGGGTCGATCTTGATGTTGAGCTGCGCAAAAGCCTTTTCAGCTTCTTTTTCCATCGCTTTCTTGTCAATCAGCATGCCCTTCCGGATCGGATTGCCCAGAAACAGATTCTCAGCCGCAGACAGGCCTTTGACGTTGTTGAATTCCTGGTAGATGATGGCGATGCCGTTTTCGGCAGCCAGCTGCGGTGACATGCTGGTGAATTCTTTGCCGTTGACAAGGATCTTGCCGGAGGTTGGAATAACCGCGCCGGAGCAAGTCTTGATCAAAGTGGATTTGCCAGCGCCATTTTCCCCAATCAGAGCCAGGATCTCGCCTTTCTTGACTTCGAGCGAGACATCCTTCAAGGCTTGGACACCGGGGTATTCCTTGGAAATGTGCTGCAATTGCAGGACGTATTCTTCATTCATAATCTAGCACCCTTTTCTTTAAAATGTGGAGCTGCCTAGGCGGCAGCTCCACACTTGGTCTTACCTAATCTGATGCTATTACTTGTAGTCGGCCAGGTATTCAGCTGCGTTCTTGGCATCGATGGTCAGGAGCGGTCTGAAGAGGTTCTGTTCAGCGAACTTCTCGCCCTTCAGCAGTCTCTCATAGAGATCGACGACAGCTTCGGCAGTCTTTTTGTTGGAACCTTCGAAACCGACGGAGGCACGGGAGGCCTGGCCAGCGACGATGGCTTCGAGCTGCTGCTGGGTGGCGTCAGCGGAGAAAATGCCGACATCTTCCGGAATCGCGCCGCCAAACTTGGACATGAAGGCTTCGTTGGCACCGATGTCGCCGCCAGCGCCAATGGAGCAGACAACTTTGACATCCGGGTTGGCCTGGAAGATGGTTTCCATGTTGGACAGGGCGGTCTGGGCGTCGAGAGCGGGCTGCTGGGCCACAACTTCAAACTTGCCATCAGCCTTTTCTTTCAGGGCATTGAGGATACCGGTTTCACGTTCGAGCAGGATGGGGGTCTGGGGATAATTCATGACAGCGATCTGGGCTTTGTTGTCAGCTGAGTAGTGGGCATTGACAAAGTCAGCAGCGGCAGAACCGATGGTATAACCGAGCTTGGTGTTGTCCAGGACCCAGTTGAGGTCGGTATTGGTCATCTTGTCGTCCCAGACCATGACTTTGATGCCAGCGTCACGGGCGTTCTTGAGGTAATCTTCGATGGCGTTGGGATCAGACGGATGGACCATGATCAGGTCAACTTCGTTGGTGATGAAGTTTTCGATCTGCTGGATCTGGGTGGCAGAGTTGTCGTTGCAAGCCAGGATGGTGTATTCCCAACCCTTGGCCTTGAGCAGGGTTTCGACTTCGCCGAAGACACCAGCCCAGTAGCTGTTTTCGAGGGACTGGATGGTGATGCCGACTTTGAAATTGCCATCTGCAGCAGGAGCGGCGGTGGTTTCACCAGCCGGAGCAGCCGTGGTGGCAGCAGGTGCCGCGGTGGGCGGGGTTGTGGAGCAGCCAGCCAAAACGCCGACCATCAGGGCAACGAGCAGGGCAATGGACAAGATCTTTTTCATTGAATTTCCTCCCTTTTTTATTATAAGCAGCAGGTGCCGCCTATGACCTTCTTGATTGTGACTGTGTGTGATCGTAAACGGTTACGATTTTCTCGGTTTCATCGAATTCGTTTTGTAAAATGTATTTACAAAACCGATGACCTTAATCTACTACGCTTCATGTGCACTGTCAATACTTTTTTCTGATTTTTCTAAATATATTTGATGATTATGACTGATTATCGATGCCTCGACTTAGATCTATACTTTATTAATCTATTTTACTAAAGTACCCTCATCATAATATGATTCCTTGCTGGCGTCAATCACTTTCGCTCACTTTTGCCAGATCCACTTGAATTCGCCAGTTTTCTTTGTGCAAACTCAATGAAAAAACGGCACGAAATACCGTTTCCAAACAATCAGCGACGGGCGGGGTGCGCGGGCGGACGCGAAGGGTGGCACCCGGACGGTAATTGCCGTCCGGGTAGCCAAGCGTCACGCGAGCACGGTGAGCGGGTACTCAATCAATAGAAAGACGATTCAAATAGTCTGGATAAAAGCCTCAATGTGGCGCAAGGCTGCACCTAGCGCTGATGCCTCGACTTTGAACTGGCAGAGGCGGATGTAGCTGGCATCCTGGCCAAAGGTGTTGAGCTGGCTGGCCCGCTGCTGCAAGTCAAAGAGGTGTGGCTCCATGAAACTGCCGACATAGCCACCAATGATGACCGGGCTGTCAAAGGCCATGTGCAGGGAATTGACAGCAATCGCCAGATGGTCCAGATAACGTGACCAGACATCCTGTAGGGCTGTATCTGACGGTAATTCGAGGAAAAAGGATTCAAGCTTGTTTCCGGTCAATCCCGACAAGAGTCTGGCTGAGCAATAGCTGTCGATGCAGCCTTGTTTGCCACAGTAGCATGGCGATCCGGCAGGAAAAAGCGTCATGTGGCCAAACTCGCCACTGCGGCAATGATCACCCAGGAACAGGCGGTCGTAGACGGGTTTGTGCTCGAAATCCTGCGTGGCCTGCGTGAAAATAGCGCCGCCGACGTAGTTGCTCAGGGAAAAATAGATGGCAGTCATCGGGCCGGGGTTATGGTACATCTCTGCGATCATCGCTGCATTGGCATCGTTGGTGAGAACGCACGGATACGGAATGAACTCATAAAATCGATGACAGGGTACGCCAGCAATTCCCAGGGCATGAGAGTGGGTGATGATCTGCCCATCCAGAGAGATGATTCCGGGGATCGAGATGCCGAAACCGAGAAAACCGTCGACTGCTCGGCCTGTTTCCCTGAGGAAGACCATTGCCAGCTCACCCAGCTCGCGATAATAGCTCTCGCTGTCGTCAAAAGGCTTTTGCAGGCGGCGATGCAGGTGGACTTTGCCCGACAAGTCGGTCAGGGCCAGGCCGATGTGGTTTTGTGTGATATCAATTCCGATCGCAAAGCGGGCGGCATAATTCGCAGACAGGATTTTGGCCTTGCGGCCACCGGTCGATTCAAATGTCCCAGCCTCGATAACGAGGCCGCGTTCGATCAGTTCATCAACATTCTGCAAAACCGTCGGCATGGAAAGACCAAGGAATGCGGCAATTTCCGGCTTCGAAGTCCGCTCGCGCTGATTGATCAGCCAGTACACCTGGTTGCGATTGATCCGTTTGACTTCGATGTTACTGGCCCGTTTGCTAAGCATGATGCTCTCCTACAACGTTTTTGTCGTTTTGCGGATGATCAATTCCGGTTTATAGACGATGTTGCGATGCTTGGTTTTTTCCGGATCAGCGATCAAGTCGAGCAGCAGATTGGCCGCCTTGACGCCGATTTTCTGTTTCGGCTGGGCCATGGTTGTGAGCTGAGTCATCGGGAGTCCGGCAAAAAACATGTCATCATAGCCGACCAGACCGAACGCCTCCGGAATTTTTCGCTTGTCCCGCATCGCCCGGTCGTAAACGCCCAATGCAATCATGTCATTTTCACACAGGGCTGCATCAAAGGGGACGCCGGTGGCGAGCAATTGATCATAGCAGCGGGCTCCGGACTCGTGCGTGTATTCACCTTGGCAGACCAGACGTTCATCAACAGCCCGGTCATGGCGGGACAGGGCTTTGGTGAAGCCTTCGAATCGGTCGGCGAAGGTCTTGGCATCTGTGTGGCTGCCGATGAACGCGATATGCTGGTAGCCGCACTGGATCAGGTGCTCAGTCGCCAGAAAGGCACCCAGGACATTGTCCACATCGATGGAAGAAAGGTCTGTCCGGGTGGCCGGATTGAGCTTGACCACCGGGATGCCCAGGTCAACCAGATAGGAGTCGTCCTCACCAAAGGATTTGATGATGATCCCGTCGACACGTTTTTCGGCCATCAGCCGGATCTGCTTGAGTTCTTCCTCGTGATCCCACTGGTTGTCACACATAATGGTCGTGAAGCCGCGGGCCGAGGCAGTCGAGTTGACTGCATGGGCGATCTCCACGAAAAAAGGATTGGCAAAGTCAGGCACGATAAAGGCAATGGTCATGCTCTGGCGGGTCACCAGGCCCCTGGCCATGGCATTGGGGGTATAGCCCATCTGCCGGGCTGTTTCCAGGATTTTCCGGCGCAGGGCAGGACTGACACCCGGCTTGCCATTCAAGGCTCTGGAAACAGAGGAATGCGTGATGCCCAGTTCTCGGGCGATGTCTTTGATCGTTGCTGACATGTTTCTGGTCTCCCTGGCAGGTTGCTTTGTTGCATTATACAGCCAATAACCGGACGAGAGCCAGTTTTGGTGCCATGGTAACGCTTCAATGCCAGCATGTTGTGCTAAAATACTGATTAATCTTTTTCACCAACACGCGCGGCAATCAACTCAGGAGGTGTGTCTATGCAGCTATCTGGAGCTCAGGCCATGATTTTGGCCCTGGAACAGGCAGGCGTCACGACCCTTTTTGGCTACCCGGGGGCAGCCATAGCACCGTTTTACGATGCACTGGTCGATTCGAATATCCGGCATGTCCTGACCCGCAACGAGCAAGGGGCAGCTCACGCGGCCAGCGGCTACGCCAGGGCCCGGCAAGTCACAGGGGTCTGTGTGGTCACATCCGGCCCCGGGGCGACCAATGTGATCACAGGCATTGCCACAGCCTACATGGATTCAATCCCGCTGATCATCATCTCCGGCCAAGTCACGACCGACTTGATCGGCAGCGACAGCTTCCAGGAGGTTGACATCACGGGGGCCACGTCACCCTTTACCAAACATAATTATCTGGTCAAATCCGCACGGGAACTGCCGCGAATCATGAAGGAAGCCTTCCATCTCGCCGCAACGGGGCGGCCGGGACCGGTCCTGATCGATGTGCCGCAGGATATCCAGATGGAGGCCTTCGACTATGAAGAGCCAGGCATGGTCCATTTGCCAGGCTACAGGCTCGTGACCGAAGCACAACCTGAGCAGTTGCTGACCGTCAAGGCTCAACTGGAGGGGGCCAGAGCCCCGATCATCTGTGCCGGCGGTGGCGTCCTCAGCAGCGAAGCCACACAGGAGCTGCTGCAACTGGCCGAAACGTGCCAGATCCCGGTGGTCACCACCATGATGGGGATCAGCGCCATCCCCTGCGATCATCCGCTGTATCTGGGCACGCTGGGTTCGCATGGTCTCTTTGCGGCCAATTACGCCCTCAACCAGGCGGACCTGGTCATGCTCATCGGCGCGAGGGTCGGCAACCGGGCCATGGGTTCCGCCCAGGAAATCGCCCGCCGGGCCCAGATCGTCCATATTGACATCGATCCGGCAGAGATCGGCAAAAACATCAAGCCCCACACAGCCATTGTCGCCGATGCCAAATCTGCCCTCACGGGACTGCTGGCTCTCGTGCCCCAGACCGATACCAAAGAGTGGGTGGAGAAAATCACCACCATCAAGGCCAGTCACCGACTGCCGGATCAACCAGCCGGTGTCTCCACGACGATCTACCCCCCTACCCTGATGCGAATCCTTGGCGAATTAGCCGGACCGGATGCCCTGGTGACCACAGAAGTGGGCCAGAACCAGATCTGGGTTGCCAACCATTACCCGTTTTGCAAGCCGAACACCTTCATCACCTCGGGTGGCATGGGCACCATGGGCTATGGCTTGCCGTCATCCCTGGGAGCCAAAGTTGCCTGCCCCGAGCGAACCGTCATCGCCGTCAGTGGCGATGGCAGTTTCCAGATGTCGCTGCAGGAACTGGGTACCGTCAAGCAGGAAAAAGCCGCGGTCAAATTTGTCCTGCTCAACAACAGCCGACTCGGCATGGTGCATGAGATCCAGAGCATCCGCTACAAACGCTATTCCCAAGTGTTCCTGGAAGAAAATCCTGATTTTGAGAAACTGGCCGCAGCCTATGGGCTTGGTTACGCCAGGATCCAAAGCAACGACCAGATCGAGACAGCCGTCAGGAGCATGCTCGACACCCCAGGTCCGTATCTGCTCGAATGCCTGGTCGATCCCCATGAACCCACCCTCTACCCTGTCCGCAAGGAGGAAAAAGGATGAGCCAGCATACCCTCTCTGTCCTGGTCAACAACCACCCCGGTCTGCTGTCCAAGGTCTCCGGCCTGTTCAGCCGCCGCAGTTTCAACATCGACAGCCTGGCAGTCGGCATCTGTGAAATCCCTGATTGCTCGCGCATGACGATCGTCGTCAATGGTGACGAGTCCATGGTCGACCAGGTGATCAAGCAATTGGACAAGCTGATTGACGTGATTGAAATCGAGCATTTGCCGGTCCAGAATTCCGTTTTCCGGGAAATGGTCCTGGCCAAGGTCGCCGTTGAGGCCAACCAGCGGACGGAACTTCTGCAGATCGCGGAGATTTTCCGGGCCAAGATTGTCGATGTCTCCCTGCATCACATTACGTTGGAGCTGACCGGCCAGGCTGATAAAATCAATGGATTCCTCAATTTGCTCGAGGATTTCAAAATCCTGCGGATTGTCCGCACGGGGACAATCGCAGTCCCGCGCCGCGAGGAAAGCTGAAGCTTGGAAGGCAACCTTCGAGTGTGAATAATCTGGAACTAAACCGCCAAAGCCTGCTTCTGTTTGGAGGCAGGCTTATTTTCATACATCCGGCTATCCGCCTGTTCAAGGAGCGACTGGGCCGTGGCATGGTCTGCTTTGCAAAAGATCGCGCCACCATAGCTCAGGTTCAGAGTATAGGGATGGGCGCCGGACAGGTTCAGCTGGTTGAATGCCTGCTGGAAACGCAAGATCGTCTGGTCGAGATTGATGGTGTTCCGGCTGTGCAGGATGATGTAGAATTCGTCACCCCCCACACGGGCGATCACGTCCTCCGGACGCAGACACTGGCGCAGGACATGGACGGCAGTCTGCAAAGCCTGGTCACCGACAGAATGCCCATGCTGGTCATTGATCTGCTTGAACCTGTCGATATCGGCCGCAATCAAGGCCAGGCAATGGTCAGGACGGACCTGAGTCAGCTTTTTCATCAGGATTTTTTCAAAATGGCGCCGGTTCACCGTTCCGGTCAGATAATCGGTGGTCAAGTGATGGTCGATGATGTGCTGGTAGATGAAAAGGATGCTGATTGACGTCATCGGCCAGATCAGTGACACACCGTAAAAACGGGCTTGCAAAACGGCCCCCAGCACAGGTAAAACATAGTATCCGAGTAACAAAGCGATCATGTGCGGCCGGAGCTGGCGGTGATAAATAAGAATCAAGGAGATCGACAAGACAACGATCGCCAGCGCAAAACCCATATGCAAGGGAAACAAGGGCCCGCGAACATAGACATTGTCAGGCGAAACTGTGAAATACCAGCCCGTCCGCAGAGACAAAACTGCAATGACTGCGTTGATGACAAGAACCAGATGGACCAGAATGACCGATACTTGGAATAGCCGAGATTGTGAAAAAGTCAGTGACTGGGTATAAAAGAGCCAGACGGCCAGTGGCACTAGATTGACAGCGTAGAGCAGCACATTGCCCCATTGATTCATCATAAGGGCAGTTGGGCCTGGCAAACCCTCAAAGATGCGGCCCAGGATATCAAACGCGCAGGCCAGG
>SABL01000143.1 GCA_009928985.1 Clostridia bacterium
AACTGAACATTAAGTGCCAAAAAGCCAGAATAGGCTGGCTTTTTGGCACTTAAATATCATGTTTCTCGATTACAGGTCAGATTCGGGAATCTATGCGCTTCCTGTTACCGGCAGTTCAAACCAGAAAGTGCTCCCCTCACCAGACTTGGATTCGACGCCATACCTTGCCCCATGCTGCTCGAGAATTTGCTTGACGATCGACAGGCCGAGGCCATTGCCCATGACGGCACGGCGATGGAGCTTGTCTGATTTGTAATAGCGTTCCCAGATGTGTGGCAGCTGGTATTCCGGGATGCCCTCACCATGGTCGGCCACTTCGATCCGCACCCAGCCTGCCCTGACAATCTGCCGGATCTCGACCTGATGATCCGGACCGGCATAATGGATCGCATTGGTCAGGAAATTGTACAGGACTTGTTCGATCCGGGCTGCATCGGCATGGACCTCGGCCTGCTCAGCTGCAGTGAATGTGATTTGGTAGCCCTCAGCCTCAGTCAATTTTCCAACCCGGGCGATGATGTCGCGGATCGATTCGGTCAAGTCATAGTCGGATGGTTCAAACTGGCTGGCCCCGGATTGCAATTTGGACAGATCAAGGATGCTGTTCACCAGGCTGGTCAGGCGATTGGACTCGTCAATAATGACTTGGACATTGTCCGGATTGTTTTCACCGGGCAAATCGCGCATGACCTCGGCATACCCCCGGATCATGGTCAGGGGGGTGCGCAAATCGTGGGAAATGTTGGCGATCAACTCGCGGCGCAAAGCCTCGACCCGGCCTAATTCGACCACGGTGTGGTTGAGCGTGTCAGCCAATTCGCCGATTTCCCTGTAATCCCCGGCAGCAAAACGGACTGAATAGTCACCCTCAGCCATTTGTTTGGACTGCTCATTGATCTGCACAATTGGCCGCGCGATCCGGCGTGACAAGAGCAAGGCCAGGCCAAGTGAAAGGATGATCAGGATCAGCGAAACATAGACCAGCTGGATACGCAGGGTATCCACGGTGGCCGTTACTGGTGACAGCATCGTGTTCAGGAGGATCACTGCTGACGTGCCACTGTCCAGCGTTACCTGGCGGCAAAAGATCAGTGATGTCAGCTGGTTGTCGGTGGGCGGTGGGACATTGCCGATAAATTTGCGGTCATCATAGCGGTCATTGTCAAACGAAGACCGGTTGTAAAATTCCAGATATTCGCCCCCGGCCGCCACGGTTTTATCATACAGGCCATACAAATCGGTCAGGGACAAATGGTTGATCAGGCTGGCCGGGCCGATTTCGATCGAGGCCAGGTCACTGCCGGATACCGTGAATATCCGGATGCTCAGATCCCCCTGCTCAGCAATCCGGTCGATCAGGGTATTAAGCTCGCTGTGGTTGATATTCTCCTCAACGGTCGCAGCAATGCGACGGATCTGGGCCGTTTTCACAGCCCGATAGAAGCGGTCAAGGAAAACAACCTGGAAGGTCCAGAGCAAGGCCACCAGGATCAGGGAAAAGGCCAAAAACGAGGCAAACAGGGACCATTTGATCCCCATCCGGCGCTGGTGTTTGTTTTTCATCTCAGGCTTCAAAACGATACCCCACGCCGCGCAGGGTCACAATAAACCGGCGGTAATCACCCAGGCTGTTGCGCAGTAATTTGATGTGGGTGTCCAACGTCCGGTCGTCGCCGAAGAAATCATAGCCCCAGACTTCGCTGATCAGCTTTTCCCGGGTCAGGGCGATGCCGCGGTTGCGGACCAGATAGAACAGCAGTTCATATTCTTTGGGTGACAAATCGATCACCTGACCATCCATCGTGACAATCCGTCCGGTGAAATCAATCATCAGGCCTTCAAACGTGAGGATTTCGTGCTCCAGTGAGTTCCCCTCCGGCTTCTGGTTCCGGCGGATCAGGACGTCAAGCCGCAGCATGACCTCCTTGGGCGAGAACGGTTTGACGACGTAGTCATCGATCCCCAGCTCGAAGCCATGGATCTTGTCATATTCTTCGCCCCGGGCCGACAGCATCAGGACAGGCCTGCGCTTGATTTTGAAAATTTCCCGGCAGGCGGAAAAGCCGTCCAGTTCGGGCATCATCACATCCATGACAATGGCATCGAAATCCTGCTCACGGCAGAGCCGGACAGCTGCCATGCCATCCGCAGCCTCCACAACCTGATGGCCGTCAAATTCCGCATATTTGCGCAGCAACTGGCGGATTTTCTCCTCGTCATCAACGATCAATAAGCGGCTCATCAACTCGAGACCTCCTGCTTCATGCAAAAGCCCAATGGTTATCGGGCTCGACCATCGGGCTTAGGATAACCTGGCCATGTGAAGAATGGGTGAAATCTGCCTGAAAAAGCACTCAGGACCTTGTCCAGCTCAGCGGCGTGCAGTCGGCATCTCGGGCTGGCAAACCAGCTTGGGCAAGCACCCCAGCTCCTCGAGTTTTTCCCGCACCAGGCCGATATCCTCCCAGAGGCGGATCCGTTCGCGGTTGTTGCGCAAGATGAAGGCCGGGTGAAAGGTCGGCAAAATCAGGTAGCCATTTTTCTCGATCCACTGGCCGCGGACCTTGCTGATGCCTTCCGTACTGCCTGTGAAATATTTGAATGCCGTCGCCCCCAACAGGACGATGACCTTGGGCTTGACCAGATTGAACTGGCGGGCCAGCAAGGGTCTGCAGGCCCTGGCTTCGTCCTCGGTTGGCACACGATTTTCCGGCGGACGGCATTTGACGATATTGCCGATGTGGTAGACCGACTCGTCCAGACCATAGGCGGTGAGCAAAAGATCCAGCAGACGGCCGGCAGCGCCAACGAAAGGCTCGCCGCGCGCATCTTCCTCGGCACCAGGACCTTCGCCGATGAACATCAAGGGAGCGGTCAGGGCCCCGCGCCAGACCACGGCTTGTTTCCTGGTCTGGCCCAGGCTGCACTGGCGGCAAGTCTGGCACTGCTCGACAAATTGCTGCCAGGTGGGTGGCAGGGAACGGGATGAAGACGAACTGGTCATACGGCAATGGCCTCCGGGCAATTTAAATCGCAAGTTCGACGATAAACGTCGCCCCCTGGCCTATTTTACTCTCAACCCGGGCTGTTCCGCCATAGAGCTGGGCAATATGCTTGACAATGGACAAACCCAGACCTGTGCCGCCGAGCTCGCGGGAACGGCTGGTATCGACCCGGTAGAACCGTTCGAAAATTCGTTCCTGATACTCCGGTGCGATACCCGGCCCCGTGTCACGGACCAGAAGCTCAAGCTTGCCATTTGCAAGCCGCCGGGTGTGAATTTCCACCCGGCCACCTTCCCGGTTGTATTTGATCGCATTTTCGATCAGATTGATCAGAACCTGCTTGAGGCGATGTGGATTGGCCGAAACCATCAGGGCTGTTTCATCCGTTTCTGGCACCATGCTGATCTTGCGGCTGCTGGCGATGTCATCGAGCAGCACGACGACATCATCGATCAGGGCATGCAGGTCAAACGTCTGGCGGTCCTTGTCTTCCTTGAGTTCCTCGATCTCCGACAGGACCAGAATATCGCTGATCAGCTGGTGCAGACGCTCAGCTTCGATGTCGATGATGTCGAGGAAACGGCGGGCCACGTCCGGCTTGTCAATCGCCCCATGACGCAGTGTCTCGATAAAGCCACGGATCGAGGTCAGCGGGGTTTTGAGCTCATGGGTGACATTGGCAACAAACTCGCTGCGCATGCGCTGCATCAGGCGGCTCTGGCTGATGTCCAGGAAGGTCAGGATCACGTTATCCTGATTGGTGTAGCGGATGGGTGAAGCGGTCACCTGGAAATCCCGGGGGCCGCGCACCGTGGTGATCATCAGTTCGCGGCTGACCGGGCTGTTGGTCTTGATGCAGTCATCGATCATGGCCTCGGTCTGGGCATGGTGTGTCACCAGAACCAGCGGAAACCGGGCCTGATCTGGATCCAGATGCCGGTCGAACAAGTCCTGGGCGGTCTTGTTGACGAAAATCACATCATGTGACTGTGCGGCGACGATCAGCGGGACCACCAGGGAATTGAGGATCACATCCAGGCGCGTATTGCGTTCTTCCAGAGCCTGGATTGTCTGGGACAACTGCCTGGCCATGGCATTGAAGGCATTGCCCAGATCGGTCAGCTCACTTTTGTCATCGAGCAAAGACCCGACCCGGATCTGGTAATCGCCTTGCTGGACCTGATTGGCGGCCTGCTTGAGTTCCACCAGCGGCCGCGTGATCTGACGCAGGGCCAGATAGCCAATTACGAGCAAGGCTACCATGGAAAGGCCTGCCACGATCAAAAGGGTCGTCAAGAGGCCCAGGTAACCAGACCGCTCAATGTCATAGGAAATGGACGTCCGGACCACAAGATTCAAACTTGGTTCATATGCGGCCAGATAGAGCATCTCCTGGCCGATGGTTTCACTGGTGCGGCTGGCGTATCCGACACCTTTGCTGAGCAGGGCAGATTTCACCTCCGGCCGGTAAAGATGATTTTCCATCCGGCTGGCGTCGCTGAGATTGTCATAGACAACCTTGCCGTCGGTTTCGATGATGGTGACCCGGATCGACTCGCCGTCCCGCTGGTAAACGCTGCCGATCTCTCTGGCGGCCTGGGTAAAATCATCCCCAGCAGCCAGCCGCTGCTCGATCAGCTGGGCTGCATTGTACAGATATTCCTGGCTGACTTGGCTATGATAGGATTTGATCACAAAAAAGGCCGAAGCGCCGGATGCGACAATCGCAGCCACCACAACAGCCAGGATCAGGACATAAATCCTTCTGAGCATGTCTTACCTCAGTCTTCGCGGAAACGGTAGCCCCG
>SABL01000034.1 GCA_009928985.1 Clostridia bacterium
GACCTCCGGGACGGTTTCCTCGAATTTTCGCGGAACATCGTCTGTATCGTACATGAAGTACAGATCCTGGTATTCCTTTTCGCCGGCCAGGGCGCGCAGCGCCCAGTCATGATCCTTGGCGGTGTGGTTGACGACATAATCCAGGCAAACATGGATGCCCTCGGCACGCAACCGAGCCACCAGGTCACGGAACTGGTCCATCGTTCCGAAACGGGGGTCGATCTCGCGGTAGTCGGCAACGGCGTAACCGCCGTCATTTTCTCCGTCACGGGCTTTAAGCAAGGGCATGAAATGGATATAGGTGATGCCCAATTCTTTAAAATAGGGGATCTTTTCGATCACTCTTGCCAGATCACCGGCAAACAGGTCGGTGTAGAGCATCATACCAACCAGGTGGTTGGACATGTACCAGTTCGAATCACCCTGGTCGGCTGCTTTCAATGTGTCAGAACGATCCGACGCAGCCGCGGCCATGATCTGGAGCAGGCGATTGAAATGATTGTCGTTGTCATAGGGATACAAACTGTGGAAAAGATGTTCGAGCTGTTCCTGCTTGTTGGTCTGATGTGCGAAGTGTGAAGAGGCCATAGGGAAAACCTGACCTTTCTCAAAAATTTTAGCGGCTTGTTCTCAATGCCGCTGCCTGCCGCATCTATTAGAAGCGTCGGGTCGCCTTGATAATCAGTTTAATCACCACAACAGGGCATGTCAATCGATTGACCGAAACGCGTCCGAAGCGAATCGGACTGTCTTGGTCTGGCCAGTTCCGCTATAATCAGAGTAACGAATTCCGGAGGTTTCGGCAATGAGCATGGTGTTTCCTGATTACACTCACAGTATCCTTAATCTCGCCAGTTCGATCCTCAAGGCTTATGGCTGCGAGTGCCGTCATCCGAGCCTGCCAGTGCTCGACCATGCCCTGGCTGAACCGCATAAGAACCGGATTTTCCTGATTCTGGACGGCATGGGAGATGAATTTGTCCAGCGGCAGCTGGCGGCAGAGGGTTACTTTCGCAGCCACCAGGTCGACACGCTGACCTCGGTTTATCCCTGTACGACGACCGCAGCAACCACCTCCATGCTGTCCGGGCTATCCCCGGCTGAGCATGGCTGGCTGGGCTGGAGCCCCTGGTTTCGCGAATATGGCCGGATCATCGATGTCTATCTCGACCGGGACAGTCTGTCGGGCCAGGAGATCAAGCCCCCGGCAGGAGAGCTGATGCCTTATGAAGACCTCGGGCGCAAAATCTATGCCGCCACACACGGATCCGTCGGACTGCACCGGATCCAGCCCAATTTTGCCGAGGATGGCGTCAATACCTTTGAACAGGTGATCGAACGCATGCGTGACTATGCCACTTTGCCAGGCCCGCAGCTGATTCTTGCTTACTGGCATCAGCCGGATTCACGGATGCACAATGAGGGCCCTTATAGTCCGCATGTCCTTGATGAGGTCCAGTCCTTTGAACATCAGCTCCAGGCATTGATGGATGAATTGGCTGAAACCTTGCTGGTTATCTCGGCAGACCATGGCCAGGTCAGCGTGGCACGGGAGGTCTATCTGGATGATTATCCGGAAATTCTGGACTGCCTGGTCGTCCCGCCCACCTTGGAAACCCGGGCCGTTTCCTTTTTTGTCAAAAACCATCGCCGCGCCGATTTTGTCGAGCGGTTCAATGCGGCGCTCGGCGACTGCTATACCCTGATGGACCGGGACGAGGTCCTGGCCCGGCAGCTGTTCGGCCCTGGCCCGATGCACCGCAAAATTGATGATTTCCTCGGCGACTTCCTGGCCTGCGCGACCGGAGACACCATCATCCGCTACCATGGCCGCTTTGAACGGACGCGGCAGGTTTTCCATGGACATCATGCCGGTTTATGTGCAGAGGAGATGCTGGTGCCGTTGATTTTAACAAAATCCAGTCAGAAAAACAGTTGAATTTGCATCAATCAGCCGTTTAATGGATCAAAGGTTGCGTCATGCGCAATTTCCAGCTAAAATAAACACAAATTCGGATTGTTAACAATATGTGAACGTTACCGAATGCATGGTTTTGACCAGGGAGGCTCCAGAATGATTATCAAGATTGAACGTAAAATTTATAACACGGAAACTGCAGAGCTGATTGCCGAAACTGCCCAGGGCAGCTATGGTGACAGCAAGGGTTTCGAGGAAAAGCTCTATAAGCGTGGTCCGGGGGACTATTTCATCTATGGCCATGGCGGCGAGAATTCCCCTTATCCGCAGCCGGGATTGTTTGTCCTCTCGGCCCAGGATGCCCGGGCCTGGCTCGGACGAGTCGCCGGCGCCCAGGCTGTCGACAAGGAATTCAATGCTGCCAGGAAAGTAGTCACCCGCAAGACTGCTGCCAAGAAGGAAGCGGCACCAGAGATCAAATCCGAACCGGAAGCCAAAAAGGCTCCGGCTAAAAAAGCGGCCACCAAGAAAGTCGTTGCTACAGAAGAAGCACCGAAAGCGGAGAAGGCTGTGAAAGCGCCTAAAGCGGAGAAGGCTGTGAAAGCGCCTAAAGCTGAGAAGGCTGTGAAAGCAGCAAAGGCCCCCAAGGCCTGAGCCCCGGTCATCCATCCGGAAAATTCCAGATCTCTCGAGAAGGCCGCTTCGCGACTCGTGTCAGGGGCGGCTTTTTCTGGCTCTTTACAGTGAAAAAGGATCATCCCGGACAGAGATGATCCTTTTTTTATCCGGAAAACAAGGCTGCAGGTCCACAGGCAGGAACCTGGCATGGCCCAGAGAGCCAGGCGGGATTTAGGGCAGCAGGGTGTCGCCCATCAGGAAACGGTCGCATTCGCGGGCGGCGGCGCGGCCCTCATTGATGGCCCAGACGACCAGGCTCTGGCCGCGGCGCATGTCGCCAGCGGCAAAAACCCCTTTGACATTGGTGGTGAAGGTGCCATGCTCGGCCTTGGCATTGGAGCGGGCATCGCGGGCGACGCCGAGTTCGGCCAGCACCGTGTCTTCCGGACCGAGGAAACCCATGGCGAGGAGGACCAGCTGAGCTGGCCAGATTTTTTCGGTGCCAGGGACCTCAACCGGGATCATCCGGCCCTGCGGGTCTTTCTGCCAGTCGACCTCGATGGTGTGGACTTCCTTGAGCTGACCCTTCTCATCCCCGACGAATTTCTTGGCGGTGGTGAGGTAGGTGCGCGGATCGCTGCCATAGAGAGCGATGGCCTCCTCCTGGCCATAATCGGTTTTCAGGACAAAGGGCCATTGCGGCCAGGGATTGCTGGGGGCCCGGGAATCGCGTGGCCGGGGCAGGATCTCGATCTGGTTGACTGTGCGACAGCCGTGGCGGATGCTGGTGCCGACGCAGTCTGTGCCTGTATCCCCGCCACCGATGACCAGGACATCCTTGCCTTGGGCGGAAATGGCCTGTCCGTCTGCCAGCCCGGAGTCCAGAAGGCTCCTGGTATTGGCTTTGAGGAAATCCATCGCGAAATAGACGCCCTGGAGCTCACGGCCCTCGATCGGCAGATCGCGCGGCTTGGTTGCGCCGCCGCAAAGTACGATGGCGTCGTTTTCGGCTTTGAGTGTGCCGGCAGAGATATCCTTGCCGACTTCGGTCGAGGTGACGAAGGCGACTCCTTCCGCGGCCATCAGGTCAACGCGGCGCTGGACAACGGATTTGTCCAGTTTCATGTTCGGGATGCCATACATCAGCAGACCACCGGTCCGGTCAGCCCGCTCATAGACCGTAACGGTATGGCCGGCCTTGTTGAGCTGGTCGGCGCAGGCCAGGCCGGATGGCCCGGAACCGATCACCGCCACTTTTTTGCCCGTCCGCTGGTGCGGTGGCTGCGGTGTGATCCAGCCTTCAGCCCAGGCTTTGTCGACGATATAGACCTCGTTATTCTTGATCGTGACCTGTGGTTCATTGATCCCGACTGTACAAGCCCCTTCGCACGGTGCCGGGCAGACACGGCCCGTGAACTCGGCGAAATTGTTCGTCTTGCGGAGCCGCTCCCAGGCCTCGCGCCAGCGACCGCGGTAGATCAGGTCATTCCATTCCGGAATCAGGTTATTGATCGGGCAGCCGGATGCGGCATTGTTGATCAGGACCCCGGAATGGCAGAACGGGATGCCGCAGTCCATGCAGCGGGCGCCCTGGAGCTGTTGCTGTTCATCGGAAAAATGGTCGTGGAATTCGTTCCAGTCCTTGATGCGTTCGAGCGGCTGGCGGTCCGGTGGCAGCTCGCGCTTATAGTCCATAAAGCCAGTGGGTTTACCCATATGTGTTCCTCCGTTCCGTCAGTTGCCGCTGGCCCGGGACAGGTCGCGGTTATTGGCTTCGAATGCGGCCATGAGAGCTTCCTCACCGGAAAGTCCGCTGGCCTCGACCGCCTTGATGGCATTCTGCATGCGTTCGTAGTCCTTGGGCATGACCTTGACCAGGCAGGAGACCGTATGGTCCCAGTCCCGGAGCAGGCGTGCGGCATGCTCACTGCCGGTATAGGCGGCATGGCGCTCGACCATGGTCTTGACCTCATCGATTTCACTGGCTTCAACCAGCTGCTGCAAGGAAACCATCTGGGTATTGCAATTGCCGGCAAAGCTGCCGTCGTGGTCGAGGACATAGGCAACGCCGCCGGACATTCCGGCCGCAAAGTTGCGTCCGGTCGGACCGAGGACAACGATGCGACCGCCGGTCATGTACTCACAGCCATGGTCGCCGACCCCTTCAACCACGGCATTGACGCCGCTGTTGCGGACACAGAAGCGTTCGCCGGCGACCCCGCGGACATAAGCTTCGCCACTGGTTGCGCCAAACAAGGCCACATTGCCAATGATGATGTTTTCTTCCGGGACGAGGGCGGCCTTGGCGTCGGGATAGACGATGATCTTGCCACCGGAAAGACCTTTGCCGACATAGTCATTGGCATCGCCTTCCAGGCGCAGTGAGATGCCCTTGGGGATAAATGCGCCAAAGCTCTGGCCAGCGGAGCCACGGAAATGGAGGCTGATCGTGTCTTCGGGCAAGCCGGCTGCTCCGTGATGACGGGTGACTTCGGAGCCCAGCTGGGTGCCGACCACGCGATTGACATTGCGGATCGGGAAGGTGGCTTCGATCTTGCGGCCGTTTTCGACCGCGGCGCGGCAGAAGGGAATCAGGATCTGCTGGTCGAGTGTCTTTTCCAGGCCATGGTCCTGCTTCATGGTGCAGGAGCGGCCGACCGACTCGCTGATCTGGGGCTGCCAGAGCAGGCAGGACAGATCGAGGCCCGAATGTTTCCAGTGGGCAACTGCCTTTTTCGGGGACAGGCGGTCTGTGCGGCCGACCATTTCGACGATGGTTCGGAAACCCAGCTCCGACATGATCTCGCGCATTTCCTGGGCGATGAACCGCATGAAATTGACGACATAATCCGGTTTGCCGGAAAATTTCTTGCGCAGCTCGGGATTCTGGGTGGCGACACCGACCGGGCATGTGTCAAGGTTGCAGACGCGCATCATGACACAGCCCAGCGAGACGAGCGGACCGGTGGCAAAACCGAATTCCTCGGCGCCGAGCAGGGCGGCGACCACGACATCGCGGCCGGTCAGCAGCTTGCCATCGGTTTCGACGACGATGCGGCTCCGGAGGTCATTGAGCATCAGGGTCTGGTGCGTCTCAGCCAGGCCGAGCTCCCAGGGCAGGCCGGCATGGCGGATGCTGGTGATCGGCGAGGCGCCTGTGCCACCGTCATAACCGCTGATCAGGACCACGTCGGCGCGGCCTTTGGCGACACCGGCGGCAATCGTGCCAACACCGACTTCCGAGACCAGCTTGACATTGATCCGGGCATATTTATTGGCATTCTTGAGGTCATGGATCAGCTCGGCCAGGTCTTCGATCGAATAGATGTCATGATGTGGCGGCGGCGAGATCAGGCCGACGCCTGGGGTGGTATGGCGGGTCGCCGCCACCCAGGGGTAGACCTTCTTGCCGGGCAGCTGGCCGCCCTCGCCCGGCTTGGCACCCTGGGCCATCTTGATCTGGATTTCCCGGGCATTGACCAGGTATTCGCTGGTGACACCGAAGCGGCCGGAGGCCACCTGCTTGATGGCGGAGTTTTTCGAGTCGCCGGTCGGCAGGGTTTTGAAACGGGCCGGGTTTTCGCCGCCTTCACCGGTATTGCTGCGGCCACCGAGCCGGTTCATCGCAATCGCCATGGCTTCATGGGCTTCCTGGCTGATCGAGCCATAGGACATGGCGCCGGTCTTGAAGCGGCGGACAATCGAGTCGACCGATTCGACCTCTTCGATCGGGATCGGGTGGCGGGCCGGCACCAGGTCGAGCAGGCCGCGCAGGGTGCTGCGCTTCTGGGTCTCCAGGTTCAACAGGCGGGAGTATTCCTTGAAGGTGGCATAGTCGCCGGTGCGGACGGCCTGCTGCAGGAGGTGGATGGTCATCGGATTGAACAGATGGTATTCGCCATTGCTGCGCCAATGGTAATCGCCGCCGGTTTCCAGGCCGGGATTGACGACATTGGGGTCAAAGGCGGCTTTATGGCGCTCATTGGCTTCGCGGGCAATCTCCTCGAGGCCGATGCCGCCGATCCGGCTGGCGGTGGCGGTGAAATAGCGGTTGACGACTGACTCATGGATGCCGATGGCTTCGAAAATCTGGGCCCCCTGGTAGCTCTGGATCGTCGAGATGCCCATCTTGGACAGCACTTTGACGATGCCCTTGATCGAGGCCTTGATGTAATGGGCGATCGCATCCTCGCGCGAGACATCATTGAGGAAACCATCGCGGATCAGGCCGTCGACGGCTTCAAAGGCCAGGAAAGGATTGACGGCGGAGGCGCCATAGCCCAGGAGCAGGGCAAAATGGTGCACTTCACGCGGTTCGCCGGATTCGACGACGAGGCTGATTTTCGGCCGGGTGCCCTTGCGGTTGAGATGATGGTGAAGCGCCGAGGTGGCCAGCAGGGCCGGGATCGGGGTCAGGGCGGCACTGACATCGCGGTCGGACAGAATGATGATGTTGGCGCCCTGGGCGATGGCCTGGTCAGCCGCATCAAACAAGGCTTCGATGGCATTTTCCAGCGAACGGCCGTCACCGCCGGCAGCAAAGAACATCGGCAGGGTGGCTGTCTTGAACCCCGGCTCGCTGATCTGGCGGATCCGTTCGAGCTCCTGATTGGACAGGATCGGGTATTTGAGCTTCAGGCGGCGGGCGTCGGCCGGTTCCGGATGGATCAGATTGCCGATCGACCCGATATAGGTTTCGGTCGCGGTGATGATTTCCTCGCGCAGGGCGTCAATCGGGGGATTGGTGACCTGGGCGAACAGCTGCTTGAAATAATTGTAGAGAATCTGATTGCGCTCGGACAGGACGGCGATCGGTGAGTCGATGCCCATGGCCCCGGTTGGCTCCATGCCATCCCTGGCCATCGGCAGGATGATCGTCTTGAGATCCTCATAGGTATAGCCAAACACCTTTTCCAGCTTCTCGAGCTCGTCTTGCGGTGGCAGGGGCTCCTCGGTGGCCTCCGGCAGATCCTTCAGGGTGATCATATGCTGGTCGATCCAGGTCCGGTAGGGCTTTTCACCAGCGATCTTTTCCTTGATCTCTGCGTCAGAGATGATCCGGCCCTCTTCGGTGTCAATCAGCAGCATGCGGCCGGGGCGCAGGCGTTCCTTGACGACGATGTTTTCCGGCGGAATATCGAGCACGCCGGCCTCGGAGGCCAGGATGATCAGGTCATCCTTGGTCACATAATAGCGCGAAGGCCGGAGGCCATTGCGGTCGAGGATGGCGGCGACCCGAGTGCCATCGGTGAAGGCCATGGCGGCCGGACCGTCCCAGGGCTCCATCATCATGGCATGGTATTCATAGAAAGCCCTCTTCGTATCACTCATCGACTCGTGGTTCTGCCACGGTTCGGGCACCATCATCATGCCGGCATGGGCAATCGATCGGCCGGACAGAACCAGGAATTCCAGGGTATTGTCAAACATCGCCGAGTCGGAGCCATTATTATTGATGATCGGGAAGATCCGGTCCAGCTCGCCGCCGAACACTGTGCTCGACAGGCCCGGTTCGCGGGCATTCATGCGGTTGATATTGCCGCGCAGGGTGTTGATCTCACCGTTGTGGATCAGGTAGCGGTAGGGATGGGCCCGCTCCCAGCTCGGGAAGGTATTGGTGCTGTATCGCGAATGGACGAGGGCGATGGCAGACTCAAAATTCAGGTTTGCCAAGTCGAGGTAGAAGGCATCGACCTGTTCTGCTGTGAGCATGCCTTTGTAAACGATGGTCCGGCTGGACAGACTGGCAAAATAGAAATAATCCCGGTCGGCTTCACCTTTGCCGACGACCAGCTTCTCACAGCGTTTGCGGATGACATACAGGGAACGTTCGAAGGCGAGAGGGTCCAGTCCCTCGGCTGCACCGATGAAGAGCTGGCTGATGTGAGGCCGGTTGATCCGGGCGGTATAACCGAGCGAAGACTCGTTGACGGGCAGATAGCGCCAGCCGAGAACCGTCTGTCCTTCCTCGCGGACGATCGTTTCGATCCTGGCCTGGACACCCTTCCGCTCGTTGCGTTCGAGGGGCAGGAAGGCCATGCCGACACCATAGTGGCCTTCAGGCGGCAGTTCAATGCCAACCTGGGGACAGACCGAGCGGAAAAACTTGTCCGGGATCTGGAGCAGAATACCGGCGCCATCGCCTGTATTATCCTCACTGCCGGCACCGCCGCGGTGAGCCAGGTTTGAAAGGACTGTCAAAGCCTGGCGGACAATGGAATGGGACCTTTGTCCCTTGATGTTGACGACAAAGCCGATGCCGCAAGCGTCATGCTCGAATTGCGGATCATACAGACCTTGCCTCTGGGGCAGCCCCAGATTTTGATGCTGCATAAATCGTCCTCCTGTTTCCGAGCCATCGCGATCACAAACAATCCCGCAATGGCCGGGATGAAATAGATCGTCATTGATCTTGCAAAATAGAAAAGGACCATTCAGCTTATGTTGCCATAAAATGATGGTCCCTTGAGTATAACATCGTATTTTTCGCGGTTCAATTGATTTTTGTGAAAAAGTGATTTGCAATAAGAAAAGTTATTACTTGCAGAATGACTAAAAATCAGTCAACTCGACGCCCGTTTTGCCTGGAATCAGGCGAGGTCGAATCTCAGACTGATGTCGAGGGCTTTGACCGTGTGGGTCAGGGCACCGATCGAGATCAGGTCGATACCTGTGGCAGCCAGGGCTGACAGGTTTTTTTCACCCATGTTGCCGGAAATTTCCACCAGCGCTCGTCCGGCAATGCGGGTGACGGCTGCCTCGATCATCGTCTGGTCCATGTTGTCGAGCATGATGATGTCGGCACCACATGCGAGCGCCTCGTCCACTTGGGTCAGGTTTTCGACTTCGACCTCGATTTTCAAAGTATGGGGCGCCTGGCGGCGAGCCATCGTGACAGCAGCCGTGATACCGCCTGCGGCCTGGATGTGGTTGTCCTTGATCAGGATGCCATCCGCGAGATTGAATCGGTGATTGGATCCGCCGCCGGTGCGCACTGCGTATTTTTCCAGGACGCGCAAGCCGGGGGTCGTTTTGCGGGTATCACAGATCGAAGCGTTGGTGCCTTCGACTTGGTCGACCGCCCAGGCGGTCTTGGTCGCGATCGCCGACAGGCGCTGCAGGAAATTGAGGGCGACGCGTTCACCGGTCAGGACACTGCGGGCGGCACCTTCGATGCGAGCCAAACGGTCGCCTTTGTGCACCCGCTGCCCCTCAAATACAGCAAATTCAACCTTGACGCTGGCATCCAGCAGTTCGTACACCCGGGCGAAAACGGGCAAGCCGCAGATGACGCCAGCTTCCTTGGCAACCAGGACAGCTGCTGTCTGCTTATCGGCCGGAATAGTGGACAAGGTCGTGATGTCGCCAGTCCCGATATCTTCGGTCAGGGCGCGGGTGATGATGTCATCCATCAAAAAAGGGGTCAGCATGGTCATTTCCTCCTTCTGGATTCGGATTGGACTGGGCTGGGCCGGCTTTCATCCATCCGGTAATGGGCCCCGACGCTGTGGCGGCGTCGCAAGGCGGCTTTTACAATCGCTCTTCCAGTCACAGCCATCTGGGCCGCTTCCAATTCAGTCAAACTATGGATCGTTGCCAGTTCCCGGCGCTGGTGGATCGCTTCCAAGCCATGCAGGGCCGTCTGCAGGCCTTCCTTGCTACGCAGGATGCCGCAATACCGCGTCATCATCTGGCGGATCTGCTGGCGATCTTCGGCAGCCGTTGACTCGACCGCCGTCATTCTCAGATTGGCTGCCAGTGTTGTGGCACGCCGGGCTGAGTCCAAAGCCTGCGTCCGGGCAAACACTGCTGCCAACGCAGCCAGATCTGACAGTTCGCAGACTGGCGCACCATTGATGGACTGGGCAGCCCTGCGGCCATAGACCAGGCATTCCAGCAAGGAATTGCTGGCCAGCCTGTTGGCACCGTAAATACCGGTGTGGGCGACTTCGCCACAGGCAAACAGATTTTTCAAGGTGGTCCGGGCATGCAAATCAGTATCGACGCCGCCCATGAAGTAATGCTGGACGGGTGTCACCGGCAAGAAATCCTTGGCCATGTCGAGACCGCGCTGGAGGCACGTTTCATAGATCATCGGGAAACGGCGCTGCAAAAATTCAGCTGGTTGATGCGTGATGTCCAGATAGACAAAGTCCGAATCGTCTTTGAGCATCTGGCGGAAAATCGCCTGGGATACGACATCCCGGGGCGCCAGATTGCCCTGGGGATGGGCTTTTTCCATGAAAGCTTCACCGTGGATCGAACGCAAGATCGCACCCTCTCCACGCACCGCTTCGGAAATCAGGAAACAGCGGCCATTTTCGTCTGGTTCAGGCAGTGCAGTTGGATGAAACTGGATGAATTCCAAGTCGCTTGTCGCGGCACCAGCCCGGATCGAGGCCGCCAGGGCATCACCTGTGGCGGGACGGGCATTGGTGGAATGCAGGTACAATTGGCCGATACCACCAGCAGCCAAAACCACGACGCGGGCGCGGTAGAAACGGAAATCATCAGCAGCCAGTGAGTTCAGCGTGATGACCCCGGCAACTGTGTCCGCATCGTCAACCACCAGGTCGACCAATGTCCAATTGTCGTCCACGCGGATGTTGGGCCGGGCCTTGACCAGGTCGACCAGACGGCTGGTCATGTGCAGCCCTGTGGCATCGCCATGGCTATGGATGATGCGCTTTCTGGAATGAGCGCCCTCCTGGCCAACAGCCAGACGGCCCTGGCGATCCAGGTCAAAGGGCACACCCCAGTCCTGGAGGATACGGATATTCTCCGGTCCCTCGTCAACCAGGACACGCAGGGCGTCCTGGTTGCACATGTTAGAACCCGCGGCCATGGAGTCATCAAAATGCAGATCAGGCGAGTCATCCTCGGCCACGGCCGCAGCAATACCGCCCTGTGCATACATCGAATTGCTCTGGTCAAGGCCAAACTTATTCAGGATCACAATCTTGAAAGAGGGGTCCAGCTGCAAAGCCGTGTACAGGCCAGCCAAGCCGGCGCCGACAATCACGACATCGCAATCTTCACGGGGCAGGTCGGAAAAAGACCCGCCAAACAAATAGCGTTGCATCAATTCATCAACTCCACAAAACCTTTCGTGACCGGATGGCGCCGGCGGCTTTAGGCTCGCCTCACAGCATCGCATCGGGTGCTTCCAAAGGAAATTGTCAGACCGCAAAGCTCCCGGAGAGAGTCCTGGAAGTTGACGGATACCGAGACGACGGAGGTCCGACGATGAGTCTGAACACGTGCTCGGGCTCTAAAGGGTGACTTTCAATTTACATCGCTCCGGGGGTGAGTGTCAAGAAAAACGGCCGAGTTCTGTCCGACCTGGGGCACAACGGCCAGGCTTATGCAAAAACCGTTTTGAATCAACCGCTGACAGAGCCAAAACGGTTGCAGCAAACCCATTTAGTATGGTAGGCTACCATTCCGTGCAATACCTGTTTACTTTGCCTGCTGGCAGAGATACTATATGTAGTGTTTGATATTTGCCGGCACCACTAAATGTGGTTCCGGCAAATTTATCCTCTCCACCAGGCTGCCAAGATACAACCTGCCGAACAGACTTTGGATCATATTCAGATAAGATAACCAATTCAGGAGGTCGCCCCATGCCCACTCTGCCGTCACTGATCGTGCGCTATTTCACCAAGGAACTCGAACAGAACCCTGAAAAGACTGTGTACGACCTGTTTGACTGGGACAGCAGCGATGTCCTGATCAAGGACCACAAGTCCGGCCGGATCCTGACGGACATGAAAAACCTCGAATTTCCTGTCCACTATTCCCAGAATTCACGCGACATCATCGCTTCGAAATACTTCCGCAAGGCGGGTGTCCAGGATTCGCCGACCGGCGGCGAGTCCAGCATGCGCCAGGTGGCCCACCGCCTGGTCCATTTCTGGGTCTCCGCCCTCCAGGAAGAAGGCATCCTGACCAGCGACGAACAGGCCAAAATTGTCTACGACGAGCTGGTTTTCACTTTCCTCAACCAGATGTACGCCCCCAACTCCCCGCAGTGGTTCAACACCGGGCTCAAGCTTTCCTATGGCATCCAGGGCGGCAAAAGTGGCCTGTTCTATTATGATGAAGCCAAAGGTGAAGTCGTCGAGTCCCAGGATGACTACACCCGCACCCAGGCATCCGCCTGCTTCATTCTCTCGATCGAGGACAAGCTGCTCGGCCCGCACTCCATCTCCGAAGAATATGTCACCGAGACCCGCCTCTTCCGCGGCGGCTCTGGCACCGGCACCAATTTCTCCTCGATCCGGGCCGAGGGCGAACGCCTCTCCGGCGGCGGCGCTTCATCCGGCCTGATGAGCTTCCTCAAAGGTCTCGACCGCAACGCTGGCGCGATCAAATCCGGTGGCACGACCCGCCGCGCCGCCAAGATGGTCTGCCTCGACATCGACCATCCGGAAATCGAGGATTTCATCACCTGGAAAGCCAAGGAAGAAGACAAAGTCATCGCCCTGGCCAAAATGGGTTACGATGCCGATATGGATGGCGAGGCCTACCAGACAGTTTCCGGCCAGAACTCCAACAACTCCGTGCGCATTTCCGACGACTTCATGAGCAAGGTCACAAGCCTTGACGCCGATCCGGATGCTGAGCTGCTGCTCAAGGGCCGCATCGATAACCGTGTGGACAGGGCGATCAAAGTGGCAGACATCTGGCAAAAATTCAATGAGTCCGCCTGGCGCTGCGCCGACCCGGCGCCCCAGTTTGACGACACCTTCAATGCCTGGCATACCTGCCCCAATGGCGAGGACGGCCAGACCTGGGCCAGGCACAACCGCCTCAATTCCACCAACCCCTGTGGCGAATACGCCTTCCTCGACGACACCAGCTGCAACCTGGCTTCGATCAATATCTTGCGCTTCTATGATGCCAAGACCGAAACGTTCGACCTCAAGGGCTATGAGCACATGATCACCCTGGTCCAGCTCGTGCTCGAAGCCTCCATCCACTGGGGCCATTTCCCGACTGCCGACATCGCCCGCAAGACTTGGCTTTTCCGCAGCACCGGCCTTGGCATGGCCAACCTGGCCTCGCTCCTGATGGAGATGGGCCTGCCTTATGACTCAGGCGAAGCCCGCGCCCTGGCTGCAGCCCTGGTCGGAATCCTGACCGGACGCAGCTACTACATGTCTGCCCTGATGAGCGAGATGACTGGACCTTTTGCCAAATACGAGCTCAATCGCGAACACATGTTGCGCGTCGTTCGCAACCACGCCCGTGTCGCCGGAGCCCGGACAGACGAATTCGAAACATTATCTTATACGCCAGTCGTGGTCGATCATGACCTCCTGGCACAGCTCGGCCTTGACGAGATCAGCCGTTCACTCCGGCAGTCCTGGCAGAATGCTGAACAAGCCGGAGCCCAGCACGGCTATCGCAATGCCCAGGTATCCGTCATGGCCCCGACAGGCACGATTTCCTTTGCCATGGATTGCGCCGCGACCAGCATCGAGCCCTTCTTCTCCCATGTCTCCTATAAAAAGCTGTCGGGTGGCGGCTTCATGAAACTGGCCAACCCGAGCATTGGTGCCGGCTTGAAAAAGCTGGGCTATACACCAGACCAGGTCACCGACATCATCGACTACATCATGCGCGAAGAAGACGGCATGATCGTCGACGGCAAGATCGAAGGCGCCCCGCACCTCAAACCTGAACACCTCGCCGTCTTTGACACCGCCAACCAGTGCGGCAGCGGCGAGCGCTACATCCACTACATGGGCCATGTCCTGATGGTTGCCGCCCTCACCCCATTGCTCTCTGGCGCCATTTCCAAGACGGTCAACCTGCCCAAGGAAGCCACCGTCGCAGACTTCAAAGAAGTCGTGATCAAGTCCTGGCAGCTCGGTGTCAAGGGCATCACCTTGTATCGCGACGGTTCCAAATTCGCCCAGCCCCTGAACCTGCGTCTGGAAGCCATCAATCAGGACATTGAACTCAAAGATCTCAAATACGCCCAGTTGCTCGAATATGCCGAGAAAACCCGCGAACGCAACCATCGCCTGGAAAAACAAGTGGCCAACCCCCATGCCTCCCGCCGTGACAAGCCGGTCGGGATCCGTTCCGGCCATACCCACCCGGCCCAAGTTGAGGACGTCAAGATCTACACCACCGTCAACCGCAGTGCCAATGGCGAGATCACGGAGATCTACATCACGACCGACCGCGAAGGCACCCTGATCATGGGTCTTCTGAACTCTCTGTCGAAGACGATCTCGGTCATGCTGCAATACAGAATCGCACCGCAAAACATCTCCAAGATGCTGCGCGGCCAGAAGTACGAGCCTTACGGATTTGTCACACGCCATCCTTACATCAAATATTGCACATCGATCTCTGACCTGATCAGCAAGATTATCGACATCGAAATCGGCGACTACTCCCGCTGCCAAGTCAAACCAGAAGGCGCCCTTGCAGAGGCCCACGGTGCACCAGAAGTTACGACGGCCATCACGGGTGCCCTGTCGCTACCGATTCTGGAAACGAGTGAGTCCGATGAAGAGGATGACGAGGACAACGGCGATATCAATCCCCAGTTCCCGAACTTGCGCGAGCCCGAATATTCGACTGGCATCCAGGATGAACCATCGGCCGACGGGACAGCTGAACCTCAAAGTGAAGCTTATGTCCACGAAAGCGCCCGCGATGCCGCCCGCACCGGGGAGAAATTGTACGACGGATCCACTTGCCCGACCTGCTCCAGCACCCGGATGGTCCGCAACGGCACCTGCAAAGTCTGCCTCGACTGCGGCACGACAACCGGCTGCTCTTGAGATCCAGTCGAACGACGAAATCCTCATTCACCGCATGCGGTCGGCTGTTCGCGGCCATGCAAGGAGACCGATATGACAAACCAAGGCAAACCGATCTACCCGACCCCGGAGATCATAGAGGCTGCAGCCAATCCCACACCCTTGGCTCGCCAGATGGCCAAACACCTGGAAAAACCACAGACTGGGCTGATCCATATTTACACCGGCAATGGCAAAGGCAAAACAACCGCCTCGGTCGGCCTGACCGTCCGGGCCCACGCCCATGGACTGCGCGTCCTTTTCGTCCAGTTTTTGAAAAACGGCCTCTCCGGAGAGATCGGTATCCTGCGCCAGCTGGACAATGTCCGCGTTCTCTCCGGCCAGGCCGATATGAAATTTTCCAACCAGATGGAAGAGGATGACAAAATCCGCACTCGCCAGATGCACGAGGAGTTTTTCGCCGCTGCGGTTGTTGCCGCCCGTGCCGGAGAAATTGACCTCCTGGTCCTGGACGAGACCTTCGGCGCACTCGCGACCGGCTTGCTCGACAGCGACGAAGTTTACAACTTCCTCGTGACCAAACCCTCTGCACTCGAAGTCGTCCTCACCGGTCGTGATCCGGACCCCCGCTTCCTTGCCCTGGCCGACTACATCTCCGACGTCCAATGCATTGCCCATCCTTACGAAAAAGGCATCCTGGCGCGGGAAGGGATCGACTACTGAGTCACTTGCTAAACCGACGCAATCCATGCTAGAATAGGTCGCCTGAACGCATAGGACGATTTGGCTCGATTCGGGCGAAATCGTCTTTTTTTTCATACACAGGAGGTCCTTATGAAAAAGGCATATCTGATCCTTGAGGATGGCAGCATTTTTCCGGGTGAGCGGTTTGGCTCGCCGCGTGAAGTGATCTGCGAGATGGTATTCAACACCGGCTTGACGGGATATCTCGAACTGCTGACAGATGCCTCCTATGCCGGCCAGGGGATCGTGATGTCCTCGCCGATCATCGGCAATTACGGTGTTTTCACCGAACAGAGCGAATCAGACCGGCCTTGGGCGGACGCGCTGATTGTCCGCGACTTAACCCACATCATCGGTGATGCCCGTGATGCGGAGGACCTTAACGACTATCTGCTACGCCACGACATCCCGGCGATCAGTGGCATCGACACCCGGACCTTGACCCTGACCCTGCGAGAAAAAGGCACCATGAACGGCATGATCACAGTTGGTGAGAACTACGATCTGGCAGACTGCCTGAAGCGCATCCACGCCCATTCCAACCCCTGTCCTGTCGCCCGGGTCAGTCGTAAAACCGCCAGAACCTATCCAGCCGGATCGTTCGGCCGCATCAACCGCGAACCCGGCATGAGCCGTCCAGCGGATGCCCTCAATGAGATTCCCTTCGAGGTCGACGCAGCCGTCCAGACGAACTACCGCATTGCCATGCTCGACTTCGGCCTCAAGCAGAACATTGTCTGGAATTTGACCCAGCGCGGGTGCGAAGTCACGGTCTACCCCTGGGACACCCCGGCTGCGATCCTCCTCGCCGCCAAACCAGACGGCATCATGCTGTCCAACGGACCGGGCGACCCAGTCGACTGCGAACCGATCATTCACAACATCAAAGCATTGTACGAGTCCGGTGTGGTCGTCTTTGGCATCTGCCTGGGCCACCAGCTGGTCGCCCTGGCAACAGGAGCCAAGACGAGAAAGCTCAAATACGGCCATCGCGGCATCAATCACCCGGTCAAGGATCTCGCCGCCGACCGGGTCTACATCACTTCGCAGAACCACGGCTACGTCGTTATCGACGAAACGGTCGATCCGGCGATTGCCACCGTCAGCCATGTCCATGTCAACGATGGTTCCAACGAAGGCCTGCGCTATGTGAAATATCCGGTCGCGACCGTCCAGTACCATCCGGAAGGTGCTCCGGGCCCGCAAGATTCGGAATACCTCTTTGACGAATTCCTGGCCCGGATTGACCAGCTGCGCAGCCCGGCCCGCGCCTGAGCGCTGACCATGGCTGACCTGTTCCGCTCCCGCCTGACCTTTAAAGAACGCGCGCGCGCCAGCCTGGCTATCCAGACGGGCCGCGCGTTCACTTTTCTGCTGCGCCGGCTCGGTCGTGGTGCGACCGCCCTGCCGGGCAAAGCAGCCCTGGCGGTAGACCCGCTCCTTTTGAAACGGCTCACTGCCGGCCGGACCGTCTATCTGGTCACGGGCACCAATGGCAAAACCACCACGGTGCGGATCCTGTGCTCGATTCTGGAAGCGCTTGGCACGCCGGTGATCACCAATCCGTCTGGTGCCAATCTGGATTCAGGCTTGACCACCACCTTGCTTGACCATGTATCCCTGTTGCGCCAGAAAGCAACAGGCGAGAACGACGTGGCGATCGTCTTCGAAATTGACGAAGCTTTTTTTGCCAAGCTGGCGGCTTCGCTAAGCCCGAGCATCTGCGTGGTGACCAATTTTTTCCGCGACCAATTGGACCGCTACGGCGAATTGGCTCATACTCGGGACCTGATTGCCAAAGGCCTCGCCGACAGTTCCGCCCAGGTGGTCCTGTGTGCCGATGACTCTTTGTGCGCATCCCTGGCCCGGGGCCGCGAAGACCAATGCGTCTTTTTTGGTCTGGACCAAAAAGCGATGCAGGCAGGCCCATCCGGCGCCGTCACAGAATCCGCCTACTGCACGTTCTGCGGCACACGCTACCAGTACCAGGCCCATGCTTATGGTCATCTCGGCCACTTCACGTGTCCCAATTGCGGCTTCTCCCGGCCGCAGCCTGATATGTCCTTCGCCCCAGTCCCGCCAGATCCAGCTGCCCCGGATTCCCCTGACCCGCAGGCAAAGCCCGGCGAAAAAGGCGAATCCCAGACGTTGCTTTTTCACTATCACAGTGAAACAATCCGGGCCGAACTGGCGATCCCTGGACTGCATAATGGCTACAACGCCTCTGCTGCCCTGCTGGCGGCCATTGCTGGCGGCCAGGCTTTTGCCCCGGCTGCTGAAACGCTCGGCCAGGCCCGCGCAGCTTTTGGCCGGATGGAACGCTTCGCGGTAGGGGAGCGCGAGGTCTGCCTGATTCTGGTCAAAAATCCAGTCGGCATGGACCGCGCGCTCGATTTTGTCAGCCAAGCCAAAGATTTTGGGGCAGCCATGCTGCTTTTAAATGCCAATGATCCAGATGGCCGGGATGTTTCCTGGATCTGGGATGTCGATTTCGAAACCCATCTGCCCAAGGGTCCGCTGGGCATTTCCGGAATCCGGGCAGCCGACCTGGCTCTGCGTCTGAATTATGCTGGCAAACCTGCCGATGAACTGGCTGTTGTCGATGATGCCCTGGTTTTGTTTGACCGCCAGCTCGCCCTGTGCCCGCCAGGCACCTGCCTCTATGTCCTGCCCAATTACACGGCGATGCTCGACCTGCGGGCCAGCCTTGCCAAGCGCTATCATCTGCGCGAATTCTGGCGCAAAGGAGGCTAAAGGTCCATGGAACTGAGAATCTGCCACCTTTACCCCGATCTGCTCAACCTTTACGGCGACCGTGGCAATCTGGTCACACTCAAGCAGCGTTGCCAATGGCGCGGGATTGACTGCACCATCACCTCCGTCAGCCTGGGCGATTCCTTTGTGGCCAGTGACTTTGACCTTGTTTTCATGGGTGGTGGCCAGGACTACGAACAGAACCTCCTCTATGAAGATCTGATCGAGCAAAAAGGAGACGCCATCCGGGCCGCCGTGGAACAGGGCCAGGTGTTTCTGTGCATTTGTGGCGGCTACCAGCTGATGGGGCGCTATTATGAAGAACAGGATGGTCATCGCATCGACGGCCTCAGTGCGATCGATGTCCGCACCATTGGTCGCCCGGATCGCCTGATCGGGAATACCATCTACGAAGCACCCTGGCTATCCGAAAAAGGACAAGACCCCGTTCTGGTGGGCTTTGAAAACCATTCCGGCCGCACCTATCTGGGGCCAGGCGTCACGCCGCTGGCCAAGGTCCGCAAAGGCGGGGGCAACAACGGGGATGACCAGACGGAGGGTGCAATTTACAAGAATGTCTATTGCACATACGCCCATGGGTCTTTTCTGCCGAAAAATCCGGCCATGGCGGACCATCTGGTTGAAACCGCTTTGAAAAGGCGCTATCCTGAATGTAATGAACTCTCGCCACTGGATGATCAATTAGCCGAAAATGCAAGAAGATATCTTGTAAATTGCAATTGCTGAGGTGAGACGCCTTGACAGGACAACCCGTCCGCGGATACAATAACCCTTGTTTGAAACGAGCAATGGCGCTCATCTTGCAGGCTTTCCCGCCTGCCGGGGGCGCTTTTTTTGTTTGATTGCCAGCCTGTTGATTTGCACGCCGGCCTGGACCCTGGGCCATCTTGTTTGCACGAGCCAAAGGAGGTACCTGCAATGAGCCTATACACACGCGAGGACATTTTCCGCATCGTCAGGGAGCAGGATGTCCGCTTCATCCGCCTTCAGTTCACCGACATCTTCGGCACCATGAAAAATGTCTCGATCAGCTCGAGCCAGCTGGACAAGGCTCTCGATGGGATCTGCATGTTTGACGGATCTGCGATCGAAGGATTCACCCGGGTCGAAGAATCCGACATGTACCTTGAGCCAGACTTGGACTCCTTCCTGATCTTCCCCTGGCGACCGCAGCAAGGCAAAGTGGCCCGCCTGGTCTGCGATCTGAAAACACTCGAAGGCAAGACCTTTGCCGGCGACCCGCGCCAGATCCTCAGAAAAGTCGTCCGTCAGGCTGAAGAGATGGGCTACATTTTCAATGTAGGCCCGGAATGTGAATTTTTCCTGTTCAATACCGATGACCAGGGTAATCCCACGACCCAGACCAATGACACCGGCTCGTACTTCGATCTCGAACCCCTCGGCCAGGGTGAAGATGTCCGGCGTGAAATTGTCCTGGCTCTGGAGGAGATGGGTTTTGAAGTCGAAGCCTCGCACCATGAGGTCGCACCCGGCCAGCATGAAATCGACTTCCGCTTTGATGAAGCAGTCGCTGCAGCGGATCGCCTGATGACTTTCAAGCAAGCCGTCAAGACGATCGCCCGCCGCTATGGCATGCATGCAACGTTCATGCCCAAACCGATCGCCAAAGTCAGCGGTTCTGGTTTGCACACCAATATGTCGTTGTTCAAGGACGGCGTCAATGTGTTCAATGACCCTTCTGATCCGGAAGGCCTGTCCAAGATAGCGCGGTGTTTTATCGGTGGACTGCTGGAGCACATGCGCGGCATCACGGCGATTGCCAATCCGCTGGTCAACTCCTACAAGCGCTTTGTACCCGGATTTGAAGCGCCCTGCAACATCTCCTGGTCTTTGCACAATAGAAGTCCGCTGATCCGCATCCCGGCTATCCGCGGAGAAAACACCCGCATCGAGCTCAGAAGCCCCGACCCGGCCAGCAACCCTTACCTGCTGTTTGCCGCCTGCCTGGCTGCAGGTCTCGATGGCATCCGCCGCCAGCTCGATCCGGGCCCCTCGCTCAATACCAATTTTTACACCATGAATGCCGAGGAACGCGCAGCCCGTAAAATCAAAGACCTGCCCATGAGTCTGCAGGAGGCCCTCGACGAGCTGGAAAGAGACTCCCTGATGCACGAGGTCCTGGGCGAACATGTGATGGAAAAGTACATCGCATCCAAGCGCAAGGAGTGGGGCGATTATCGCAAAGTGGTTACCCACTGGGAAATCGACCAGTACCTGCGCCAGTATTGACCGTTTGAAACAGGGGACCTAAACCAGCAACCAGACTAAATTCCTCAAGAAAGGGGGTGCCGCTTCGTGCGCAGTGTGATCATTGCCCATCCCGACCATGACATGGCCGGCAAATTGCACCAGCTGCTGCGCAGCCGCGGCCTTCCTGTCCTGGGCGTTGCCACCAGCGGTGCCCATGTCCTGCAACAAGCCGCCCACTGTGACGAGGGTGGTGTGGTTATCTGCCCGTTCCGGCTCCACGATATGTCGGCCAATGAAATCCGCCGCCTGCTCGACCCAGCCAGTGACCTGCTGGTCCTGGTCAATGCCAGCCAGATCAGCCAAGTATACGGTGCAGGAATCTACACCCTGGTCCAGCCTTTTTCCGGCCAGGATATCCTCGATGCTGCCAGTGGCCTGCTCGAGCATCAGCCGCCGCAGATCCTGCAGCAACCGACGGAAGAATTGCGCTATGGTCAGCCTCAGGTCAGTTCACCTGCCCAGGACAAAACGGCAACGAACCGCAGCAGCGAGGAGCATCAGATCCTCGAGCGCGCCAAGGCCTTCCTGATGCAGCGCAAGCACATGACCGAGCCGGAAGCGCACCGGTTCTTGCAGAAGCGCAGCATGGAGTCCGGCATCCGGATTGTCGAACTGGCCAAACGCCTGTTACAATAGTTTTGCAAGTAACCCGATGAAAAGTTGCAAGGAGGCATGTTTGACACCATGATAGGAAAAAACATACTCGTCTTCACCAAAATGCACGGTGCAGGCAATGACTATATCTACATCAATGCCATCGCCCAGCCAGTCGCTGATCCGGAAAACCTGGCCGTCCGCCTGTCGGACCGCCATTTCGGCATCGGTGGTGACGGCATCGTCCTGATCAAGCCCTCCCGGACCGCCGACTTTTTCATGGATATGTACAACGCTGACGGCTCACGCGGTAAAATGTGTGGCAATGCCATCCGCTGCGTCGCCAAATACGTCCATGACCGCCGTCTCACCGACAAGACCACCCTCGAGATCGAGACCCTCAGTGGCATCAAGACGCTGGAGCTCCACCTTGATGACAACCGCCAGGTGGCCACCGTCACGGTCAATATGGGCGCTCCGATTTTCACGCCTGACCAGATCCTTGTCCGCTTTGCCGGCGAAAAAATGATTGAGGCCCCCGTAGAGGTTGACGGACAGACCTATAAGCTCACGTCGGTCTCGATGGGCAATCCGCACACGGTTATCTTCATCACTGACGTCAAGGATCTCGACCTCGCGCGCATCGGACCTTCCTTCGAACACTTGCCCATTTTCCCAGACCGCGTCAATACGGAATTTTGCGAAGTCATCGACCGCCAGACTCTGCGCATGCGCGTCTGGGAACGCGGCTCTGGTGAAACCCTCGCCTGCGGCACGGGCGCCTGTGCGACACTCGCCGCAGCCGTTGTCACTGGTCGGGCTGACCGCAAGGCCAGGCTCGAGCTGACTGGCGGCACCCTGGACATCGAATGGGACGAAACAAGCAACGATCTTTTCATGACCGGGCCAGCCGAATTCGTATTCGATGGTACGGTCAACCTGTAAAGACGGAAATACCAGTCAAGGAGCACCTCATGGCCAGAATCAATGAAAACTACACCCGGCTGCCCGGCAGCTACCTGTTCTCTGACATCGCCAAGCGCGTCAGCGCATTCACTACTGCCAATCCGGACCGTTCGATCATCCGTCTCGGTATCGGCGATGTCACCCGGCCGCTGGCGCCCAGTGTCATCTCAGCCCTGCACCAGGCTGTCACTGAACAGGCCGAATCTGCAACCTTCCGCGGCTACGGTCCGGAGCTCGGCTATGATTTCCTGCGCCAGAAAATTGCCGACGTCCATTATGGCCGTCTCGGTGTAAAAATAGAGACGGATGAAATTTTCGTTTCTGACGGGGCAAAAAGCGACACCGGCAATATCGGTGACATTTTCGCTGCCGACAGCACGGTTGCCGTCTGCGATCCGGTCTATCCGGTCTATGTCGACACCAATGCCATGGCCGGCCGCGCCGGGCACTACCAGAGCAGCGGCCACTGGGACCGGATCCTGTACCTGCCCTGCACCCAGGAAAACGGCTTCATCCCAGAAATACCCGGTCCGCACGTGCCTGCCCCCGAGCTGATCTACCTCTGTTTCCCGAACAATCCGACCGGTTCGACGATCAGCGCGATCGACCTTAGAGACTGGGTCGACTATGCCCGCCGCAATGGCAGCGTCATCTTCTATGATGCAGCTTAT
>SABL01000144.1 GCA_009928985.1 Clostridia bacterium
GTCCAAGTTCTTTGGCCTTGGCGGCCGTGCGGTCGAGGCGCGTTTCATAGCACATCTGGCAGCGGCTCAAACCGCCATGCTGAGCCGGGTCATAGTTCACCCACTCGTTTTCAGCGTAATCATCCGCCACCAGAACGCTTATTCCACGCAGATCAGCCAGTTTTTGCAAGTTGTCACGCCGACGTTGCCACTCCACCCGTGGATGGATGTTCGGATTGTAGAAAAACAGCAACGGGCGCAGGCCTTCTTCAGAGATGAGCACATCGAGAGGATATTCGGCACAGGGTCCGCAGCAGGCATGGAGCAGAATGTTCTCAGTCATGGATCGATCTCCAGTTGCAATTGCTCGCCATCGGAAAAATCATGCGTTTCCGTGCCGCGCAAAGCGGTGCCCAGTCCCTTGAGTTTGCGTTCGTACTGAGCCGGACAAGGCAAGCCGAGATGCTCCCAGCCGAGCCGAGTCAGCACCCGGCCGCGCGGTGTCTTGGCCAGAAAGCCGATCTGCATCAGAAACGGCTCGTAGACATCCTCGATCGTCACCGGGTCTTCCCCGGTCGTTGCCGCCAGCGTATCCAGTCCCACCGGACCGCCGCCAAACATCTCGACCATGTTGCGCAATAGGCGCCGGTCCGTCGCGTCGAGACCGCGGGCGTCGATCTCCAGCGCCTTGAGGCCGAAATCGGCGATCTCGGCATTGATCACGCCGGTGCCGCGGACCTGGGCAAAATCGCGCATCCGTTTCAGCAATCGGATCGCAATGCGCGGCGTGCCGCGCGAGCGCTCCGCGATGACCGCGCGGCCGGAGGCATCGAGGCCGATATTCAGGATCGCCGCATCGCGCTGCAGGATCTGGCCGATCTCCTCCGACGAATAGAGCTCGAGCCGATTGATCATGCCAAACCGGTCGCGCAGCGGCGCCGTCAGCAGACCGGCCCGCGTCGTCGCCCCGATCAGGGTGAAATGCGGCAGATCGAGCCGGATCGAACGGGCACTGGGCCCCTTGCCGATCATGATGTCGAGCGCATAATCCTCCATCGCCGGATAGAGGATCTCTTCGACCGAACGATTGAGCCGGTGGATTTCGTCGATGAACAAGACATCGCGCTCGGTCAGATTGGTGAGAATCGCTGCCAGGTCGCCAGGCTTCTCGATTGCCGGTCCGGTCGTGATCCGTAAATGCACACCCAGCTCATTGGCAATGATCCCAGCCAGGGTCGTCTTGCCCAGCCCCGGCGGTCCATAGAGCAGGACATGGTCCAGGGCCTCACCGCGCTGACGGGCGGCCTCGATAAAGACTTGCAGGTTGTCCTTGACCTTGGTCTGTCCGAAATAATCGGCCCAGCGCGTCGGGCGCAGGGTGTTCTCATCTTGGTCCTCGACCCGCCGCTCCCGGCCTAAAAGCCGTTCAGTCTCAGCGACCGCGTACTCATCGGTTTCGGCGTAATCATCAACCGGCATCACAAAGCTCCTTTAAAGGCAAACATCACATGCGAACATCAGCGCACCAGCTGGCGCAGGGCCAGGCGGATCAGTTCTTCGACCGCCAGGCCAGGGGCCTGGACCGCCTGGACGGCCCGGCTGGCTTCCACACCAGAATAACCGAGAACCAGCAAGGCACTGATCGCCTCGTTTTCAACACCCTGGGGCAATTGGACACCACTGGCAGCAGCAGACGATAACGATCCGGCATCGCCACTCCAGTCCGAGCCTTTGAGCTTGTCCTTGAGCTCGAGGATCATCCGTTCGGCGCCTTTTTTGCCGATCCCTTTGACTTGGGTCAGCGTTTTCGTGTCGCCGGTGATCACAGCGAGGGCAAACTGGCTCGGTGTGACCGATCCGACCACGCTGCTGGCCACCTTGGGCCCGACGCCGCTCACGGTCAGGAGCAGTTCGAACAAACCGACATCTTCCAGGGAGGGAAAACCATACAAAGCAAAAATGTCCTCGCGAACATAGAGATGAGTATAAGCCGTGATCTCCTCGCCGACCGGACCGAAACGGTCGAGCAGCGAAGAAGCCGCCTGCAGGCGGTAGCCAATGCCTTGGGTTTCGATGATCAGGCTGTCGATGGTCTTGGCCACCAGCTTGCCCTTGATGTATGCATACATTATTGATAGCCTCCTCGTGCCAATGCGGCGGACCGGTTGCCGGAATGGGCATGACAGATCGCCACCGCCAGGGCATCGGCCGCATCGTCCGGCCGCGGCACCTGCTCCAGACACAGCAAGACCCGAACCATCTGCTGGACCTGCGTCTTATCCGCCTTGCCATAGCCTGCTACGGCCAGTTTAACCTGCATCGGCGTATATTCATAGATTGGCAGCCCGGAACGTGCTCCGCTCAGGATCGCAACCCCGCGAGCCTGGGCCGTACCGATCGCTGTCGTCGTGTTGCGGCTGAAAAACAGCTCCTCGACCGCCATCGTCGCCGGCTGGTGCAGGGTGATCAACTCATCGATCTTGTCTGCAATCTGCAGCAGGCGCTCCGGAAAAGGCGTATTGGCCTTGGTCGAGATCACGCCGAAATCGATCACACGCAGGCGATTGCGGCTGTAATCCACCACGCCAAAGCCTGTGATCGCATAACCCGGATCAATGCCGAGAATCACCATGAGATTCAAAACGCTCCATTCTCCAAGACTGACGTCGGCCCAAAGCAAACAATCGTTCTTATCATAGCATACTCAAATCCATTTCCTAAATTTTTTCAACAAATGCTTCCAGCTCAGCCGGACAAAGCCCCAGTAAATGATCCGGTCCTGGAAAAATGGCTGCAAATCGGCCAGCTCTGTCGCACCCGCATAGGGCAGATACCGGTTAGGGATGACCAGGAACCGTTCAGCTGTCCAAGCCTGAACAGGGATTTCCATCTGTCGTTTCTGCAGGTGGACATAAATCACCTCATCCACACCCAGCTGGGTATCGAACCGGAAAAAGCGAGTCAGGCAGCCATGATCCCAGAGGAAAATGCTGTTTTGGCTTAGCCCTTTCTGTTTGAGCAGCTGATAGGGATAGAACCCATAGCGGGCGATATAGATATCCGCAAAAATAAGTTCATCATAAAACGGGATGCCCTGGTCGATATAGATTTCATTGATCCCTTCTTTCGACCATTCGTCGAAAGCACAGCTTTCAGGATTCCCGAATACCTCCTTGTATCGCTCCCGGCCATGGATCCGGCTGCGATAGCGGGCATTATTTTCAACGGTATTGCGAAAGAGCGACAGGTGGCCGCGCGACAGCACCTTGTCATACTGATCCAGCAGAGAATCGGTCAGAAAATGGCGCAAATTGCCAAAAACCAGGTCCACATCACAAAAGCCCCAGAAATCGTAGTTCGCCAGCTCTGCAGCAAAAATCTCACCGTAGGCCACCTTGAAATCACAGAGCTTATAGGCACTTGATAAGGCAACCGGGAAATCATACAGATCCTGGATGCGGCCCTTCAGTTCTGCGAAGGTCAGATACTGGACCTGGACATTGGGCGGATAGGCAAAACCAGTCTGGTCATCGGTAAACAGCAACCAGTCGACGCTGGGATTTGCCGCACAAGATTGGAGCCAAACCGGGAAATTGCCTGGCAATCGTCCGAAATAAGGAATAACCAAACCAATTGATTTCAAATCTTTTTCCACCTTTTCTGGCACTAGAGCATGCGCCCCTACCCAGATTAACATCACCTATTTCCCTGTGACAACTCAGGCTGCTGCATTTAAAGATCTCGCTTCGATCCTCAGCCTGGCCAGACGACTGGCTCCGCTTTGTAACAGAAGCTACATTTTTTACCCTTGATGAATAATTGCCAAACGCCAGCTTCATTTCTGTGCCATTTGTTAAGTATTTTTTCTAGACAATAGCTGTATCATGTCGTACTATATTGACAGTTTTATGGCCGATCACGGATTTTGATGTTTCACCATGCAAGCCAGAAAACAGCCGCTTGCAAATCAACCGTTTTCACGTCATAAAAGAAATCCTCACAAAAAAAGGAGAAACAGTATGAAGATCAAAAGAATCGCCCTGATGCTCCTGGTCGTTGCCCTTCTGGTTCCGGCCCTGGCTGCCTGCGGTGCCAGCGGTGACAGCAAGACCATCAAAATCGGAGCCATGGGCCCCCTGACTGGCGACGTAGCCGTCTACGGCATTGCCGCCACCAATGGCTTCAAGCTCGCTGCTGAAGAAGTCAACAAAGCCGGCGGTATCCTCGGCAAGCAGATCGAAATGCCCATCCTCGACGAAAAGGGCGACGTCAACGAAGCCGTCAACGCCTACAACAAGCTCGTCGACCAGGAAAAGGTCGTCGCCATCCTCGGTGACATCACCTCCAAGCCGACGATCTCCGTCGCCCAGCTGGCTGCCAAGGCCAACATCCCGCTGGTCACCCCGACCGCTACTGCGCTCGACGTCACCAAGCAGGGCACCAACGTCTTCCGTGCCTGCTACATCGATCCCTTCCAGGGTGAGATCATGGCCCAGTTCGCCAAGGAAAACCTCAGCGCCACCAAGGCTGCCGTCATCTACAACTCCGGTGACGACTACTCCTCCGGTCTGAAAGATTCCTTCGCCGCCAAGGCTGCCGAACTCGGTCTCGAAGTCGTCGCCACCGAAAGCTATGCCAAGGGCGACACCGACTTCAAAGCCCAGCTGACCAAGATCGCCGCTTCCGGCGCCGAAGCCCTCTTCGTCCCGGACTACTACAACACCGTCGCCCTGATCGCCAACCAGGCCAAGGCCACCGGCCTGACCATCCCGCTGATCGGTGTTGA
>SABL01000035.1 GCA_009928985.1 Clostridia bacterium
CAGGGGAGGGATAAAGGCTCCTTGCTTGCTTGGCTCTGTGAAAGTGACGTGAATGCTTCGTTTGGCCAGGCGCCGCATGAGGGGGAATGTGGGTCTTTGGCCCGTTTTCCCCAGTTATCCACAGAAGTTTCCCGACGAATGATTGTTCGGTCTGCGACCCTCTGCACAAAAGACGAAATGATGTCAGACCACCAACCGTGCTGTTTTCAAGCTTTTTGCAAAACAATTGTAAAACCAGCCAAGTTTGATCAGATCTGTGTAAAATCCGTGAAACGCCTGTGTTGCAATCTCTTTACAAGAATATTACACGTGAAACAGGCGTGTGAGTTATACACAAAGTTATCCACTTTATCCACAATTTCGAGACGCGCCTTTTCCACATCTCCACAGTGCGAGGAAAAGTAGTTCGGGCCCGGACACCTCGTTTGTCAGGATCTGACATGAAAAGTTCATTAGGCCGGGCCTCGAGGGATCTGATATAATGGCGGGTGGAAAGAGACGCTCCTGGAGGTATTGAACGATGCAAGTCTGCGCTGTTATCCTGGCCGCTGGTGAAGGCAAGCGGATGAAATCCACCCATGCAAAGGTCGTCCATGAGGCTGCAGGCAAACCATTGGTCAGCTGGGTCAAATCGGCTTTGGATGAAGCCGGAGCCGAGGACCAGGTCTATATCGTGGGTTATCGCCAGGAGGAGGTCCGCGCCATCTTGGGTGAATCGGTCGCCTTCGTCCTGCAGGAACAACAACTAGGTACCGGGCACGCCGTGCTGCAGGCTTCCCATTTCCTCGAAGGCCGTGATGGGGCAACACTGATTGTCTGCGGCGACACGCCACTGATTACAGCCGAATCCCTGCGCCGTGTCCTTCAACAGTTTGAGCAGGGATCTTATGCCGGGATTGTCGTAACGGCGCTGGCGCCTGATCCGACCGGATACGGCCGCATCATCCGCAACGGCCACGGCCATATCGAACGGATCGTCGAGCATCGCGACGCCAGTGAAGAACAGCGCGCCGTGCGGGAAGTCAATGCCGGGATGTATTGTTTTGATACCGCTAAGCTGCTCTCGGCACTCGGACGGATCGGTTGCCGCAACGACCAGAAAGAATATTACCTGACTGATACCATCGAGATCCTGATCCAGGATGGGCTTACGATCGGCGCCTCCACCCTCGATTTTGAAGAGATCCTGGGGGTCAATGACCGGCGCCAGCTTCAGGAGGCCATGCACATCCTGAACCAGCGCATTCTGGACCGCCACATGATCAACGGAGTCACCATCATGGATCCAGCTTCGACCTGGATCGAAGAAGGCGTTTCGATCGGCATGGACACCACGATCCTGCCCAACTCGAGCCTCAAGGGCCATACCCATATCGGCCAGGCTTGCCTGATCGGACCGGACACGCATCTGGTGGACGTCACGACTGGCAACGAGGTCATCCTGGACCATGTCACCGCCACCCAGAGCCGGATCGAATCGAAATGCGAAATCGGACCCTATGCCCACATCCGCCCCGGTTCCCAGATCGGCCTGCGCTGCAAACTGGGCAATTTTGTTGAAATCAAGAATTCGACCCTTGGTGAGGATTGCCTGCTCGTTCACCAGTGCTACATCGGCGACACCGATGTCGGCGAAAACGTCAACATCGGCTCATCTTCCAGCACGGCCAACTACGATGGTGTCAACAAATCGCGCTCATCGATCGGCAGCCACGCCTTTATCGGCAGCAACAGCTGCCTCGTTTCACCAGTCGCCGTCGCAGAGAATGCTTATGTTGCAGCCGGTTCGACCATCACGGAGAATGTGCCGGATTATGCACTGGCGATAGCCCGCACCCACCAGACTAACAAAGAAGACTGGGTCAGGACTCGCGGCCTGCTGAGAAACCAGCGTGTCAATCCCTGAGCACTGCCGAGCACCAGCGGGTCAGACCGGCATTCGAAATAAGGAATAATCATCAACGTATGGAACAAGAACTCTGGCTGATTGCCGGACTGGGCAACCCCGGTCGCCAGTATGAAAAGACCTGGCATAATTGTGGCTACCTGGTGCTGGAGGTTTTATGCCAGCGCTACCAGATCGCACTCAACAAGATCCGTTTCAAGGGTCTGACCGGCCAGGGCACGATCGCTGGCCGGAAAGTCATCCTGCTCCAGCCCACCACGTTTATGAACCTCTCGGGGGAAAGCGTGCGTGAAGCCATGGCTTTTTACAAGATCCCACCGCAGCGTACCCTGGTCATTTATGATGACCTTGACCTCCCGGCCGGACAGATCCGCATGCGGCCCGGTGGCGGGGCGGGCACTCACAATGGCATGCGTTCGATCATCAGCCAGATGGGGCGCCAGGACTTCCCGCGCGTCCGGGTGGGCATCGGACCGCTGCCGGCCAATTGGGAGCTGGTCAGTTATGTGCTGTCAGACATCCCGCAAGATCAGCAACAGCAAATGTTCGAAGCCTTCAGCCAGGCATCTGATGCCGTGGAAAAGACCCTGCGGGATGGGATCGAAGCTGCCATGAACCAGGCCAACCAGAAAAGGGAGCGCCATGTACCCGAGTGATTTGAAAGGGCTTCTGGCCCAGGCTTTCAAGGATCCTGCTTTCGCCCGGCTGGCTGAGGTCTTTGCCCGCGGGCTCAGGCAGCCTGTCAATGTGTTTGGACCCAGCGATACCCAGAAAGTTGTCCTGGCCCTGGCTTTGCTGGCTCAGACCGGATCCCGGCCATGCTTTCTGGTCTCCGATGAGTTGCGGGCCCGGGCAGTGGCTGCCGATCTGGATGCCTTGCTCGACGGCCCTGTTCTGGTGTTCCGCCCGCGCGAACTCAACCTGACCGATGCCGAGGCGACCAGCCACGAACAAGAACAGGCCCGCCTGTCCATTCTCGGCCGTCTGCAAAGCCGCGATTTCGCCGCCCTGGTGGTTCCGGCAGCGGCTTTGCTCCAGCGCCTGCCCAGTCCCAAAACCCTCAAGGACCGCACCCTGACCCTGGCTGTTGGCCAGCAGGTTGCTCCCCAGGCTCTGGCCCATGCGCTGCTGGAGCTCGGTTACGAACGGATGCGCCTGATTGAAGGTGCCGGCCAGTTCGCTGTCCGCGGCGACATCATCGACATCGGCTTGCCGGACACCGGCGACCGCGATGATTCGATCGGCATGCGCCTGTCTTTTTTTGACGATGAAATCGACGCGATCAAAACCTTTGACATCGAGAGCCAGCGTTCGCAGGACATGCTGCAAGAGGCAGTGATTCCGCCGATGCGCGAGCTTTTGACCAGCTCAGATGAACACGACCAGATCGCAGCCCAGATGGAGATCGCTGCCAGCCAAGTTTTCAAGGACATGATCGCCAACGGTGCTTTTCGCGAAGAAGCTGAGGCCGTGCGCCAGCTGGCCCACCGTGACCTCGACCGCTTCCGCCAGCAGGTTGCCTTCTCGGGCATCGACCGCTGGCTGCCCTTGTTCACCCCGGAAAAGGCCACCATCCTCGACCATGCCAAAGCCGCTGGCTGCACCTTGTTTCTCGACGAACCGCTGCGTTGGCGCAACCGCCTCGACGCCGCCCAGGCTGATTTTGACGAACGCTACCGCACCATGTTTGGCAAGGCACAAGTCTTGCCGATCACGCATGAAGCCCAGCTGCGCGGCGTGGATGTTGCACGCTGGGTCGACCAGCAAGGTTCGGTCATCGCCCTGGCCCAGATTGGTGCCTCAGGCAATGGCCTGCCTGGTGCTATGAATCTCGACATCAACGGGCGCCCTGCCGATGGCTACCGCGGCCGGGAAGAGAAGCTAACCACCGACTGCCTGGACATGACGCGCAGCGGCTACCAAACGTGCCTGTTTGCCGGGTCAGACAGCCGCCGGCAGCGCCTGCAGGAATTATTCCGTGAAAAGGGCCAGACTGTCACAGTCTCTGAGAGCGCCCTGCGCACCGGCTTTGTCTGGCCGGCGGCCAAACTGGCCCTGATCGGCTCGCAGGACATTTTCGGCAGCGAACGGACTGGCCGGCGACGCCAGACCAGCGGGATCAAGATCGACCTGTTCAGCGACCTTGTCCCCGGGGAAATGGTCGTCCACGAAGCCCACGGCATTGGCCGCTATGACGGCCTGGTCCAGCTCGAGACCGGCGGGGTGCGGCGCGACTACCTGTTGATCAGCTATGCCAATGACGACAGCCTTTACATCCCGATGGAAAGCCTCGACCAGATCCAGAAATTTGTCGGGGCCGAGGGCCGTGATCCCAAACTCTCAAAGCTCGGCGGCCAGGAATGGGTGCGTCAGAAAGAACGCGCCCGGGAATCGATCAAAAAGCTGGCGACCGACCTGATCAAGCTCTACGCCGAGCGCGCTGCCCACCGCGGTTTTCCTTTCAGTCCGGATACGGTCTGGCAACAGGAATTCGAAGAGAATTTCCCTCACGACGAGACGGCTGACCAGACGACCAGCATATCGGAAATCAAGCGCGACATGGAATCGGAAAAGGTGATGGACCGGTTGCTCTGCGGCGATGTCGGCTTTGGCAAGACCGAGGTTGCTTTCCGCGCCGTCTTCAAATGCGTCATGGACAGCAAGCAGGCGGCTTTCCTGGCGCCGACCACCGTTCTGGCCCAGCAGCATTTCGAAAACCTCAAGAGGCGCATGGCTGGCTTCCCGGTGACGGTTGGCCTTTTAAGCCGTTTTGCCAGCGACGCGCTGCAGAAACAGACCGTTTCAGGTGCGGCGACGGGCAAGGTCGACATCATTGTTGGCACACATCGCCTGCTGTCCCAGGATGTTCATTTCAAGAACCTCGGTCTGCTCGTAGTCGATGAGGAACAGCGCTTTGGTGTTGACCATAAAGAAAAGATCAAGGCCACTTACCCGGATGTCGATGTCCTGACCCTGTCCGCGACGCCGATCCCGCGCACCTTGCATATGGCCATGTCCGGCATCCGCGACATCAGTGTCCTCGAGGAACCGCCCCATGAACGCCGCCCGGTCCAGACCTATGTCATGGAATACGATGAAGCGATCATGACCGAGGCGATCCTGCGCGAATTGACGCGCCAGGGCCAGGTCTTCTACCTGTTCAACGACACCCGTCGCATCCAGGAGAAGGCGACCCAGCTCGGCAAGCTTCTGCCGGGCGCCCGGATTGCCGTCGCACATGGCAAAATGAGTGAAAAACGCCTCGAAGAAGTGATCGCCGATTTCATCGAGGGTGGCGCTGACATCCTCGTCTGCACGACCATTATCGAGTCGGGTATCGACATGCCCCATGTCAACACCATCATCATCGAGGATGCCGACCGGCTCGGCCTGGCCCAGCTCTACCAGCTGCGTGGCCGGGTTGGCCGCTCTGACCGCCAGGCTTTTGCCTATATCACCTACCGGCGCGACAAGATCCTGACTGAAATTGCCGAAAAACGCTTGGCCGCGATCCGCGATTTCACCGAACTGGGCTCCGGGTTCAAGATCGCCCTGCGCGACCTCGAGGTGCGCGGGGCCGGCAATCTGCTCGGGGGTGAGCAGCACGGCCATCTCGATGCGATCGGCTATGACCTGTATTGCAAAATGCTCGAAGAAGCGATCCACGAGCTGCAAGGTGAGGTCAAGGCAAAGGGCATCGCCGCCACGATCGACCTCACGATCGATGCCTTCATCCCCAAACCCTACATTCCAGACGAAGGTCAGCGCATGGATATGTATCGCCGGATCGCCGCGATCACCAGCGCCCGGGACCACCTCGACGTCCAGGACGAACTGGTCGACCGTTTTGGCGAACTGCCGGATGCCGTCAGCTGGCTGACCGACATCGCCCTCGTCCGTGCCCAGGCCAGCCGCCACGGCATCCAGAAGGTCGAAGTCGTCCAGGATAATTTCGTCCTGACTTATGCCGAAAATCGAAAGCCCGACATGCAGCTGCTGTCTAGCCTGCTCGGCGCACCAGCCTTCAAAGGCCGCATCCTGTTCAATGCAGGGAATAAGCCCTATCTGGTCTACCGCGCGGCGGCCAAATCACGGCCAGACTGGACGAAAAACCTGCGAGACTTGTTTGCCCTGATGGACAGCCTGGTCCTGCCCCAAGCCAGCTGACCAAGGCTTCTGCAAATTGTTTTCTGGTGCCGCTTTCCGGTGGGAGACGTGCTAAAATAAAGATAGAAAGTCAAGCATGAGGAGGTTAATCCCATGATTTACGATTTGTCTTGGCCCTTATACGATCAGATGCCAGTTTACCCCGGAGATCCGCCTTGCCAGGTCAGCCGACCCCACACCCATGAAGCGGACGGCGTCCAGCTGACGCATCTCTCTCTTGGTTGCCATACGGGTACCCATCTCGATGTGCCGCGCCATTTTGTCGCCAGCGGCCCTGCCATCGAGGCGGTGCCTCTGGACCGCTTCATGGGACCCGCTGCAGTCATTTCTGTTCCCTGGCAGCCCGAGCAGGCACTTGATCTGGCCGCAGCTGACTGGAGTGCCTGGCAGCCCGGCGACTTCGTCCTGCTGTCCACTGACTGGGAACATCGCGGCGGTACCTCCGCTTTTTTCCAGGATATCCCGTCCTTTGCCGCAGGTACTTCCGAGCTTCTGATCGAAAAGGGCGTTCGTCTCTTTGGCCTCGACTTGCCGACTGTCCGCGAAGTGGTGCGCCCCGGGTTTGACAAGCGCCATATGCACCGGGCGATCCTCGGCAATGGCATGATCATCGTCGAAGGCCTGGCCAACCTATCCAAACTGGTCGGCAAGCGCATCTATTTCTGTGCCGTGCCGCTCCTGATCCCGGGTGCAGACGGCAGCCCAGTCCGGGCCTTCGCCAGCGACATCCGCTAAACCATCCGTACCGCATCTTAGTCGCCCAGACCTGCGCACGTTAGCACAGGCTGGGCGGTTTTGCTTTCAGGAGGACAGGAACATGCAGATCCAGGCAAAAACCCCAGAGGACTATCTTGCCGCCCTGCCGGACAACCAGCGCGAACCGGTGACTCGTCTGCGCGAGATCTTGCGTGCCAATCTGCCACCCGAACTCGAGGAAACCATGGCCTACGGCATGATCACCTATGTCGTGCCCCATGCCATTTATCCACCTGGCTACCACGTCGATCCCCGGCAAGCACTGCCCTTTGTCAGCCTGGCCGCCCAGAAAAACCACATTGCCCTGTATCACATGGCTCTCTATGCCCTGCCCGAACAACTGGACTGGTTGACCGCAGCTTATGAGAAAACAGGGACTGGCAAGCTTGACATGGGTAAAAGCTGCATCCGGTTCAAGCCCCGGCAACAGATCCCCTATGACCTGATTGCCGAGCTATGCCATAGGGTCAGTGTGGCGGACTACATCAATGTGGCCAGAGCAGTTCCCCGAGCGTCCACAAGGTCGGCAGCAGACCGAACATGAACGCCAGCCAGATAAAGATGATCATAAACTCATCCGTCCGTCTGGCCTCGATACTGTTCGACATTGACCGTAAAAGCGATGCCTCTTCCTGGCTCATTGATTTGACAATCCTGGCAAATCCGGTCGAGCACTTGACCTGCCACAGCCTGGTCAACGACCAAGAGCACCATTTCCTTCTCCGGCTCAATGGCCATCGCAAACAACTGGCTGGTTTCATGTTTGCCAGCACCACGGGCATTGATCACCGTTGCCCCCAAGGCACCTGCCTTTTCGGCCGCTTCAACAACCCTTTCGGCTTCGCCTTTGTCGACCACAACCCAGATTGCTTGTTTCATGAAGGATTTTCCTCCGATCGGATTTTGTTTGGGAGTCATTTGACAGACGGATGATCCGGTCAACGCAATGACCGGAATGGACAGTGCAACACAACGGCGAGGTTGAACCAACAGGCGCGCTTGTTGCATGGTCCTGATGAAGCGAGCCGCCTGCTCTTCGCTGGCGATCAAGCCGATGATTTCCTTGCTTTCAGACAAGGCATCGAGGCGTCCGGTCTGCCTGGTGCCGATTGTTCCCTGGCCCAGGAGCACAGTGCCACCACCGATGCCCAGGCTGCGGGCTTCCTTGAGCCATTTGCTGCCCCCGCCTCGTTCGACAATGACGGTAAGAAATAACCAACGGGACCCGGATGGACACGACTCAATCACGGCTGATTCCTCCTTTTTCCAAGGCTTTGCGCCGATAGAAAAGACCCAGAAGCTGCAATGAAAGCAGAGGCGCCAGAGCAACCAGGGCGATGACACCAAATCCGTCGATCAATACATTGGCTGAATGAAATTCGTTGGCGGCACCCTGGGCAAAAGCGAGTATGAAGGTAGCCGTCATCGGACCGGAGGCCACGCCACCCGAGTCAAACGCGATGCCGACAAAGAGTTTGGAACCGCGATGGGCCAGGAAGATGGCCAGGATATAGCCCGGCAGAAGGATGTGCCAGAGTTGCAGGGGTGGAATCAGGATACGCAAGATCGAAAGGACAACTGCCAGGCCGACGCCGATGGCCAGGAAAGCCTGGACTGCTAACTTGGGCACCGAGCCGCTGGTGACGTCTTCGATTTGCCGGGTCAGGATATGGACGGCTGGCTCGGCTAGATTAGTCAAAAAACCCAGGCCAAATCCCATCGCCAGCAACAGGGGCAGGTTGTGTCTGGCCAGATAGGCACCAATGGTCCTGCCGACGTCCATGAAACCGGCATTGACCCCGGCAAAGATCAGAATCAGACCCAGCCAGTCCAGAAAAAAACCACGCACCATCCGGAACAAGGTTGGGCGTTTCAAACGCAAGACACCAGGCTGGAGGAGCATCAGGATGGCCGCCAGCGGAGCAATGGCCAGAGCTGCTTCCGGAGCCTGGATCTGGAACTGGTTGACGAAAGGCTGGAAAAAACCACCGGCAGGTTCGGGGAAAACAATGGCCGGTGCAAATTCATTGCGCGGCACCGTCAGGCTCACGGCGAGAACTGAGAGAATGGCCCCGACTGAAGCGACACCAACCAGGCCGAAGCTGTCTTTTTCTGCTGCTTTGCCACTGCTCTTCTTTCGGGCGATGGAAAGGCCTAGTGCCAGAATGAAAGGGACAGTCATCGCCCCTGTGGTCGCACCGGAGGCATCAAAGGCAATGGCCAGGAATTCAGGTGTTGCCAGGGAGCCCAAAATTAAAACAACCAGATAGAGTCCTGTCAAGACGAGATAGAGTGGGATGCCATAGACGATCCGGACCAGGCCGATCGCAATCAAGGCACCAATACCCGCAGATACAACCTGGACCAGAAACCACTTGCCGATGACACCATTGCTGACCAGGTTGACCTGGCTGGCCAGAATGTGTAGGTCTGGCTCGGCCATCGAAATGAGAAAACCAAGGAACAAACCGGCCAAAATGACCAGGATCAGACTGTTCCTGCGAATGATCTGCTCGCCGATCTTCTCGCCCATCGGCGAAACGCTCCATTCGACGCCAACCAGAAATAAAGTCAAGCCGAAAATAATGCACAAGCTCCCGAGCCAGAACCGACCTAAGGACAGCCAGCCAAAAGGTACTATGGTCAGTCCGGTCAGGGAGACCAGGATGACGATCGGCAGGACGGAAGACAAGACTTCTTTCAATTTTTGGTTGATCAGACTCAAGGCAGTTTCTCCTTTAATTAAGCCTAACATGATTAAATGGAACTGGCAAACCAGAGTCCACCCAACAAACCCAGATCCCTGCCATTGCTAAGGATAGCTGCCTCTGCTATAATGCATGAGCGTCCAATGTCCCGGTGGCCTAATGGATAAGGTGACAGTTTCCGGAGCTGTTGATACGGGTTCGATTCCTGTCCGGGACGCCATTGGAAACCCTGGAACCTTTCAAAGGCTCCGGGGTTTTTCTTATCCAGATGTTCTTTTTAATGCAAGTATTCTATTGACAACACCTTCCCAAATTGTAAATTTTAATCTATTATTTGTAATGATTGCGATCGGTCATTCCTTTGACAGATAAATGGAGCAGATATGTTGTCTGTATTCAGTTCACTCTTTATCAATGCCAGCATCATCGTTTCCACAGTCCTGCTAGCCCATATCCTTTTACAGGATCCCCGGTTTATCTTGTTCAAGACCAAACAGCTGGCCGCTGGCTTTTTTGCCGGCGTCCTGGGCTCTATCCTGATCCTCTACAGCATCCCGATCAACGAAAAAATCCTGCTGGATTTGCGCTATTTCCCGATCCTGTTCATGGCCCTGTATTCCTCCATGACTGCTGCAGTGTTTGCGGCCGTTTTGATCGGCTTGTTCCGGATCTTGATCCAGGGTGTTTCAGATGTATCCCTGCTGGCTGCCGGAATCACCCTCGCCATTGGGATCGGTAGCGGCTGGATCGGGCGGCTCCCCTTGCATTTGGCTCGCAAATGGGTCGCTGTGATATCCCTGACATGTGCCCTGACTGGATCCACAGTCTGGTATTTACTGCGTGCGAATTCCGAACGCACCAGCATCCTCACCCTCTACCTGGGTGCAATCATTGCCATGGCTTTCCTGATGTATGCGTTTCTGACCTACATCACCAGTGTCAACCGCAAGCTGGAACTGCTGCGCGAAGAAGCCGAGAAGGATTTTCTGACCGGCCTGAAGAATCCGCGCCAGTTCTACAAGTCACTCAATCACTACTTTACCGTAACGATGGAAAACGATCGCAAAGTTTCGCTTTTATACTTGGATGTCGATCATTTCAAAGCTGTCAATGATACGTTTGGCCACGCCGATGGTGATCTGGTCTTGCAGGAACTGGGCAAAATCCTCAAACGGGCCACACGCAGCCATGACATCGTTTCACGCAAAGGTGGTGAGGAATTTGCCGCCTTGCTGGTCGATTGCAACCTGGAACAAGCCGTGATAGCAGCCGAGCGGATTCGCCGCAATGTCGAGTCGTACGATTTCAAATTGCGCAATCAATTGAGCACGCACATCACGGTATCGATCGGGGTTTCCGCGATTCCAGAAAAAACCCAGGAAATATCCAAGTTGCTGGAACAGGCCGACTGCGCGCTTTACGCCGCAAAAAACTCAGGCCGCAACCGCGTCGAGATCGCCTGACTAAACGGATAAGCAGCCAAGCTGCTCTCGGCACTTCTGATTGAATGTCTGGGAAGTGCGGCAGGCGAATGACCTGTTGGCTAATGCAGCCTTGATCGTGTATCTTTCTTTCTATGGATATTGATGCATGTTTCGTTTCAGATAACGTGTCTGACCAACCGGAGTCCCTGATTCACCCCTTGGCCATTGGTTCTCTTGTCGTGCCAAACAACCTGGCTCTGGCTCCGATGGCTGGTACGTCCGATACCGTCTACCGTGCAATTTGCCGGGAAATGGGTGCCGGTCTGGTGGTCACCGAACTCGTCAGCGCCCGTGGCATTTGCTACGACCCGGCGTTGAAACGCAGCTGGCGCTATCTGGAGATTATGCCGGAGGCTGAGAGGCCCGTCGCCATCCAGCTGTTCGGAGCCGACCCAGACGATTTTTACCGCGCCATCCAGCTCATCCACCAGCATCCTATTCTGCGGCAATGCGACCTGATTGATCTCAACATGGGCTGTCCAGTGCCAAAAGTGGTTCGGGGCGGCGAAGGCAGTGCGTTGATGAAAGATCCGCCCCTGGCCGGCCGGATCATCGAGGCATCGGTCCGGGCGCTGGCTGAAGTTGCCGCTGCGGGCGCTGACACAGGCCCGTTTTCCGGCAGCGGTTCAGCTGCTGCAATCAAGCCGCTGACTGTCAAGTTCCGCAAAGGCTGGGACGACCAGTCGGTCAACGCCCCGGCCTTCGCCCGACTCTGCCAGGAAGCCGGAGCAGCCGCCGTCACCATCCACGCCCGGACCCGCGACCAATTCTACAGCGGCAAAGCCGACTGGTCGATCATCACTGCCGTCAAACAAGCCGTCACCATCCCCGTCTACGGTAACGGCGACATCATCAACGCCACCTCCGCCCGCCAGATGCTCCAAGAGACCGGCGTCGACGGCCTCATGATCGGTCGCGCCGCCCAAGGCAACCCCTGGATCTTCCAAGAGATCACTGCTGAACTTGCAAATTTGCCGAAAAACGGACCCCGTCCGTTTTTCGGCAAACCGACTCCGCAGGCTCGTGCAGCAATGGTTTTGCGTCATTTGCGCGGCCTTGCGGTGCGTGTGGGGGAACGGACGGCGGTGGCGGAAATGCGGGCACAGCTTGCGTATTATCTGAGGGGGACCCCTCAGGCGGCACAATGGAAGAATATCGCGATGCGAGCAAAAACGGTGGTGGAGGTCGAGGCTTTCCTGGATGAATGGCTTAAGGACATGCAGCGACTGGCAGTAAATTGACTTCTCCATGACGAAAATTGCCCCTTCAAGTTAGCCAATTCGCATAGTATAATGACGAAGACGGTGCCTGCCGGCCGGGCGTTTTGCACAAAACACCCGCACGTGACGTCCGACCCCGACATCGATCTTCGAAATTGGCAAGGGGGAATGATTGAGTATGAAAAACTACTCAGCAACGAATATCTGCAATGTGGCTCTTCTAGGCCACGGCGGATCTGGCAAAACGGCTTTCGCGGAAGCTGTCCTGTACAACGCGAAGGTCACCGATCGACTCGGGAAATCAGCCGATGGCAACACCGTGCTGGACTTTGATCCCGAGGAAATCCGTCGCAAAATTTCGATCAACACCGCCGTGGCTACCTGTGAATGGAAAAACGTCAAGCTCAACTTGCTTGATACACCCGGAGATTTCGACTTCGTGGGTGAAGTCATGCAGGCGCTCCGCGTCGCGGACAGCGTCCTGGTCCTGGTCAGCGCCAAGGATGGCGTGTCAGTCGGAACTGAGAAAGCCGTCCGCCAGGCCCGGAAAAAAGACCTGCCCTGCTACTTCTTTGTCAGCCGCATGGACGAGGCTAACGCCGATTTTGGCAAAGCCCTGGAATCCCTGCGAACCAGCTTTGGCAACCGTGTCGTACCGTTTGCCTGGCCGATCATCAAGGATGGCAAAATGACGGGCGTCGTCGACGTGGTCGACCAGGTCGCCTATACCTTCGATCCCAAGACCGGCGAGCGGATCAAGATCGACATGCCTGATGACATGCAGGCCATGATCGATGAATTGCAAGAACCCCTGATGGAGGCGGTCGCCGAGAGTGCCGACCACCTGATGGAGAAATATTTCGCTGGCGAGAAATTCACTGAAGAGGAACTCTATCATGGCTTGCACGACGCTGCACGTACTGGCCATGTTTATCCGGTTTATGTCGGCTCCGGCCTGATGAACTGGGGTATCCGCTCGACCTTGGACCATCTGATCGACATCATACCGACAGCCGCCGAAGCCGATGAAGTCAAGGCCGAAACCTCAGATGGCCAGAGTGTGGTCGTCAAGCCCGACGATAAAGCCCCGCTGGCCGCTTTTGTCTTCAAGACGATCGCAGACCCGTTTGTCGGCCGCATTTCGATGTTCCGCGTTTACAGCGGCAGTTTCAAGGCCAACGCCACAGTCTACAATTCCTCCAAGGAAAAAGACGAGCGCATCGGCAATGTCTTCCTGATGGTCGGTAAAAAACAGATCCCGACGGATGTCGTCAATGCCGGTGACATCGGTGCGGTAACGAAACTTCTCGTCACGACGACCAATGATACCCTCTGTGACAAGTCCATGATCCTCACGCTGCCACCGATCAAATTCCCGGTTCCCTGCCTGTCGATGGCGATCCTGCCCAAGGCCAAAGGCGAGGAGGACAAAATCGTCACCGGCTTGCACAAGCTGCAAGATGAGGATCCGGTCTTCACTGTGCGCAATGACCCTGAGACACACCAGATTGTCGTGTCGGGCCTGGGCGAACAGCAGATCGACGTGCTGCGCTCCAAGCTCAGTTCGAAATTCCACGTCGAATCGTCACTCGAAGAACCGCGCGTACCCTATCGCGAGACCATCCGCAAAAAAGTCAAAGTCCAGGGCAAACACAAGAAGCAGTCCGGTGGTCATGGTCAGTACGGCGATGTCTGGATCGAGTTCGAACCCGGCCCGACCGAGGCGCTGACCTTTGAGGAAAAGATCTTCGGCGGCTCCGTGCCGAAATCTTTCCATCCGGCTGTTGAAAAGGGCTTGCAGGACGCCATTTCCAAGGGTGTATTGGCTGGCTACCCAGTGGTCAACCTCAAGGCGACCCTGGTCGACGGTTCCTATCACGACGTCGACTCATCCGAAATGTCGTTCAAACTGGCCGCCCGCCTGGCCTACAAGTCCGGCTTGCCCCAGGCATCCCCCGTGCTGCTTGAGCCGATCAGCCTGGTCAAGGTCTTCATCCCCGATGACTACCTGGGCGATATCATGGGCGACATGAACAAGCGCCGCGGCCGCATTGTCAGCATCGATCCCGATGATGGCATCCAGGTCGTCACAGCTGAAGTCCCGACCTCTGAAATGGCCAAATACGCCACCGACCTCAAATCAATGACCAGTGGCCGTGGCTGGTACAGCATCGAATTTGCCCGCTACGAGCAGGCGCCGCAGATCGTCTCTGACAAGGTCATCGCCGATGCCAAGAAACATCTGGAAGAAGACGAGGACTAAATCTCGCTCACCACACCATTCGCACAATCATGAAAAAGAGCCGGCGCGATCAAGTTGCCGGCTCTTTTTTCAGGTTATCGGGCGGTCTTGGCCTATCGTGTGCGTCTCAACGCAGGGTTAAACCTTCCAGTGGATGATCCTGCTGACGAAACGCTGGAATTCGGGCGAATCCGACTGGTTGTAGATGGTCTCGCTCGGACCGCTGATTTTGACCTGGCCCTCGCTGACATAGGCGACCTGGTCACAGGCATGGCGGGCAAAGCCGATTTCGTGCGTGACCAGGATCAGGTCGCGGTTTTCGTGGCGCAGGTCGTTGATGACGTCTAGGACACCCGCTGTGATCTCTGGGTCGAGGGCTGAGGTCGGCTCGTCAAACAAGAGGATTTCTGGTTTCAGGGCCAGCGCACGGGCGATGGCCACACGCTGTTTCTGGCCGCCGGAAAGCTCGTTGGGGTGCTTGTGAGCATGCTCCGAGAGGCCGAATCGATCGAGCAGGGCACGGGATTCAGCGATTGCTGCGCTGCGCTCCACGCCCCGCGTCTTGACCAGCGGCAAAACCAGGTTAGCTTCGGCAGTCAGGTGCGGAAACAGGTTATAAGCCTGGAAAACGACAGCCACCCGGCGTCGATGCGCCATCAAAGCGTTTTCCGATGAGAAGTCGATCTCGCGCCCGTTCAGGATCACAGTCCCGCTGTCCGGTGTTTCCAGACCGCCCAGGATACGAAGCAAGGTGGTTTTGCCCCCGCCGGAAGGCCCGATGACGGCCAGGGACCCGCTGCCATGGATGCTCAGGTCGAGATGGTCCAAAGCCCGCATACCGGCAAAGGTTTTCGTCAGACCCCGGATTTCAAGTTGCATAGGTCATTTTCCTTTCCAGGTTGCGGGTCAAAAGTGAGATTGGAAGTGTGATGAGCAGGTAGAGCACCGCCAGGATGGCGAGATTTTCAAAGGTTGTGAATGTCAGGGCATCAACCTCGAGGACATTCTTGGTCAATTCATTGACTGCAATGAAAGAAAGGATTGAGGAGTCCTTGACCAGGGAGGCAAACTGTCCGGTCAGGGGCGGCAGGACGATCCGGGCCAGCTGGGGGATCACGATGTAGCGCAGGGTCTGGCCGGGTGTGAAACACAGGGACCGGGCTGTTTCCAGCTGGGCAGTCGGTATCGAAGCCAGGCCGGCGCGGATGATTTCGGCAACATAGGCTCCGGCAAAGAAAGACAGGATCAGGATGCCCATCCAGTAGCGGTTTTCCAGCCGGTAGGCTGTACCGATAAAATAGAAGAAGAAGATGGTCTGGACAAGCAAGGGGGTGCCGCGGATGGCTTCGATGTAGATCCGGGAGAGATAGCGGACGAAAAGGATCCGGGATTTGCGGCCAAAGGCTGCCAGGATGCCCAGCAGCAAACTGCCGATGAGCGATGCAGCAGAGAGCAGGATCGTGACCAGAAATCCGAAGGCGAACTTGTTACGGTAGGTCCAGAGCCGTTCCCATTGCCAGTCGTGGTCAAGCCGCCAGGCCGCAAATCCAAAAAACAGTCCCAGCAGGACGGCAACGATCGCTGCATGGATGATCTGGGTCAGGCGCGACGGCTTGCTATCAGGCGACATCGAAGAAGAAGGGGATGCCCAGATCGGCAAAAGTCTTTTGCTCCTCGGTCAGGTACGTTTCGGCCAGTTTGTCAAAGCCACCGGCACTCTGGAATTCGGCGATGAAGGCATTGACATCTGCCTTGAGCTTATCGTTGCCCTTTTTGAGGCCGATGCCCCAGTATTCCGGTTTTTCCTGATAAGATGCCAGGTTGACACGGGTTTTGTCTTCATTGTCTTGCCAGTTGCGGAAAATTGTCAGCTGGTCATATGTGAATGCGTCAGCCTTGCCCTGAACAACCTCGAGGATGCAGGCACTTTCCTTGTCAAACACGCGATAATTGTCAGCAGGCAAGTTTTTTTCAGCATAGACATGGCCCGTAGAGCCTTTTTTCACGGCCAGGACTCGGCCCGGCTGGGCGAGGTCGGAATAGGATTGGACCGGGGAATCGATTCCGATCAGCAGGGCCAGGTTGCTCATGGCGTATGGATCGGAGAAATCGATGGTCTTCTGGCGTTCTTCGGTGATGGTCATCGAGGAAATGACCAGATCGATCTTGCCAGTTTCGAGAGCCGGGATCAGGCCGGACCAGGCAATGTTCTCGATCACGACTTCGCGGCCGAGCTTTTCACCGAGTGCCTTGGCCAGATCGACACTGATACCGGTGGGCTTGTTGGAACTGTCCGTGGTTTCAAACGGAGGGTAGGCGAGCTCCATGCCCACCACCAGGCGGGTGGATTCGGCTGGCTTGCAGGCTGCAGCCAGCATCAGGACCAGGGTCAGGGCGAGGACGACAGCAACGGAACGCAGGATTTTCGTATTCATGATGAATATCTCCTTATCAGGTGAGAATGAAAAGACACGTTGTGATTTGATTTTTTATTATACAGGATATCACGGCTTGAGGCGTAACAAAGGATCTGGAAGCCCTGCCAATCGCGACTGGAACCTCCTGAAAACCACGCGGTGGCAGAGCAAGGGTAAACCTGTTATGATAAGAAAGTTCTATAATCCCTGGAAAAAACCGCCCAAGACAGGCGTTCCGGCAGTAAAAGACCCACGGCCAGCCGGCCTCATGTAAGGAGTAACCCATAAAGTGGAAGACAGCAGTCTATGGTTATCACTGACTACTGCAGCTGCCCCGGTGAGCAGCAATGACTCGATTATACTTGATTTGTTTGTGGTCGCAGTCCTGATCCTGGTCAATGCCTTTTTTGCAGCGACCGAAATTGCCATCATTTCATTGAATGACAACAAGATGCGCCGGCGAGCGGAGGAGGGGGACCATTCAGCCGCCAAGATCCATCGCCTGATGTCAGAGCCCAGCCGCTTCCTGGCCACGATCCAGGTCGGTGTGACACTGGCAGGATTTCTGTCCTCCGCCTTTGCAGCAGAGAATTTTGCCGACCGGCTCTACACCCTGATCGGGATCGATTTGCCGGCCATTCACACCGCCAGCGTCGTGATCGTCACCTTCATCCTGGCCTATTTTTCGCTCGTCCTGGGCGAGCTGGTGCCCAAACGCCTGGCCCAGAACAATCCGGAGCAGCTGGCCAAGGCGGTCGTCGGCACCATCACGACCCTGGGCAAGGTCATGTATCCTTTTGTCAGGTTGCTGACCCTTTCGACCAACCTGGTCCTGCGGCTGCTGCGAGTGGACCCGAACCGGGTCGACCGCAGTGTCACCGAAGAAGAGATCCGGATGATGGTTGATGTCGGCCGTGAGCTGGGCAGCATCCACGAAGAAGAAAAAGAGATGATCGACAACATCTTCGAGTTCAATGACATGGCGGTCAAGGAAATCATGACCCACCGGACGGATATTGTGTCAGTCGATGTCGATGCCACCTACCCGGAGGTCATCGAGGTGGCCCTCAACGAGCGGTACACCCGGATTCCAGTATATGAGGACAACATCGACAACATCATTGGTATCCTCCACATCAAGGATCTCTTGCGTTACACGACCGAGCCACAGGATACGTTCAGCCTGCGAGCGATCATCCGCCCGCCCCATCTCGTCCCCGCATCTAAAAGCTCGGATGCCGTTTTCCGCGACATGCAGAAATCCAGGGCCCAGATCGCGATTGTCATTGATGAATACGGCGGCACGGCTGGCCTGATCACCGTCGAAGACTTGCTGGAGGAGATCGTCGGCAATATCCAGGATGAGTACGATGAGGAAGAACCGGACATTGCTCGCATTAATGAGTCCACATACCACATTGAAGGCATGACCCCGCTCGACGAGGTCGGCGAAATGCTGGGCATCGATTTCCCGGATGAGGATTTCGACACGCTGGCTGGCCTGGTCATCAGCCTCCTCGGCCACATCCCTGATGAAACGGAACAGGCAACAGCTGCTTTTGGCAATCTCCAATTCAAAGTCCTGGCCATGGACGACAAGAGGATCGCCAAGATTGAAGTCGTGGTCATGCCAGAAACAGAACCGGAGGTTGCAGACGATGATGAATAAAGCCAACAAGTGGGATGCCATCTTGTTTGATGTCGATGGCACCCTGATCGACTCGATTCCGTTCATTGTCGAATCTTTCCAGCATGCTTTCCGGCTCCACTTGGGTCATCCACTTGATGAAGCAGCCATCATGGCAGGCATCGGAACCCCGCTCGAAACGGCCTTCAGCCATTGGCCGCCGGAACAAGCCAAAGTCCTGATGGAATCATATCTCGAATACAACCAAGCGAATCTGCACCATGGCATTGGCGTTTTCTGGCAAGTGCCGGCCATGCTGGGGCGCTTGCAGCAGACGGGCATTCCCTTGGGGATCGTCACCAGCAAGCGCCTGCGTGCCTTGACGCCAACCCTGGAGGATTTCGATCTGGCCCGGTTTTTCGGCTTGATCATCACCAAGGAAGACACGAAGCTGCACAAACCTAATCCGGAACCCCTGTACGAGGCGATGAAACGGCTCGGACTTTCCCGTCCGGACCGGATCCTTTATGTGGGTGACAGCATCCATGATTTGGAATGCGCGGTCCGGGCTGGCTGCCAGCCGGTCATGGTTGGCTGGACCCGAATGCCGAAACAAGCTTTGCGGCAGACACATCCGGCCATCTGGATCGAACAGGCTGACGAATTACTCGAGCTTCTGGAGGATTGACATGGCCCGCTATGCTTACATGCTGCTGGACCAGACAGAAAAGGACGTCAGTCGCCAGGCCATGCAGCTGGACACCATCGGCGGTTTCGACAAAATATTTGTTGACCGGCTCAGCGCCCACAGCCCCAGGCGTGAACAACGCCCCAGGCGTGAACAACGCCCCAGGCGTGAACAACGCCAGAAAATGATCGATCTGCTGGTTGCTGGCGATGTGGTCTACGCAGCTGCTGCTGACCGATTTTGTGACCAGTCCCGGGATTTTTTCGAGGTGTTTTTCGAGTTCGAACAGCGCGGCACCGATCTGGTTCTTCTTGAAGAGAATTTTGACACCCGGAGTCCTGCTGGCCGGCAAAGTTTGAGAATGCTCAAGACGTTTGCCCGTCTGGATTACCTGTACCAGTCGGAGCGGAAAAAGCAAGGGATTGAGGCTGCCCGTGGCCAGGGCCGGCGCATCGGGCGCCCGCCGGTTGCGATTCCGGCCCAGTTCCGGGAGATCTGCCAGCAATGGTCCTCAGGCCAGATCAACGGCCGTGAAGCAGCCCGCAGGGCTGGCTTGCGCAGCACTTCGTTTTACAAAAAAGCGGCCGAACTAGGTTTCAAGGCCCCGCCCCGGACAGGTCCGCAGCCTGGCCTCGGGAATGACGAGGGATGAGGGAATCTGATCCGAATCTGATATTCTTGTGAATTTCATTGTCACCGGTTGACAGGATGATATAATGGATCTCTGTGCGACACAGAGGTCATCACAATTTTTACTATGAAAAAGGATGGAACCCCTCTATGAGTGAACCTAAAACCGACAGCAAATGGCATTCTGAGCAGGCCAGGGCAGAACGCAAGGCCCGTTTGAACAGCTTGAAAGACAAAAACGGCGGTAAAAAACCAATCAAGACCAGCAATCCCGTCGTCCGGATCATCCTGGTGGTCATTCTGGTCGTAGCGATTCTTATGACCGGCGGCTGGTATGCCCTCAACAGTGGACTGCCCCAGCAGACCTTGTCCGCCCTGTCCATCAACGGCGAAGCGGTCAAGGTAGCCGAGATGAACTATTACTTCTACATGACGGCCAGCAATTACGGCGTTGACATGACCGATCCAGCCACTGCAGAAGCGACCTTGTCCATGCCCAGCGGTGTGGAAGAATTTGAAACGTACAAGGACATGCTCGTCGATTCTGCCGCCCAGATGGTGCGGGAGAACTACATGCTGGCAGCTGAAGCCCAGAAGGCAGGCCTTGCTCTCGATGACTCCGACCTGCAGAAAATCACGGATTTCTATGACACCTTGCAGCAGCAGGCAGATGCCTCCCAGCTGACTTTGACGAATTTCATGGCCCAGTATTTTGGCAAAGGCGCCACAACCGAAAGTCTCCGCCCCGCTTTTGAACGCCTCCTCCTGGCCCAGAAATTCGCAGCCCAGCAGCAGGAATCCTTTGAATTCGGCGATGCTGAACTCAAGGCCTATTACGATGAACACCGCGATGAGTATGACAAGGTTAGCTACCGCGCGTTCACTTTTACAGCTGAAGTCGCAGAAGATGCCAGCGATGCCGACAAGGAAAAAGCCAAGGCCGATGCCCGCGCCAAGGCCGATGCCATGGCCACCCTGGTGACTGACGAAGCCAGCTTCAAAGCCCAGGCCATTGCCAATGCCGCAGAAGACCAGAAGGATGCCTATACCAGCAATGATGCATCGCTCATGGCCGATACCCGCTACTACAGCATCAGCTCCCTGACCCAGTCGGCCTGGCTGTATGACGAAACCAGGAAGGCGGGCGACATGACTGTGGTGGACGATACCAACGCAGCCAGCAGCACCGTCCTGTATTTCGTCAGCCGCTCGATCGATGACCAGCCGCGTGTGGACGTCCGCCACATCCTGATCATGGCAGACGAGACGACAGCAACCGAAGAAGAAATCGCCGCCGCCAAAGCCAAGGCTGACGACATTCTGGCCCAGTACAAATCTGGTGCGCAGACTGAGGATGCATTTGCCGAACTGGCCAAGGCCAACTCCGAGGATGGCAATGCTGCTGATGGCGGTATCTACACGGATATTTATCCGGGCCAGATGGTCGATGCCTTCAACAACTGGATTTTCGACCCAGCTCGCAAAACCGGCGACACCGACGTGGTCCAGACCAATTACGGTTTTCACGTCATGTATTTTGTCCGTCCGGCTGGCGTGGAATGGGAAATCAATGTCCGTTCCGTTCTTGCTGACGAAGCTTACAGGACCTATCTGACTGACCTTAAAACGGCCTACCCTTACGAACTGAATGATCTCGGCCTGCGCTTCGTACCCTAAGCGTTGACCACCTGATCATCAAAGCCTGAAAACTTGAACGCCCTTGTGAGCCACCACGCTCGCAAGGGCGTTTTTTCAGGTGGTCACGTGAAAATCGACATGAAAAAACTGCATGAAAAAAGTGCCAATTTTCGTTGACACTCCCATAACTCGGTGATAATATACTATAACGCGCCTAGAAGGTGGGGAAGTTTTCGCTGCTTTCAGACAGGCGTCAAACCGATTTGGTTTATGTCAATTATAGCATCCGCCGGGGAGTCGTCAATCTTTTTCGAGTGAATCCCTTCGGGAGGGTCCCGACTATCCGGCCAGCAGGCCCCAAAGGCCTAGAACGTGCGTGAGGTGATCATTGATGGTGCGTCCCGTCCAGCTGGGAAGAGCCGAGAGAATGTCCTACTCGAGGATCGATGAGGTCATCGACATCCCGAATCTCATCGAGATTCAGAAAAACAGCTACCAGTGGTTCCTGGATGAAGGCTTGATGGAGGTCCTGCGCGACGTATCGCCGATCACGGACTATTCCGGTGACATCGAGCTTTCTTTTATTGACAAGGAGTTTGACACCCAGAGCCCCACGTATTCCATAGAGGAATGCAAAGAGCGTGATGCCAATTACGCCGCGCCGATGCGTGTGAAGGTCCGCCTCCACAACAAGCGCGATGACATCCTCAAAGACCAGTACATCTATATCGGCGAATTCCCGATCATGACGGACAACGGCACCTTCATCATCAATGGAGCCGAGCGCGTCATCATCAGCCAGCTTGTCCGCTCCCCGGGCGCCTATTTCAGCAAGGCCACCGACAAGACCGACAAGGAACTGATTTCCTCCCAGATCATCCCCAATCGCGGAGCCTGGCTGGAATACGAAACCGATGCCAACGACTTGCTCTGGGTCCGTGTCGACCGCACCAGGAAGTTCCACCTGACCGTTTTCCTGCGCTCACTGGGCTTTGGCACCAATGAGCAGATCATCGAGACGTTCGGCGAGGAGAACAGCCTGACCCAGACCATGCTCAAGGACGGCTGCCGCACCCGTGAGGAAGGCCTGCAGGAACTCTACCGCAAGCTGCGTCCGGGCGAGCCTGTCTCTGTCGAAGGCGCCGAGACCCTGCTGCACAACATGTTCTTCGATCCGAAGCGCTACGACCTCGCGCGTGTTGGCATCTATAAGCTCAACAAAAAGCTCAGCCTGGCCCGCCGCCTGGTCGGCCACAAGTCAGCTGAAAATGTCGTCGATGAAAATGGCGAATTGCTCGTCGCCGAAGGTGAGATCATCACCTTGGCCATAGCCGAAGCCATCCAGACCGCCGGCATCAATTCTGTTACAGTTTTCCCGATGAATGTCGTCGGCGACACCGTCATCCAGAATGAAAACAAATTACGTGTCATCGGCAACAATCGCGTCGATGCATTCGAATACCTGCGCGCCCGCCTCGGCGATGACATGATTGCCGACCTCGACGTGGCAGCCCTTGGCGTTACGGAAAAAGTCCGCACCGGTGTCCTGCAGCGGATCATCCATGAGGTTCAGGCCAGTGGCAATCCCGGCCAGACCTTGCGTCAGCTCCTGTCAACCAAGGTCTCGGAACTGATGCCCAAGCACCTGACCGTCGAAGACATCGTGGCCTCGGTCAGCTA
>SABL01000145.1 GCA_009928985.1 Clostridia bacterium
TTGACCCCGAGTTTTCTCAGGTTGTCGATTTCCTCCTGGACGATGACCTTGGGCAGGCGGAATTCCGGAATGCCATACATCAGGACGCCTCCGGGGACATGGAAAGCTTCAAAAATCGTGACCTCATATCCCAGCTGGGCCAGGTCGCTGGCACAGGTCAGGCCAGCCGGACCAGAACCGACAATGGCGACTTTCTTATTCTTGGCAGCAGCTTTTTCCAGGCGGGGCTTTCTATTTTCCATGTACCAGTCAGCGACAAAGCGCTCCAGGCGACCGATGGCGACCGATTCGCCCTTGATCGCCCGGACACAGACCTGTTCGCACTGGGTCTCCTGGGGGCAGACACGGCCACAGACCGCCGGCAGGAAATTAGTCGAGGTGATGATGTGGTAGGCTTCCTCAAAGTCACCAGCGGCGACTTTCTCGATGAATTCCGGGATGCGCACACGGACCGGACAGCCAGCGACACAGGGCTTGTGCTTGCACTGCAGACAGCGGGTGGCTTCTTCCATCGCCATTTCCGGCGTATAGCCAAAGGCAACTTCGGCAAAATTGCGGTTTCTGATCTGGGGGTCTTGTTCCGGAATCGGAACCTTTTTCAAAGACATGTTCGGCATCGGTTTTCAGGACTCCTTTCCAGTCAGACGGCAGATGTGCTTGTCCATCGATTCTTTTTCGTTGTTCTTGTAGATCTGGCTGCGGCGCATGGCCTCGTCGAAATCGACCAGGTGGCCGTCGAAGTCCGGGCCATCGACACAGGCGAATTTCGTTTCGCCACCAACCGTGAGGCGGCAGCCACCGCACATGCCGGTGCCATCGACCATGATCGAGTTCATGCTGACAATGGTGTGGATGCCATAGGCGCGGGTCAGGTTGGCAATCATTTTCATCATGATCAGCGGGCCGATCGCGATCACCAGGTCATACCCGGCGCCGGCTTCGATCTGCTCTTTGAGCACATCGGTGACAAAACCCTTGCGCACATAGGAGCCGTCATCAGTGGTCAGGTAGAGGTTGGTGCAGGCAGCCCGCATCTCCTCCTCGAGGATGACCAGGTCCTGGTTGCGGAAACCGGCAATGATGTCCACGACAGCACCCATCTGGTGCAGGGCTTTGGCCTGGGGATAGGCGATCGCCGTGCCAAGGCCGCCACCGATGACGGCTACGCGCTTGTATCCCTCTAAATGGGAAGCCGTGCCCAGAGGCCCGACAAAATCAAGAATGCTGTCACCTTCGTTCATTTCCGACAGAGCCTGGGTCGTTTTGCCGACGAGCTGGAAAATGATAGACACAATGCCTTTTTCCCGGTCATAGTCGGCGATCGTCAGGGGAATACGCTCCCCTTCCTCATCGACACGCAACATGATGAACTGGCCTGGCTTGGCTTTGCGGGCAATCAAAGGAGCAGACACATCCAGCCGGATAACGGTTGGATTGAGGATTTGCTTGTGGACGATGGGATACACAGAACGGACCTCCTTCTTGTGCCATCCAAATGAAGGCACTTCAATGTTTCCATTATAGCGATCCTATAGACAGCTGCAATGTTGCTACAGCAACTTCCGGCTGTGAGATTTGTTCATTTGCCCGAAAGAGTAACGTTGATGCTTCTTTATTCAGAATCATTCCTTTATAATGACTTTATTCAATGCAACCCTTCAACCTGGCGCAAAAATGGCCGCATCAGATCGGCCAGAATGCCAGAATTGACTTCAAGGAGGAAAGACTCATATGAAGCAAGATCTATCCCGGGCGTTCAGCGAGCAAATCAACAAGGAATATTTCAGCGCCTTCTTGTACCTGGCCATGTCCAATTATTTCGCAGGCAACGGACTCAAGGGCTCTGCCAACTGGACCTATGTCCAGTACCAGGAAGAACTCGCCCATGCCCAAAATCTGGTCCACTACCTGCACGCCAGAAGTGAATCCGTTTCCTTTGCCGAACTAGCAGACCCCAGCGGCGCCTGGTCCAGCCCACTGGAAGTTTTCGAAGCCGTCCTGGAGCACGAAAAACTGGTCACCGAATCGATCGGCAACTTGGCCACCCTGGCCATGCAGTCTGGCGACCATGCCGCATATATTTTCTTGCAATGGTATGTCACAGAGCAAGTCGAAGAAGAAGGCAACGTCAATGATTTGCTCGACAAGCTCAAATTGGCCAACGGCAATCCGAATGCTTTGCTGATGATCGACAGCGAACTGGCAACACGGACCTTTGCTGCTCCCGTCGTTCCAGGTGTTGGCACGTCAGCCTGAGGCCTGTACGCCAGCAGCAGGGGCTTCATAGTCACCGGCACGCGTTGTTTGAACCCCTCGGCGCACCTTATTTTTGAAAGATCAGATCATAAATCTTGCATTCGTACCGTTCAGCGGTCCACTCATACCACTGAGGCTGCAATTGATCCACGAGAGTCTGGCGTTCTTCACGCCAGGCTCTTTTCAATGTTGCACACAGCTCGAGCCCGGCTTTCGCTAGCTTGTTGTCCGAGCCGTGCTTTTCCAGCCAGGTCATGCGATCCAGCGCCAGGTCCAGATCATGGATGGCACCCAAATGATCTTGCAGGGACCGAAACGAGCTCAGCCAGGCTGTGAGTGGCTCGGCGAGCAGCACAGGGGACAGGAACTCGAGGGCATAGCGGAAATCTTTGGCTGAGAGGCGAAGCCGGTGGATGACTTCCGGCGCGATCTCCAGAAAACCGGCTGCCAGGACTGGATCAGCCAGGACTTCTGCCGGCAGTTCGGATTCGGCAACGATCCATTGACGTTGAGCCAATAATTCAGCGGTCCGGCGGAACAACAGGGCGGTCCGGACACCTTCAAGGCCGTACAGGACATACAGCTCCTCATTTGGCGGTTCGACCCGCAACATGCGGACGGTGGACGCCGGGTCGCCGAGGAAGGCATCCAGCTGGTCCAGCTGCTGGTGAAAGCTCTGGTCCAGAAGTTGGTGCCGGGCTTTTTCCATGTGCTTGCGGTGCTCACGGCCCAGCAAGTCAGTCAGATCGGTCCATTCCTGGCTTTGTGCCAGCCCGGAAGGCATGGTTGCCAGGCGATTGATGAGGACCGCGGTATCGCGCAGGCGATTGGTCGCCTTGCGCACCGGTCGCAGGGTTTTTGCCGCTTTTTTGCACCATGCGGGATCCAGAAATGGCTCGGTCTGCCTGGCCAGGCTGGTGAATCGCCGGGCAGCCACACGCAGGTCATGGATCAGTTCCGGATCCTCTTCACCAGCTTCAAGACGGGCCAGACAGGACCGGACAGCCTGGGTCTGGTGATAGAAAAATTGGCGGGCATGTTCGGCCAGCAATGGGTTTTCGGTTTGAGTTGCTGATGCTGTCATGTTGTCACCTCTTCGCATCGTGCAGTATGGCCCGGGCCAGTTCCGGCCTGATATCCAGGACATCCAGCCCCTTTTGTGCCAAAAGCAGCACATACGGCAAGGTGGCATTGGACAGTGCAGTCGTGGCAGTCCGCGGTACGGCCCCGGGCATGTTGGCGACGGCATAATGTGTCACGCCGTCGATGACCAGGACGGGATCATCGTGGGTGGTGCTGTGTGGGATGGTCTCGACAGAGCCACCCTGGTCGATCGCAATGTCCACGATCACACTGCCCTGGGGCATGCGCCGGACCATGTCAGTTGTAACCAGGTGCGGCGCCCGGGCTCCAGGCACCAGAACCGTGGAAATGACTGCATCCGAGGCGATGACAGCATCTTCGAGGTTTTTGCGATTGGAGAACAAGGTCCTGACCCGGGACTGGTATTGTTCCTCCAGCCGGGCCAGCTTGGCGATCTGGTTGTCAAGGATGGTCACATCCGCGCCCATGCCGACAACAGCCTGCAACGCGGCCCGGCCAGCAGTTCCAGCCCCGATGATGGTGAAACGGGCCTTTTCCACGCCTGGCACCCCACCGGCCAGAAGACCGCGGCCACCCTGGGTTTTTTGCAGATAATACTCGGCCATCAAGGCTCCCAGGCGGCCCGCTATTTCCGACATCGGTGCCAGCAAGGGCAGCGAGCCGTCCGGCAGCTGGACGAGCTCGTAGGCAATGGCTTTCACCCCGGTTTTACGCAACTGGTCTTCCAATTCTTCATTGGCCGCCAAATGCAGAAACGTAAACAAGATCAAATCCGGCCGGAAGTAGCCGTATTCGGATGGCTGGGGCTCCTTGACCTTGACCACCAGACGACTGGCCCAAGCATCTGCTGCTGATCCAATCACAGCCCCGGCAGACCGGTAGTCATCATCGGAAAACCCACTGCCCAGACCAGCTCCAGTTTCGACAGTCACCAAGGCGCCGTGTGCGATCAGGTCATGGACACAGGCCGGGGTCATGGCCACCCGGTTTTCGTTGTTCTTGATTTCTCTGGGAATTCCTACTTGCATGGTGAAAAAGCCTCCCGTCATGCCTGGCGACTGGTCTGTGGCTGCAGCTACAAAGCAGTCTTGTGCAGTGTTTCTTCCTTCATTTTATCACGTTGCATAAAAGGCTGGCGGGATAGACGGGTGCAATTTTGTTCATTTTAAATATGAAATTTGAATGCAATGGACTTGCAGAATGAAGGATTTGTGTTACACTGAATTCCATCAAATGAATAGTGACGGCTACAGATGCTATGACGATCCGATAGCATGGCTTAGATAAACAAGGGTGTTTATGAATCTCGCACGGGATTTGTTTCACTCTCTTTTTTTATTTAAGCTAAAGACAGATGGCAGTTGGCATCTGAAAGCCACAGACGAA
>SABL01000146.1 GCA_009928985.1 Clostridia bacterium
CGACAGTGAGAATTTTGAAGAAATTGTCTACGAAGGGTATGGACCCGGTGGTGTTGCCGTGATGGTCCGCACACTCACTGACAATCGCAACCGCACCGCTGGCGATGTGCGCCATATCTTTGACAAATTCGGCGGCAACATGGGCACCAATGGCTGTGTCGCTTTTCTTTTCCAGGAAAAGGGTACGATCATCATCGACCGTGAACTGTACGAGGACGAAGAAGCTGTGATGATGGACGCCCTCGACTCCGGTGCCGAAGATTTTGCTGCTGAGGACGAGGTTTATGAAATCACAACCGCGCCGGAGGAATTCCATGCTGTGCGCGATAACCTTGAGAAGAAAAAGTATGAATTCGTCGATGTCTCCCTGGGGCCGGTCCCAGTCACCTGGACTGAGATCAGTGACCCCGAACTGGCTGAAAAAATGGAGAAACTGATCGACAAAATGGAAGAACTTGACGATGTCCAGGAAGTCTACCATAACTGGGACCGCTGATTGTTAAAGATCGTCTGTAGCACGACCATCGTTCAAGCAAGGAGGTGAGGAGCCATGGCTAAACGCACGGACAAATCCAAGTCCGGAGCTGAGGGCCAGCCCTCATCTCTTTTAAATTCAGTCGCTTCCGTTGCCGGTGCTGCGACCAATCCCCTGAGCCGGCTGGCCGAGGCCGTCAATCGCACCGTCAGCACAGCCACGTCTGGTCAGGATTTGCGCGAAGAAGAGGATGCTTTGCAGGCCGCGCTGAAAACCATTGCGGTTGTCGCTTTCGTTGGCCCGCCAGGCACTGGGAAAAGCACCCGGGCCATCCGGGTCGCCCGGGAAAACAACATCGAATTCCTGATTGACGACGGCCTTTTGATCCGGGGCAGCAGGATCGTAGCCGGGACCTCGGCCAAGCGCGCGGCCTCGAAAATCGACTCCGTGCGCCAGGCGATCTTTGCCGATGAAACCCGGGCCCAGACCATGCGCCGGACTCTTTCAGCCCATCAGCCAGCCGCCCTGATGATCCTGGGAACCTCAGACGCCATGCTGGAAAAAATCTGTGCCAACCTCTGGCTCAATCCACCCGCCATGCTGATCCGCATTGAGGATGTCAGCAGCGAAGAGGAAATGCGTCAGGCCCGCCAGACCCGCATGACGGAGGGCAAGCACACCATACCTGTCCCAAGCATGGAGATCAAGCACGAATTCTCCGGCACCTTTCTCAATCCGATCTCCCGACTGCGCCGCCGCTTTGACCGTGATCGCGGTGTCCAGCCGGTGCAAAATGACGCCGAGCGGACTGTCGTCCGGCCAACCTTTTCCACGCTTGGCAGCTACTCGATCTCGGACGAAGCTCTGCGCAGCATGATCGAGCTGATCCTGCGCCGGATCCGCGGGGTTTCGCACGTTGTGGACTGTAAAATCACCAAGGAAATCTATGGCGTGGTCATCCATTTGGATCTGGCCTTGCTTTATGGATTCAATGCCCAGATTGTTTTGCGCGAAGCCCAGGAAAAGGTCAGTCATCTGGTCGAGGAATTCACCTCGATCAACGTCATGGTCGTCAATGTCAAAGCCCGCCGTGTCGTCTACCAGACAGCCGGCCAATCTGCAGGAGGTTCGCAGTGAAAGAGAAGATCTACACCATTCCCGTCCACGACGCTTATAACCAAACAGCTGCTTGCCCCTTGTGCACCCTGGAAAAAACTCTGACCGACGAATTGATCGCCTATTATCTCGGGCCAGCCCTGATGGAACCGGATGTCCGCATCGTCACCAACGACCGAGGCTTTTGTCGTGACCACTGGCGCGGCCTTTACGACAGCGAAGCCAACCGCCTCGGCCTGGGCCTTTTGTTGCACACCCACGTCAGCGACATCACCGACGACCTGCATAAATCTCTGGAGAAAGCCATTCCAGCCCCCCAGAAAGGCCTGTTTTCTGGCAAACAAAAGGACTACAAGGAGAGAATCCTCGAAGTGGCTGAGGCCATCGAGCAAAGAGTCCAGTCCTGCGCCATCTGCGACCGCCTCGACCAGACCATGGGTCATTACCTCGATGTTATTTTCCATGAATATTTTCACGAACCTGAATTCCGCCAACAGTTTGACGCCGGCCATGGTTATTGCCTGCCGCATCTCGCTTTACTTCTGCGCGGAGCTGCCCGTTTCCTGGGCCAGAACCAGTCAGCCGAGTTCATCACCAACCTCACAGCCCAGCAACAACAATCTTTGGCCACCCTGCGTGATGACGTCGAGTGGTTTACCTTGAAGTTCGACTATCGAAATGCCCAGGCCGAGTGGAAAAACAGCAAAGATGCCTTGCCCAGGGCCATTCGCCAGCTGAACGGACGCACCGATCTGAAAAACAATTGATGCCGACATAAATCACAACCTTTCAAATGCTGAATCGTCATGGAAAGAAGGGATCGCTTGAAAAAGAAGAGCCTGGAAGCAAGGTTTGGTCAGATTGAAAATGGCCAGGCCACTGTGTCCCAGTCAACCATTACAACTGGACCGATCAAATTGCCGAAATCTTTGCAGATATTCAGCGACAACCCTGCCGAACCTGTCACCATCGTCCTCGGATCCGACCGGCTGGGCGAAGGTGACCCTGCCCTGGGTTTAGAATTGCTCAAGTCGTTTCTTCTGGCCCTTGATGAACAGCCCAAGCCACCTGAAGCCCTGATCTTGTATAATTCGGCAGTTCTTTTGACACAGCAGGATTCATCCGTCTACAAGATCCTCCAGGATCTGCAGAAGAAACGCACCGAAATCCTTGTCTGCTCGATGAGTCTGCAGCACTATTGCCCGAATGACCCCCTGAATGTCGGCGAGATCCGCACCATGTCCATGCTGGTCGAGCGCATGATGACCGCTCACCACATTCTCTGGCCCAAATAGGCAGATTCAACAAAAAAGAGGCCTATCACACAGGCGAATTAACAAGATGATCAAGCGACTTAATTTCAGATTCTGCTATACTGATCAGGAGCGAAAAGAGAAAATGCAAGAGGAGTAACAAGACCATGAATATCTGGCATGATATTTCCGATTCCCGGATCAAACCCGAGAAATTCATCGCCGTGATCGAGATCCCCAAGGGCGGCAAGCAGAAATACGAGATGGACAAAGCCACCGGCATGCTCAAGCTTGACCGCATCTTGTATACCTCGACCCACTACCCGGCCAATTACGGATTCATCCCGCGCACGCTGGCCGACGATGGCGACCCGCTCGACGTCCTGGTCCTGTGCACGGAACAACTCCAGCCCATGTGCCTCGTCGAATGCTACCCGATTGGCGTCTTCTCCATGACTGACAACGACGAACTCGATGAAAAAATCATCGCCATCCCCTTCGAAGAACCCCAGATGAACCAGTGGAAAGACATCACCGACCTGCCCAAACATGTCTTCACCGAAATTCAGCACTTCTTCTCGGTCTACAAATCATTAGAGCACACCGATACCAGCCTCCAGGAAGTCGAAGACCGCGCCCGAGCCGTCGAAATCATCGATAAATGCCTCAAGACCTACAAAGTCCACTTCCGCATCCACGACTGAGGACTACCCAAGTGTCGCCCTTCCATCCCCTGTGATTGGAATCGTCTCGCCCAGATAAGTCGGCTTGGCATTGAACAGGCAATCCAGGAATGCTTTGACCCGGGCCAGATATTCACGCAGCCGGTAATAATCCGCCCCGGCATACAAGCGAGGATCGCTGGCCACGCCATAGACATCGAGCCCTAATTCCCGGCCGATGTACAAGGCCCGCAGCAGATGAAACTCCTGCGTCACCACCACGGCCTTATGCACCAGAAAAATATCCCGAGCCCGGTACATCGTGTCATACGTGTCAAAGCCAGCATGATCGAGAAAAATCTCCTCGATGGGCACGCCCTGCTCCAGCAGGTAATTGCGCATGACAATGACCTCATTATAATCCAGCTGGCCATTGTCGCCCGAGACCAGGATCCGGTCCGTCTTGCCACTGTTGTAATATGCCAGCGCCGTATCGAGCCGGTCCTGCAACATCTGGCTTGGCATGCCATTGGCAAAAACCTGTGCCCCGGGCACAATCACGCAATCAGCAACAGGCGCATCCTCCAATGTAACAAGCCGTGACCGGCCAACACCTGCAACAACAGCATCGATCGCAAAAACAGACAAAGCTGACACAAAAACCAGCACAACAAACAAAACGATGAGTCGAATAAATATTCGCAAAGACTTTTTCATACCAAACAGTATAACAGCCTCAAGTGACGATCTCATGACTACTTTGCCGAAAAAGGGACGGGGTCCCTTATTCGGCAAATATGCAGAAAAAGGCTGTTTCCTGCATAAAAGGTGCATAAACGGACCGGGTCCCTTGTTCGAACAGGCCATTTGACATTTGTCATCAACGATGATACTATTTGCGATGCGTGTCGCAAAAACGCACCTCATAAGGCCTGGAGAGATGGCTGAGCTGGTCTAAGGCGCATGACTGGAAATCATGTGTTGGCTAACCCCAACCGAGAGTTCGAATCTCTCTCTCTCCGCCAGCAACAGCACAATTTATAGGTTGTGCAAGTGAAAACACCGTAGTATCCCGATCTGCAAGTGGAGGGTATTGCGGTGTTTTTGCGTTCTTTCGACCGCGAGTCGATGCGGCAGGCTGATGAATCTGCTCGAGATCCTGCTTCAGCAAGGACAATGCCGATG
>SABL01000036.1 GCA_009928985.1 Clostridia bacterium
ACCGGTTATCGGTCGCGAACGGAGTGTGGGACATCAATGAAGCTGCGAGAAAAATTGCACCGGGATTGGCCAGCGGCCTTTTTTCTGGCGCCCAGCCTTTTAGGGACGGCGCTCTTTTTCTTCATCCCGTTTTTGCTCGTGATCTGGTACGCGATGGTCGACAACCCGGTCATCATGAACTTTGTCGGCCTGAAGAACTTTATCAGTCTGTTCCAGAATCAGGCATATCTCCAGGCTGCGGGCAATACCTTGCTGTTTTCGATCATCAGCCTGCCGCTGGTTGTCGGCTTGTCGCTGGTCCTGGCGATGATTCTCAATGGCAAGCTCAAGGCCAGGAGCCAGCTGCGTTCCCTGTTCCTGTCGCCACTGCTCGTGCCGGTTGCCTCGGTGGTCCTGGTCTGGCAGGTGGTTTTCAGCTACAATGGCGCCCTGAACACATCGCTGGCTGATTTCGGATTCATCCCGGTCGACTGGCTCAAAAGTGACAGCGCCCGCTTCGTGATCATCGGCCTGTACCTGTGGAAAAATCTCGGCTACAACATGGTCTTGTTCCTGGCCGCGCTCAATACCGTGCCCGTTGAGTTGCTCGACTCGGCCCGGGTGGATGGCGCCACCGCCTGGCAGCGCTTTCGCGCCATCACGTTCAAGTACCTCACCCCGACCTTGCTGTTCACGCTGGTCATTTCCTTCATCAATTCCTTCAAGATTTTCCGCGAAACCTATCTGCTGGCCGGAGACTATCCTTTTGAAGTGCTCTACATGCTCCAGCATTACATGAACAATATGTTCCGCTCGCTCGATTACCAGAAATTGTCAGCCGCAGCGATCGTCATGGCTCTGGTCATGATGGCCGTCATCGCCATCCTTTTTGTTGTCGAGAGCCGTTCCGGCCGTGACCTGGAGGAATCCTGACGATGCAACTCCAGCAGCTGACAAAAAAGCATAGCCGCCGACTCGTCCGCGAAGGCGCCATCCTGATCAAGAGCGGCCTGATCCTGGTGTTGGCCTTGGTTTTCGTGTTTCCGATCGTGATGACAGTTCTCAATTCCTTTATGTCCAGCGAAGAAATCATCGCCAACTATGGCATGCTCTTTGACAAGACCCGGAATCCCTGGGAAATGCCGGCAGCACCGGAACTGCCCTGGATCGCACCGACGGCCCATTTCAAACTGATTCCCGACCTGGTTTCTGCCGAGCAATACATCGAGATCTTGTTTAAAAGCACGGACTACCTGATCAAATTCTGGAACTCGGTCTTCCTCGTCCTGCCGATTGTTGCCGGTCAGATTTTCGTCGGAGCCCTGGCCGCTTATGCGTTCACTCGCTTTCGCGGACGCTTGGCCCAGATCACTTTTTTTGCCTATATCATCTTGATGTTGATGCCGTTCCAGGTCACACTGGTCCCGAATTACATCGTTGCCGAATGGTTCGGACTGATCGACAATCCGCTGGCCATCATTCTGCCCGGCATTTTTTCGACCTTCAGCGTCTTTCTGATCACAAAATACATGCGCCGGATCCCGCGTGACTACATCGAAGTCGCCCAGCTCGACGGGGCCGGGCACTGGGCCATTTTCACCCGGATCCTGCTGCCGATGTGCCGCACAGCCGTCTATTCGCTGGCTGTCCTGGTCTTTATCGACTTCTGGAACATGGTCGAGCAGCCGATCATTTTCCTGTCTGACCCGCTGACCCACCCTTTGTCCGTTTTCCTGGTCAAAGTCAATGAAGGCGACATCGGCCTGGCCTTTGCCGCCTCGACTCTATACATGATCCCAGCTCTCCTGATGTTTTTCCACGGGGAACAGTACCTGGTGGAAGGCATCACGCACTCCGGCCTGAAAGGATGACCCGACCGATGGAACAGACCGCCGCCACCACCAAAAGCCGTCTCCTGCGCCGCGCCACGATATTCTTTTTCGCTGGCATGGCCATATTGACGCTGTTTTCCAACACGATCGTCAACTATTCCCTGCCCCGCGTCCAGGTGAAAAACTTCGAGTCCGGTATGATGTTCCGCCAGATCCAGGCGGAGGGGACGATCTCAGCCCAGCTCAAGCACACAGTCAACTTTGGTGCCCCGCGGATCGTCGACCAGGTCAAAGTCGAAGTCGGCTCACCCGTCCTCGTCGGCGATATCATCGCCACCCTCAAGCCAACCGAGGGCGTCGAGCTGCTCGAGATGGAAATGGCGCTGGAAAATGCCGAGCTGGCCCTGGCGCAAATGAAACGGACACCGGCGAGCCTGTCGGTTCCAGCGATGGAAAAAGCGGTGAAAGCTGCGCAAAAAGCGATTGAAGATGCCAAGGAAAATCTGGAAGATGCCAAAGACGCTCAGTATCAGGCCTATGTCAAGCTGATCAAGACCGAGCGTGGCTTGGAAGATGACGTGGAGTTTGCCGAAGAAACATTGAGAATTGAAGAATCTGATTTAAATCTTGTAAAAGCTAAAAACACAACCGCTGAATCTTTACTAGCTGCTGCCGAAGCCGCTCTAGCAGCTTTACAAGCGGATCCAAATACCGAACAGAGTGCCATTGATCTGGCCCAAGCAACACGTGATACAGCTTATGAAGATGTATACGGGGTAGACGGGGATCCTGATAAACCAGGCACAAGACAATTGCTCAAGACCGCCCAAGACAATTACGACGCGGCCAAAGACGCTCTGGATACGGTCAAAGCTTCTCTTAAAGCCGCCCAGCAGGCCTCGAATGAGGGCGCTGACGATGCCGGTGTGATCGCCGCCCAGGAATCCCTCGCAGATGCCGAGGAAGCCTACCCGGAACGGCTCCAGGAACTTTCCGACGCGAAGAAAAGCGATGCCCTCGCGGTCAAGGATCGCCAGACGGCCATCACCAAAGCCGAAAACGACCTTGAAGTCCAGCGCGCCAAGTTCGAACAATTCAAATCGACCCAGGGCGTCAATGAGATCAAAGCCGATTATGAGGGCCGGATTTCCAAACTCACCCTGGCGGACGGAGCGACCATCAATACCGCCGAAGCCGTCGCTGTAATCGACGATGCCCAGGCCCGCTATGACCTCCGGGCGACGATCCCGGCCGAGCAGGCCCAGACGCTCGTCATCGGTGACCGTGCCGACGTCAGCATGGGCAATATCGGCTGGGCCCAGGCCATCTTGCGCGAAATCCGCGAGGACAAGGACCAGCCCGGAGTCGTCAAGCAGTTGGTCTTTGATGTCGAAGGTGAAGTCGCCCTTGGCCAGCAGGTCAGCATCAACATCTACAAGCAAGGTCGCAATTATGACATGATCGTGCCCAATGCAGCGATCCGCCAGGATGCCAGCGGCAGTTTTGTCCTGGCCATGCGCCAGAAAAACGGCCCGCTCGGCAGCCGCTATACGCTGGAACGTGTCTCGGTCACGATCCTGGAATCCGACAGCACGAGAAGTGCGATCAGTGGGACCCTGGACTGGGGCATGCCGATCGTGACTGCCGCCAACAAACCCGTCGAAGCCGGCAGCCGTGTGCTGCCGACCAAATAGAAAGAGCCCGCCATGGCATACACACGAAGTGACCGATTCTGGCCCCCGCCAGACGAGACTATCCTGCTGAGCCGTCAGCCTGAAGGCAGACTGTCTTCGCCGCGCCTGGCCTCCAGACTGGCTGTGCTGGCGACGCTGGTTTTGACCGTAAGTTTCCTCTGTCTCCAAGCCCTGGTTTTCACCACAAGCGGTGCTCTGCCGGAAACTGCCAAAAAAAACACGGTTCGACCCTTTGCCGTCTATCTGCCAGCCGCCACGGGACAAGACAATCCCGGATTGCAGCCACGGGGCGTCGAGTCCATCCGCAAATCATTGAACCAGGCGCTGCTCGAGCAGCAAGTCCAGATCGTCGACGCCTATGCCGGTTTCTCCACCCAAACTCTGGTCCAGGGCAACAACAGCCTGACCTTGCCCATGACGGGTGTATCTGGAGCCAGTTTTGCCGCCTTCCGCCACATGGAGCTCTTGAGCGGCAACTTCCTCATGGCCGATGCCTTCAGCACTCGCAGCATCGTTCTCGATGAACTGGCAGCCTGGCAGCTGTTCGGCGCGATCGACATCACTGGCTTTCCGGTCAAGGTCCAGGATAAAACCCTGACGGTCGCAGGGGTTGTCCGACTGCCGGATAATTGGCAGAGCCAACTCAGCCGCCAAGACCAGGCACAAGCTTTCATCCCTTATCTGACCCTCAGTGAGCTTGACCCCAAGCTGAGCATCACCTCCTATGAGGTCCGCCTGCCAGAACCTGTCTCGGGCATGGGGCTGCAATTCCTGCGCGATGCCTTGAGCAGCGCCGGGCTCACACCGGATACCATCGACCTGGTCGACCACGACGCCCGCCTTGGCCTAGCGACCTTGCTGACCAGTTGGCGCACCGTTGGCAGCCGTGTCATCAAGGACTCCGCCATCGTCCTGCCCTGGTGGGAAAATGCTGCCCGGGCTGCCATTGACCTGGCCAGCCTGTTGGCCCAGCTGACGGGAGCAACCCTGTTGGTCCTGATCGTGAGCCTTTACACACTGCGCGACCTGCCAATGGCGCAGAAGAGACAGCTGTCCACCCGTCTCGGCCTGGCTGCCCTGGCCGGCCTTGCGGTCGCGCACTTCTTGATCCAGACACGAGGCGAATGGGTACCAGCCGAATGGGTCTGGCTCGCCGCCATCCTGGCCACCCTGATTCTGCCCCAACTGATCTACCTGGCCGCCATCGGCTGGGATGCCCTGCGCCGGACTTTTCCGGATGCCCGGTCGGTCTGGACTCGGTGCCGGCCAATGGGTGAAATCCTGCAACGGTTCATCAAGCAGCTGCGAAAGCGCAAGCCTGCCAAGGAGGAGACCCCGATATGAAAACCATGATCCCCGCCCTGTTCCATCCCACAGCCCGCCCCAAAGATGCCCGCGCCAAAGATGCCCGCGCGTTCCGGCGCCTTCTCAGCCTTCTGTTGCTGCTTGTGCTGGTTGTACCGCTGACACTCCAGCTGGCCGGCTGCACCAAAAAGCCAGCTATCGATCCCGAACTGGCTGAGCTCGCTATCTATGATGTCGTCGAGTATGAAATCGGTGACCAATACAGCTATGTCCAGTCGATCATCTGGGCCAATGGCGAAATCATCGCCCTGGCCAGTGACAACATGGGTGTCAACAGCCTGCTCCGGCTCAGCCCGGAAGGCCAGCTGCTCGGGACGGTGCCGCTCGATGCCATCCCTGGTTTGATGACCGATCCCAACCAGCCGTCAAGCGCCTACCTCGATGGCGTTTTTGCCGGTCCAGCTGGCTCGCTGCTGGTCACAGCCACCGATTACTCGGATCCGATGAAATCTGTCCGCAACCTGTACCAGATGGACAGTGCCGGCAAGGTCCAGAAAACGCTGCTGCTGTTTGAAGCCAAGAATGACGGCAGTACCGTGGAATACCTCAACAACATCCAGGCCGCTCCGGACGGCAATCTCCTGCTGGTGTACAACAACTCAATCAGGCTGATCGACTTCGATGGCAACAGAAAGGGTGAGTACAAGCTCGAAGGTCAGAATGTGTACGTCTCTTCGACCTTGTTTCTCAAAAACGGCCATTACGGCATCAGTTACTACACCCAGGAAGGCAGCATGATAAGCCAAGAGGTCGATCTGGCCACAGGGGCCAAGATTGCCGACCTGACCTTGCCACCACAACTTTTCAACACCACGCCGATTTACGGCAGTGACGGGACCTATTACCTGAACGGATACCAGTACCTGTCGCGCTATGATGAGGCTGCCGGCAAAGTGGTCAAGCTTTTGAGCTGGCTGGACCTCGATGTCAATCGCAACAATTTGTCCTATCTTTGGGTCGCCGCACCTGATGGCAGCTTCTACTTCGGCGAGACGATCTACCCGGACAATGGTGGCATGCCATACAACGGGGAAGTACCGCAGAACCCGGTCTTCAAGCTTTTGAAACTGACCAAATCCGCTGACCAGTCGGCGGTCGAAAAAACCAATCTCTCGATTGGCGCTTTCTGGATCAATGACGGCCTGAGAAAGGCGATCATCGAGTACCGCAAAGTGCGTCCAGATGTGCGCTTCACCGTGGTCGACTACAACGAGAACATTGATTACAGCAAACCGACGGCGTACGAAGATGCCATCACCAAGATCAATGCCGATATCCTGGCGGGCAAAATGCCCGATATCCTGATGACCGGCCAACTGCCCTGGCAGCAATATGCCAGCAAAGGCTTGCTGGTCGATCTTGGCGAACAAATGGCCAAGGACAAGACGTTCGATTCCTCGCTCTTCCTGGAAAACGTCTTCCGGGCATCTGCGATCAATAGCAAGCTGTACACACTGACCAACGCGGTCGGCCTGACCGGCATCATGAGTTCGCGATCCCTGGTCGGTGACCGGACCGGGTGGACAGTCCAGGAATTCCAGTCCTTTGTCGAACAGCAAAAAGATCCATCGAGCTTGTTCTACCAGATGCCCGGTGACGGCATCCTCAACATGCTCCTGATGGGCAACCTCAACGCCTACATCGACACCGAAAAAGGGCTGGCCAATTTCGATTCGCCTGATTTCATCCAGCTTTTGGAGTTTGCCAAGAAATATGGCATTGATCCCAACCAGTACCAGGACGGCTGGGTCGAACCGATGCCAGTGGATGGCGAAACAGCCGGTCCGGCCTTGCAGATGGTCTGGATGAGCCGGTTTGAAGATTACAGCTCCTATAACCAGACTTATAAAGGCGAGGCCGTCATGCTGGGTCTGCCATCCCAGCAGCGCAGTGGCCCGATGCTCAATTCCTATTCCGCATTGGCGATGTCAGCTACCAGCAAGAACCAGGACATCATCTGGGATTTCTTTAAATTCTACCTGAGTGAAACCATGCAGGACCAGGTCATTGCCAATTACGAAGGATTCCCGATCCGCAAAAGCAGCCTTGCCAAAGCAGGAGCCAAGGCCATCGCTGACACGGCCAAGTATGGCCAGGATCAGCCCTTTGCGGAAGGCGATGCCATGTCGTCTGACATGGGCATGTGGTATGGCGCCAAAGTGACCCAGGCCGATGTCGATGCCGTCACTGCCATCCTGTCCCAGGCCGATACCGTCTACGCTTATGACGAGAAAGCTTACCAGCTGATCAGTGAAGAAACCCAGGGCTTTTTTGCCGGCAACAAATCGGCTGCCGAGACCGCGGCTGCGATCCAGAGCCGGATGCGAGCCTATGTAGGAGAACGACAGTGAGTCCTCGTTTTGCTGTCACTCCGAATGAGCTGGTCTTGCCGGTGCAGGCCATCCTGCGCTCGGCAGGCCAGCTGATCCTGGCTGCTGAAAAAGGTGGTTTTGCGATTGAGAAAAAGAGTGACAAAAACTACGTCACGGAAATTGATCTGGCCGTCCAGAAGCAAATCGTTGACCAGCTGGAAAAACTGACACCGGACTATGCCATCATGGCGGAAGAAGAGGATCTGGATGATCCGGTCCGTGACCGGCCGGTCTGGATTCTCGATCCGGTCGATGGCACGACCAACCTGATGCGTCACAACCAGCATTCAGCGATCTCCCTGGCTCTGGCTGATGGCGATGAGTTAGTGCTCGGCTTTGTTTACAACCCTTTCCTCGATGAACTGTTCACGGCGGTCCGCGGCCAGGGCGTGCGATTGAACGAACGAGAAGTCCGGACCAGTGCAGTCACCCACCTGAAGGACAGCTTGGTCAGTTTTGGCACCAACCCTTACCAACGCCAGGCTGCCCATGAAACGTTTGCCCGCGTGGAGCGTGTCTTTCTGGCTTCGCTCGAGGTCCGGCGCAGCGGAGTGGCAGCCCTCGATCTGGCCTATGTGGCCTGTGGACGCTACGATGGCTTTTTCGAGGAGCGCCTGCAGCCGTGGGATTTTGCAGCGGGTCTTTTGATGGTTCAGGAGGCAGGGGGCAGTGTCTGCAACTGGCAAGGCCTGCCGGTCGATGTCCATCACCCTGACAGCCTGTTCGCTACAAATGGCAAGATCCAGGATGAACTGTTCAGCCTGGTTTGCAAGGATTGACCCCATCGGGAGGAGTGAAAACCATGAACATCGGTTTGATTGTCTATTCCTATACTGGAAACACTTTGTCTGTCGCGGAAAAAATCCAAAACCAGCTTCAGGCTCAGGGCCATACGGCTATCATCGAACGGGTCCATGCCAGCAACGAAGACCCGCAGAAAAACCGGCTGGACAAAACCGGCAGCCTGACCCAGGCACCGGATCCTTTGCCCTATGATGCCCTGATCCTGGCAGCTCCGGTCAATGGCTTTTCCCTGGCCAAGATCATGCAGGATTATCTCGCCAGCCGCCCGGGACTTGCCGGCAAGCCTGTCCGCCTGTTTGTCACCCACCATTTCCCGAAAGCCTGGCTTGGTGGCAGCCAGACCATCCGCCAGTTCGACAAGCTATGTGCAGCGAATGGCGCAAAAGTGGAGGCAACCGCCATCATCGACTGGTCCAGCAAAAAGCGCGAGCAGGAGATTGCTGAACTGGTGAATCGTTTCAGCCAGTTTTGACACTGTCTTGCAGCTTTTGTCTGGTATCATGGATGCATGAGCCCCCAAGATAGCATCACAGGCACGGACCGATTCAACTGGGTGCAAAAATAATACAATCGAGGGAAATCATGATCCGCAACAATTACCAGGCAGCCTTGGACTCAGCTGCCAGTCAATTGCCGGTCGTATTCAAAAGCCTGGCGGTTGGCCTTGTGTCTGCTGCCGTTTCCATTCTTTACCGGCTTGCCCTGTCATCTGCCGATGAGTTGCGCAGCCAAGTGTTGGCTGCTGTCCAAGGACAGTGGGCACTGGTCTTGGCTTAGACAAGGTGGTTTATCGATGCAAAGGATGACCCAGGCCACAGACAACCCAGATACTTATACGGTCGCCACATCCTGCGTCAAAGTGGCAGGAACAACTTGCCATGGTCCTGCGATCGATCGGCTGGCCCGGTTTGAAAACGCCTATGAATCCTTGCTGGCCCGCCAGGACAAGATTGCCGCAGATCTGGAGCAGCTGAAAAGCCAGGGCAGGTCACAGACTGTTTCATTCAAGCAACTGTTGGCCGAGAAACTGCTGAATCAATCGATTCTGGTCCTGCTTAGATCTTACGGACTGGATTGAACTGGTCTCTGTGGCCAGCTCTTATAGAGACAGGATGTGAGCCCCTTGGATCAGTCTGGCCCCACTAACACCTACAAGATCCTGTTTGCCCTCGCGGCGGCCATTGGTCTCTACCTGATCAGTCTGGCCAATTACCTCCTGTTCCACAGTCTGGCTGAGTTATTCAGTGTCATGATTGGGGCGACCATGTTCGTTATCACATGGTATGCCCGTGAATACACAAAGGAACACTTTGATTTCCTGGCCTTTGCCAGTGTCGCTTACTTGTTTGTCGCCTTGCTGGATGTGCTGCATACATTGGCTTACCAAGGCATGGCGGTTTTCCCCGGTAATGATTTTTTTGCCAACCAGCTCTGGGTTGCGGCCCGCTACCTGGAGTCGCTTTCGATCCTGGCCGGTCTCCTGTTGTTGAGAAAGCCCCGGAAATTCAACCTGTTCCGGGTGTTCCTTTTTTATGCAGGACTGACGCTGGCCATATCCCTGGCGATCTTTGTTGTCAAGATATTTCCTGTCTGTTATGTCGCAGGTCAAGGCCAGACGGCTTTCAAGATCATCAGTGAATTCATCGTCATAGGCATATTCCTGACAGATATCTATTTACTGAGCCGATCTGGTGATTATTTCGATGCAATCGTGATCCGGAATTTGAACTTGTCCCTGATGACGGCGGTTGCGACCGAGCTGTGCTTCACGCTTTATCTGAGTAATTACGACTGGTTCAATCTGGTTGGCCATTACCTGAAGATCGTCTCTTTTTATTTCCTGAGCCGGGCCGTTATCTATACAAGCATCCAGAAGCCCTATGCGACGATTTTTCGCAGTCTGACGGAAAAGGAAGCAGCTCTGGAGCAGGTATCGCTGACCGATGAATTGACTGGCCTGTACAATCGCCGCGCCGCCCTCACGTTTCTCGGCAAAAACCTCAACCAGATCCAGCACAGCGGTGGTGATCTGACCATCTGTTTTATGGATGTCGATGGTTTGAAACGGACCAATGACCAGTTTGGCCATCTGGCCGGGGATGATCTGCTGGCGACCGTCGCCCGGTTGCTGGCCCAATCGGTGCGCGAATCAGACTATGCCTGCCGGATCGGCGGGGATGAGTTTCTGCTTTTGTTGCCACAGACCACTGAGCCAGAAGCCCAAGCCTTGATGAACCGGGTCTATGCGGCTCGCGACCGGATCAATCAGAGTGGCGCAAAACCGTTTCCAGTGGATTTCAGCATGGGACTGGCCTACGCCAGCCAGAATCGGTTTGCCCAAGCCAGCCTGGACCAGGTGATGGACCAGCTCCTTGAAGAAGCCGACAACCGGATGTATGCCGACAAAAAAAGCAAACAGACAACTCAGTGGTCAAAGACTTGATCCCATTTCGATGACGGTTTGGTCGCGGGCCGCATTTGGCAGGGAAAGACTCCAGTCGTTTTTCCCCCGGCGCTTGACTGTGAACAAAGCTCGGTCGGCAAGTCGCAACAAATCATTGAAATTGACAGCATCAGGGAAAATAGCTGCCCCGATGCTGATCGTTGCCCGAAGCAGCAGGCTACCAATTTCAAACGGTTCGCGATAGAGTTCGACGATCCGTTTCAGAGCTTCTGCGACGGCTGATTCATCCGTGACTTCTGTCAGCAACAGGACAAATTCATCGCCGCCAAAACGGGCAACCGTGTCGGACAGTCGGATGTACCGGCTGATGCGTTCGGCCGCGGCCATCAACAGCAAATCGCCAACATCATGACCGAAGGTATCGTTGATGTATTTGAAATCATCCAGGTCAAAAATTGCCACCGCAAATTTCCGCCCGGTGCGAAGAGCACTGGCACTGGCCACTGTAAAACGGTCCGCAAACAGAACCCGGTTGGGCAGATGGGTCAGGGTGTCGTAGGTTGCCATTTTTTCCAAGCGGGACTTCAAGGCAAAAATTTCGGAAATGTCCCTGATATTGGAAAGCACATAAGGCGTGCCTTCGATCTCGATCACCTTGCCGGAATACAGAACAGGTATGATTTCGCCGGATTGGTGCCGGAACATGACCTTCCGGTTGCTGATGACGGCACCTGAGCGCAATTCTTGCTGGATTGAATCCAGAAAATCCGGCTCGTCCCAGTTATCAAAGTGCCGGATCGCGTGGCCAATCAAGGCTTGGCGGGATAGTCCGCTCAATTGCTCAAAACTCTCATTGACATCACTGATCATTAAATCATTCAAACTGACCAGGGTGCTGGCATCACCAGACTGGTGGAAAATGGTGTCGAACTTCTTTCGTTCGAGGTTGACTTCATCCATCAGACGTCGCGAAACCAGGATCATCACGGCATAGGTGAACAAGATCCAGAACCCCATCATCGCCAGGATGAAATAGGCATCGACATTCCGGTCCAAAAGCTGATCCGAGGCTCGAACCGGGAAAAGAACAAGAGACAGGGAACGGGCCAGCAGGCCTGCGATCAACACGGCCAGGCTCAGGCTGACCGGGCGGACTTGTTTGTGGTAATACCTTGGTACAGATCGGGTCAACAACCAGAGCAGTTGGCTGGTCAAAAGACCGAAGACAAGCCCGTAGACATGCAGGCGAAGTGCCAGGTCAGGCTGGATGTACGTAAAATAAACTTGGACCAGTGTGGCCAGGCCTGCGATCAGATAGGAAAAGCGCCACGCAGCCTTGATCGCGAAAAAGGCGGCAAACCCCTTTCTGATCAGGATGGGGACAGAAAACAACAGCAGGTTGGCCACAATAATTGAAGCCCAATCCGGAATCTGCTGCCGGAACACAATCAAAAAAGATGCAGCCCCGACGAATGATGAGGCCAGTGGCAAATAGAAAAGCCCCTGTAAATGATTTTTGTGCTGGAGCCAGAGCCAGGTCAGTGCCAGAGCAGTCATCAAAAAGACAATCAGGGTGCCCAAAAAAGCAGTTTGCAAATCCATCCGATCTCTGCCCATCCATCCGTCGTTCAATTGTTTTCGTATTTTATAGCATTTTACAACTGATTATCTTACAGAATCAACGACTCCGACAGGACTGCTTCCGGATCGTGTCTGGCCTTCCTGGATCAGGCGCTTGTTTCTATGCAGGAACACACCCTGGACGATCAGCAGGATTCCCGTGACAACCAGTTGCCACTCGATCGAGACCCGGTCCGCCAAGGGCCCGAAGACCAGGATGGCCAGTGGCATGAAACCGCTGGAGATCATCGACAGGACGCCAAAGACCCGGCCCAGGAAGGCTTCGTCGACCTTTTCCTGGAGCAAGGTCATGGCAGGCGTATTGAAAACCGGCAAGGTGATGCCTACGACCACCATGACGGCCACATAGATCCAAAACCAGGGAACAAGACCGAGCAGGATCTGGTTGATCCCGATCAGGTAGACAGACAAGATCATGCTATGGATCCGGTTTTTGAAGCCGCCCCAGACAGACATCATCAGTCCGCCCAAGAGCATGCCGCTGGAAAAAGCCACTTCGATGGCGGTCAGGCGCCAGACGTCTTCACCAAAAGAGCGGGCAACCTGAAGCGGAGTCAGAAATGCAGCAGGCGAGACCAGGATGAAAAAGAAGGCAAAAAACAGGAACAAGCTGCGGACGAGCTGGTGATCCCGGATGTAGGCAAAGCCCAGGCGCAGGTCGTGCCAGTAGCTGAGGGCCTGCTTTTCCAGAGCTTTGGCGTGGGGCGCAACTTTCAGGGTGAGCAGGATCAGGACAGCCAGGATGCAGGTCACGACATCGACCAGGAAGATGAACTCGATCGCGATAAGACTCATCAGGGCACCGCTGACAATGGGTGAAACCAGCGCGATGGCGGACTGGAAACTGGCCAGAAGCCCATTGGCCCGCATGAGTTTGCCCTCCGGCACGATCTGGGGCAGGAAAGCACTGACAGCAGGAGTTTGAATGGCTGTGCCGACAGACCTGATGGCAGAAATCAGAAACAACATCCAGATATTGTGATAGCCGAGGCGAAAAACAGTGAACAGCACCAGGGTGGCCGTGGCAATCCCCAAGTCGGAAAACATGATCAGCTTTTTGCGATCAAACCGGTCCGCCCAGACTCCGGCAAAGGGCGACAGGAAAAAGGTCGGCAGGAAGCCGAAAATGATGGAAAGCGCCATCATCAGGCCGGAGTTGGTTTCCAGTGTGATGTACCAGATGATGGCGTACTGGACCAGCGAAGAGCCAAACAAAGAGATCGCCTGGCTGGCGATGAACACAGCAAACCGTTTCTGCCAGCCAGAGCGTTTCTCGGGTGATTGTTCCAGAAATCCCTTGTCAGTCATCGGCTTCGAGCCGGGCCACCAGATCATCCGGCCAACGTCTTTCGGCCGCTTTCAGGCTGGCCTGCAGCTGATCAGAATCCCGCGCCCCGATCACGGCATAGGTGGGAACTGGATGGGACAGCAGGTAGCCCAGGACCACTTCGTGCACCGGCAGATTCATTTCTCCGGCCACCTGGCGCAGATGGGCATAGCGGCGGTCGTTTTTCGGGCTGTCGTACAATTTGAGCAATGCTGGGCTGATCTTGGCTTTGCCCAGGCGCTCCAGCTTGTCGAAATAGCCATTGGCCTGGGAAGAGTACGCAACTGCAGCCAGTCCGTGGTCGCGGTGCAGAGCCATGCTGTCCGGATCCATGGCGACCATGGTCGGATCCGGGAATCCGGCTGGCGAGGCCTCGGCCAGGCTCCACATCAGCTGGTTGGAGACAAAACTGTGCCAGCCCCGGGCCTTGGCGACTGCCAGTGCTTCACGAATCCGGGCCGGTTTCCAGTTGGAGCAGCCCAAATAGCGGATTTTACCGGCTTTGACGAAATCATTCAGGTAGCTCAGGATCTCTTCGACACTGACCCGTTCGTCATCCCGGTGCAGGTAGTACAGGTCGATGTAGTCCGTGTGCAAAGCAGCAAGACTCTGGTGCAAGTCGACGGCCACCTCATCGCGGCTCAGGCGCGGTACGGTCAGGTTCTCCCAAGCCGGATGGGCCCCTTTGGTGGCCAGGATGATTTGGTGGCGGTTGCGCCGGGCCCGCATCCAGTTGCCGATGTAGATTTCACTGTGATTCAGGCCGGGATCCAGCCAGCGGCCGTAAATGTTCGCTGTGTCGATGAAATTGCCACCTGCTTCGGAATACAGGTCCAGCTGGTCAAAGGCGAAAGCCTGGGCATTGACCTCGCTCAGGGAATTGCCGCCGAAGCTGATGACGGAGGCGTTGAGCTCCGTGCCAGGCATGAGTCGGTAGTGCATGGGTGACCTCCTCGGTTCATTTGAAATCTGCTTCCATTATACCTTCCGGCTCGCCTGTGCTAAAATAGCTCCGTTACGAAATCCCGCGACGCAGGCTCTTTTGAATCGGCAGCCTGAAAGTGGCACGATGCAGTCGAACGGATGAAAAGCATGGATAAAAAACTATTGGTTTTCGATCTGGAACAGATGCCGTACGGGGATGCACTGACCCTCCAGCGGTATTTTCTGGGCAGGCGCCAGCAGAACTTGATCGAAGACACCCTGCTGCTGGTGCAGCACCCCGCTGTGCTCACGTTGGGGACCCGCGGCGATTACGCCAATATCTATTTGCCGAAAGAAAAACTCGCTGAGCAGGGCGTTGCGATTTACGAGGTCGAGCGCGGTGGTGATGTCACTTACCATGGCCCAGGCCAGATTGTCGGGTATCCGATCATCGCCTTGCAGGATTTCCCGGGCAGCATCCGAGGTTACATCACCGCCATTGCCACAGCCCTGATCGAATTGCTCAGGGATGAGTTCGGCATTGTCGCTGAACAGCGTTTCGACAAATATTCGGGCGTCTGGGTGGGTGAGAACAAGATTGTCGCCATAGGCGTCGCCGTCAAACGTGGCGTCACGATGCATGGCTTTGCCTTCAATGTCAACACCAATCTGGCCCATTTTGACTGGATCAATCCCTGTGGTCTTTCCAAGGGTGTCACATCTGTGGAACGCGAGACAGGACAACCTGCAGATTTGGCCCGCGTCAAGGACCTGGTGGTCCAGTATTTGTGCCGCCAGTTCGACCGACAGCCCGATGCGAGGCCCCTCGATGAAAGGATCATCCAGCTGGCTAAGTCCACGGAGGTAACGCCATGACTTCACCAACTAACCCAACTCAAAAGTCCAGAAAGCCGGACTGGTTCAAAGTCCAGGCCAATGCCGGGGAAGCCAATGAGGCGGTCATCCGCCTGATCCGTTCGCTCAACCTGCACACTGTGTGTGAGGAAGCCAATTGCCCCAATGCCGGGGAATGCTTCAGCAACAAGACCGCAACGTTCATGCTTCTGGGCAGCCAGTGTACGCGCAATTGCACCTTCTGTGCGGTCGGCAAGGGATTCCCCGAAATGCCTGATCCGGACGAGCCTGCCCGCCTGGCAGAGGCCATCGCCCAGCTAAAGCTCCGGCATGTCGTACTGACCACCGTCACCCGGGATGATCTGCCGGACGGTGGTGCCTCCCATTTTGTCGCGGTCATCGCAGCCATCCGGGACAAGATCCCGGAGAACACCCCGGCTATCGAAGTGCTGATCTCGGATTTGCAGGGGAACTGGGACGCTTTGCAGCAGATCATTGACGCCCGTCCCCAGGTCATCAACCACAACGTCGAAACGGTTCCGCGCCTTTATCCAGAAGTCAGGCCGGAGGCTGATTTCGCCCGTTCCGTCGATCTCTTGCGGCGCGTGAACGTGCAAAACCCGGATATCCTGACCAAGTCAGGCATCATGGTCGGCCTGGGCGAGACGCCCTCCGAGGTGCTTGAGGTCTTGAAATCCTTGCGCGAGGCTGGCTGCAAACTGCTGACGATCGGCCAGTACCTGGCCCCGTCATCAAAGCATCATCCGGTTGTCGAGTACATCCATCCGGACCAGTTCCTGGCCTATAAAAAAGCGGGCGAGGCGATGGGTTTTGCCCATGTTGCCTCAGGCCCGCTGGTGCGTAGTTCCTACCATGCCGGAGAAGCGCTCGACCACACCCGGCACTGACCAGGCCAGGCCGGGTGTGCTCAGGCAATCCGGCCTGCGGTGGCCTTAGAACAGCCCGCTGATCAGGCCCTCATTGTCGATGTCGATGATTTCGGCTGCCGGTTTTTTCGGCAGGCCAGGCATGGTCATGATGTCTCCTGTCAAGGCCACGACAAATCCAGCACCCGCAGACAGGCGCAGTTCGCGCACGGTGACGGAAAATCCGGTCGGCCGGCCCAGCAGGGCGGGGTTGTCGGATAGCGAGTATTGGGTCTTGGCCATGCAGACCGGCAGGTTGCCAAGTCCCTGTTTCTCGATCGCCTCCAGGTCCTTTTTTGCCTGAGCTGACAAAACCACATCATCGGCACCGTAGATTTTCTGGGCGATGATGCGGATTTTTTCCGGTAGAGGCAGGTCTTCCGGATACAGGAACTGAAAGTTCTTGCCGTCCTCGTCCAGGCACTCGAGCACCGACCGGGCCAGATTCTCACCACCGGCACCGCCCTCGGCAAAGACCCGGGAAATAGCCATCCGTACGCCGTTCAGGGCACAGGCTGCGCCGATGGCTGCGACTTCTGCCGTCGTGTCGGTCGGGAAATGATTGAGGGCAACCACACAGGGCAGACCGAAGGCGGCAATGTTCTCGAGATGCTTTTCCAAGTTGGCCAGGCCTTTTTTCAGTGCTGGCACATTTTCCTCGCTCAGCTCGGCCCGCGGCACCCCGCCATTGTATTTCAGCGCCCGGATGGTGGCGACCAGGACGACTGCGTCCGGCTTGAGACCGCCGACCCGGCATTTGATGTCAAAAAACTTCTCCGCACCCAGATCGGCGCCAAATCCTGCTTCCGTGACGGCGATTTCACCGAGCTTCAAGGCCAGTCGGGTCGCACGCAGGCTGTTGCAGCCATGGGCGATATTGGCAAAAGGGCCGCCGTGCATCAGGGCTGGCGTACCCTCGAGCGTCTGGACCAGATTGGGCTTGAAGGCGTCTTTGAGCAACGTGGCGAGGGACCCGGCGGCTTTGAGATCGTCAGCCGTGACCGGCTGGCCGTCGTGGGTATAGGCCACAACCATGCGCTGGAGCCGGGCTTTGAGATCGGCCCGGTCTGTTGCCAGGCAAAGGACCGCCATGATTTCCGAGGCCACGGAGATGTTGAAGCCATCTTCGCGCGGGATGCCGTCAGCCTTGCCACCCAGACCGATGACAATGTGGCGCAAAGCCCGGTCGTTCATATCGAGGCAGCGCTTCCAGACAATACGGCGCGGATCGATGCCGAGCGCATTGCCCTGGTGGATGTGGTTGTCGATCAGGGCTGCCATCAGGTTGTTGGCTGCCGTGATGGCATGGATATCCCCGGTGAAATGGAGGTTGATGTCCTCCATCGGCAAAACCTGAGCATAACCGCCGCCGGCAGCGCCCCCTTTGATGCCAAAGACGGGGCCCAGCGAAGGCTCGCGCAGGGCGATGATGGTGCGATGGCCCAGCCGGTTCAAAGCCTGTCCCAGACCGACCGTGGTGGTGGTCTTGCCTTCGCCGGCCGGTGTTGGATTGATTGCGGTCACCAGGACCAGCCGGCCGTCCGGCCGGTCGGCCAGCCGCTCATACAAGTTGTCATCAAGCTTGGCTTTGTAACGGCCATACAGGTCCAGCTCATCCTCGGCGACACCCAGGTCACGGGCGATATCCAGGACCGGTCGCATCACTTTCTGACTTGCAATTTCGATATCGGACAACATCTTTTCCCTCCGCGCATCAGATGCTCAAATTTCCTGTTGCCAGCACAATATTTTGGGTGAAAACAGGATTATACCACAATGGATAGTGTTGTTGGTTTGACTTTAGTTCGTAAAAGTGATAGAGTTTTAGCATTGGAACAGACCTATGTTCCAGACTGTGGCACTACTTTAGCTGGAGGTTGACAACATGATCATCAAGACAGATCTCGATTCCTGCAGGAAAGACATGCAAGCATACATCGGCAGGAAGGTCACACTCAAGTCCAACGGCGGCCGTAAACGCCTCATTGTGCAGGAAGGCATCCTCGAAAGCTGCTACCCCAATGTTTTCACCGTCCGCTGTGCAAAATCCAACGTCTACTCCGAGATGGTATCCTATAGCTATGTCGATATCCTGACCCATACAGTCGAAATCGACATGGATAATGGCACCCGGTTCGAAGTGGTCGCTCACTGACCGCATTCACCTTGTGAATCCACTGATTTGAAAAATGGCCCGCGCGACCGTGCGGGCTTTTTCGCACCCTGGCAAGGAGGCCCCATGCAATCACTGACCCTGGAAGCTTGTGCCAAAATCAACCTCTCCCTCGATGTCGCAGGCATCCGGCCGGACGGTTACCATCTCTTGACGACCGTCATGCAGTCTGTATCTCTGTCGGATCGAGTATACCTTGAACTAGACCGGCAGGGCAACGGCCTGATCCTGTTGTCCAGTGACCCATCCATCCCGCTCGATGAGCGCAATACTGCGCACAAGGCTGCACGTCACTTTCTCGATGCCACTGGCATCGATGCCGGTGTCAGGACTTTCCTGGACAAAGCCATTCCAACCGAGGCTGGCCTGGCTGGAGGGAGCACGGATGCCGCAGCTGTCCTCTACGGCCTCAACGAATTGTGCGGCAAACCGCTTTCCATGGAACAGCTGCTGGATCTGGCCGCCAGAATCGGCGCCGACGTGCCCTTTTGCCTTGTGGGCGGAACGGTCCTGTGCACCGGCATCGGTGAGATTCTCACCCCTCTCGAAGCATTCGCCCGAGTCCCCCTGATCCTGGTCAAGCCAGACTTTGGCATTTCCACCCCCTGGGCTTTCCAGCGCTATGACGAAAATCCCGCCACGGTCCATCCCAATCATAGCAAGCTGTTTTCGGCGATGCAGCGGCGCGATCTTTCAGCCATGCAGGACGCCACGGCCAATGTGCTGGAGACCGTCTCGATCAAAACCCATCCCATCCTGGACTCATTGAAGCAGCAATTGCTGGACTTGGGTGCAGGAATGGCCTTGATGAGCGGCAGCGGTCCGACCGTTTTCGGTTTGTTCCGCGAAACTGCCCACCGCGACCGGGCTTATGCTGCTCTCGAGCAACGCTTGCCGGACGGTTACCGGATTTTCTCGGTCACGACCCGCGGCCAGGGCATACGGATCGTCTGACACGGCCACAGCCCGAAAATTTTCATGATTGACAGAATCGCCAGGTCGCGCTTATAATCGTAAAGCATTGCAAAAAAATGACCTGGAGGTGAAGATAGATGAAAATGACCTATCAGCCGAAAAAACGGCATCGTTCCAAGGAGCACGGCTTCCGCAAACGCATGCAGACGGCATCCGGCCGTGATGTCCTCAGACGGCGCAGGCTCAAAGGTAGAAAACAGCTTTCAGCTTGAAGACCGCATCACTGTGGTCTTTCTTCTTTTTAGCCTGAAAGGCCAAAGCCTGACCGGACCAGCCCCCAAAGGACGTCACCCCCATGTTTAAGACGACGACTTTGCGCAAAAATTACGAGTTCGGCCGTGTCTACCAGAAAGGCCAGCATGTGGCGACTAGGACCCTGGTGCTTCACTATGTTCCGCGTCGCCATCGCCAGTTGCGCCTGGGCGTAACCGCCAGCCGTCAAGTCAAAGGCAGCGTGGCCAGAAACCGGGCCAAGCGACTGCTCCGGGAGGCATACCGGCTCCATGAGCACGAAATCAAGGCTGGCTACGACCTGATCCTGGTCGGTAGGGCCGCAGAGCCGCCCGCCAGCTACTGGGATGTCGAGGCAGATTTTCTCAAGGCTTGCCGTCGTGCGGGTTTACTGCAGACACAGCTCCAGGAGCGCGGCAGACCGTCTGCTGAACTGAAAACACAGGAGCCCGCCCCATGATCCAGCGCCTCCTGCTCACCCTGATCCGGTACTACCAGCGGACGATTTCACCCCACGCGGGTGCATCGTGCCGCTATTTGCCCACTTGCTCCCAGTATGCCGTGGAGGCGATTGAAACTCACGGCGCTTTCAAAGGAATTCTGCTGTCGTGCTGGCGCATCCTGCGCTGCAATCCTTTCAGCAAAGGTGGCTATGACCCGGTGCCCCCGCACCATCACAAGGAGAAATGAACGCGATGGACCTGGCAGTTGTAAGCCTCGTAAGCCTGTTTGACCCTCTGTACATTGCCTTTGGCTGGGCAATGCGCTTCCTGTACAACCTTTTTGATAACTATGGCCTGGTCATCATCGTCTTCACGGTGGTGCTGCGCGGCCTGATGATCCCGCTCGGGGTCCACCAGCAGAAAGCCACGATCAAGCAGCAGGCGCTGCAGGGCGAGCTGATGGAGATCCAGCGGCTCCATCCCAACGACAAGGCCAGGCAAAGCGAACTCCAGATGGAGCTCTACAAAAAGCATGGTGCCTCCCCTTTGTCCGGCTGCCTGCCGGCGATCCTGCAGCTTTTGATCATCTGGCCGATTTTCCAGATTTTCCGGGCTCCCCTGGTCCGCGTCATGCAGGTTTCCACGGAGAACATCACCAAGATTTCTGACCTTCTCAAGGCAGCCAACCTGATCAGCGAAACAGACGCCAAAAATGCGGTCACCAACAACATCCCGTTGATCAATGCATTGAACGCGAGCGCCTCGTCTCTGGGCCAGGTCGTCAGCCAGGGCCTGATCGAATTGCGCCAATTTATTGATGTCGAATTCCTCGGCATGAACTTGGGCCTGACACCAAGCTGGAAACCCGCAGACCTTTTTGGTGCTGGCCAGTCCGACTATTTGCCGCTGCTGGTTTTCCCGCTCCTGGTCGTCCTGTCCACCCTGGTCCAGATGCGAATCTCGACCATGACCATGCTGAACCGCAAGAAAAAAGCAGAGGACAAAGAACGGGAGAAACTCAATCCAGCCCGCGCTGGCCAGTCTCCTGAGGATCGTTCCGAATCCATGATGAAATCCATGAACATCATGATGCCACTGTTCATGCTCTGGACCACATTCACCATGCCCGCTGCCCTGGGCCTTTACTGGATCATCGGCAACATCATGATGATCACCCAGAGTGTTTTGATTTATTTCCTGTTCACTCGCAAACTGGAGGATAAAGCACATGGCCACAATGGTTGAGAAGACCGGCAAGACAGTCGAGGAAGCCATCAACGAGGCGCTCGAGGAATTAGGCGTCACATCCGAAGAAGTCATTATTGAAGTCATTGACGAAGGCGTTGCGGGCGGAGTCCTGGGCATCGGCCGCCGTCCGGCCCGTGTCCGGGTCAGCATCGATGAGGAAGTGCTCCATCCGAGCCCTGCCAGCGACGAAGCTCCGGCTTATTATGGGGACGACGAATACACCGATGAACCGGAGTCTGCGGAAGAGGCTGAAACCACCGCCTATGTAGCTGCCATCCTGTCCGGGATCGGCATCCACGGCAAAATCAGCTCCTACCGGGAAGGTGACTCCCTGCACATTGACATCAGCGGCCAGGACGTCGGGGCTGCGATCGGCCACCATGGTGAAACACTCGATGCGATCCAGTATCTGGCGACCTTGGTTGCGAACAAGCAGAGCGAAAATCGCCTGCGGGTCTCGGTTGACATCGGTGGCTACCGTCGCCGGCGTGAAAGCACGTTGATCAGTATGGCAGAACGTGCGGCAGAGAAGGTGGTCAAAAGTGGCCGTGCCTTCAAGATGGATCCGATGAATCCAGCTGAACGCCGGATTGTCCATACAGCTCTTCAGGAGTACCCGGGTGTCACCACCTTCAGTGAGGGCGAAGAACCCGAGCGCCGGATCGTCATCACCCCGTCGGATGTCTGAGGCCGAACCTCGACAGGCAGAAGCGATGACCATCGACCGCGTCCAATTGAATGATACCATTGCAGCCAGTGCCACGCCGCCGGGAACGAGCGGAGTGGCACTGATTCGCTTGTCGGGCCCCGCCAGCAAGGCCGTTGCGGCTGCGATTTTCCGCCCGCAAAGCGCCCGTTTTCCTGCTGCGGATGCCATGGCCGGCTATACTTGCGCACCCGGCTGGATCGTCGACCCGCTTGCATCGGATCAAGCACCTGTCGATCAGGTTGTCCTGACGCATTTCGCCGCGCCCCATTCCTTTACGGGTGAAGATGTCTATGAAATTACCTGCCATGGTGGCACGGCCGTTCGCCAGGCTATTCTGGAATTGCTCTACAGCCTCGGGGTCCAGCCGGCTGGACCCGGTGAATTCACTCGTCGTGCCTTCCTGAATGGCAAGCTGGACCTGGCCCAGGCTGAAGCTGTCATGGACCTGATAGCCTCGACGGCAGGAAAGCGCGCCCGGGCAGCTGCCCGCCAGCTACAGGGACACCTGTCCCGTGAAATCCAGTCGGTCCGTGAAGATCTCTATGCCTTGCTGGCGCAACTGGAGCTGGTGCTTGAATATCCGGAGCACGAAGAAAGCTCGCACTCGCAGGCGGGCTTGGTTGCCCGCTTGTCGGATGCGATCGCGCATGTTGCTACATTGGCCGCCAGTTTCCGCCAGGGCCGCCTGCTTTCAGAAGGCTTCACGGTCGTGATCGTTGGCCGGCCCAATGCTGGCAAATCATCCCTCCTCAACGCTCTGGCCGGCTATGACCGCGCCATTGTCACACCGGTAGCCGGTACGACACGGGACACCGTGGAGCAACTGGTTGATATCGGCGGCATACCGGTCCGCCTGATTGACACAGCCGGATTGCGCGACACGTCTGACCTGGTCGAACGGATCGGTGTCGACCGGGCCCGATCGGCCATTCTCGAGGCCGACCTGGTCCTGTGGCTGATTTCGCCACCGGATGACTGGTCAAGCCCAGAA
>SABL01000147.1 GCA_009928985.1 Clostridia bacterium
GCCAGGAGGGTCAGCAGCAAATGTGCCGCGATGCCGGAGCATGGACGGCAGGGCCATAAGGAGCAGCAGGACCAGCATAAGTCGCACGGTGTTCAAGGGTGCTGTCAGTCGTTCCCACAGCCAGCCGGCAGCAGGGATGACGGCCACAACCCGGGCACAATAGGATGCAGCTTCGACGGGGCTGTCTGCCAGCCTGTTTTCCAGGCCGCGCGTGATGAGGGTGCGGTCGTCGCGGTCAATGATCCGGTGCGTCACCAGTTCAGCGCCCTGGTGGAAAACCACATCGTCACCGATGGCCAGTGCGGCAAAGGGTGATTCGTGGACGATGAGCAGATCGCCCGGCAAATAGGCCGGCGCCATGCTGCCAGACTGGACACTGAGCATGGCAAAGGGCAGGATCCTGAGGTGTTGCTGCAGGCCCAAGGCATAAACCGACGCCGACAAGAGGTTGAAGCCTGCGATGCCCATTAGCAGCAGGACACTACTTACCCTCATTACCCTCAGGATCAGCCCTTTTTTCTTATTCATGAACAACACCTCCTTCCTCTCCTGATCACCCAGGTCAGTTGTTGACTGGAGTCGTTTCGACCTGGATTTCCAGTTTGTTGGCAAAACGGATGGCAGCTATGGCTTCGTTTGTCCAGTCACTCCCATCGGTCCGCCTGATGGACAGCTGGAACGAGCTGGCATCAGCAAAGGGCAGGGTGCCTTCACCGGACGGGTTGTTGATCTTGTTAACCAGAACCTTGTCTGATGTCAGTTTATAGAAGGCATATAATCGGTATCCTGGCTCAGTCTTGTCTGTTGGCCAGTTTTCTGGAGCGGTTAAATTCGCATAGGACCCATCCATTTCGTTGTAGAGGCGGTATTCCGGAGACACGAGCGGAACAGCGCTGCTTTGGCTAACCAGGTCGCGCCAGCCATAGGCCAGGCCTTCCGTCAGGTCGGTCCAGCCATAAGCCATGTCATCAGATTGCTGCCCGAGCGGCACCTTGAGATACAGGTCGCAAGACAAGGCGGTTGCCGTCTGCGCAAGTCCGAGTTCGATGCCATTGTTGAGCTCAAAATCAAACCGGGCCTCGTCCCCATTGAGCCTGAAACTGGCCAGGTCGATCGTGTAGGCGTAACGCTGCTTCTCCTGCCCTGTCAGACCGATCCCGGCTTTGTCTTCCAGGACCAGGATGCCACTCGCTTTTGTGACCGGGATTTCGGGAACCTGGGTATCCAGGTAGCCGTCTTCAACAAGCCTGTTTTTGGATGAGACTTCGACTTTCAGCTGCAACAGTTCCACTTCCTTCATGAAGCGGCCCAGATTGCTGCCTGCTGCTGTCGAAGACCATTCGACAACGAGCTGATGGGCATTCAGAGCCAGCTGTCCTCCCTGGATTTCGAACAGGGCCGGTTCAGGCGCGACAGTCGCAGCCGGGTGGAATGTGTATTCATACCACAAGCTGTCACTTGGATTCTCCCGTTCAACCACTATCGGTTCTCCCGGGGTGTAAATTTCATAATGTCCGCCACCCTCTTCCAGCAGATTATCCTGCCACAAGGTCAAGGTATACTGGAGTGGGAGATGGCCTGTGGTCTGCAAGATGATTGAATATTCCACCGTCGATTCCGACGCGGTTGCCTGGTCCCGGCCGTTGGCGATTGTAAAGGGGAAAGTCCGGGCGGTATTCAGGTCCGGGTTCACCTGCCAGGTCATGCCGGGCCTGAGTCCACTGGTAGCCAACCCGGCACCAAATTCGTTCACAACGGGTGTTTCAGGGTCGGTCATGGCCTCCGGCGTGTTGTCCCCGAGAATGACAGCATTGAAATTTGCCGCACCAAAACGGGCATAGGCCGTGCTGGTCTCCTGGAATTTCGCCTGAGTCATGCCAGACAGCAGCCAGAACAGCACCATCGCATACACGGTGATCACCAACAAGACTCTGGCGTTTTTCTGGACTGCTGTTGTCAAGGCGCGTCTCCCTTCCTTTGTTTCGGTGGTTTAAAGGTGAGCCAGGATCACGAGCCTGGCTCAAGCTCAGGTTCAACCTGGGCGCCGGCAATCAGGACTCGGGCATTCATCTGGGTGGCATAGAGAGCCGGGTTTTTGCCGACCAAGGTATCATAGTGGTCATGCTCGGCCATGATTGCCAGCTGCTCGGGGGTATGAACATCGTCCTCACCTTCCGGGATGAGTTCTAGTTCATAAATCCACTCCCAGTAGATCTTGATCACCTTGGTCTGGCCCCGGAGCAAGGTTCCGGCCAAATCTTCCCCTTCATTGAGAAATTGTTTCTGCAAACCGGTGGTCTCATCCTTGAAATAGAAAAAGATCCGTTCCTGGAATTCCTCTCCCATGCTGGATTTGTCGACGGTGATGTAGTAATCAATGTCTGTTTCCGAATCGGCAGCGGACAATTCGATGGGGATGATGCCTGCGGTACCTGGAGCAGCGACCTGGTTGGCCAGCGAAGCGTACTGGTAAACATTGACGATCCGGTCATCCACCAGCTGGTTGGCGGCGAAATCCCACTGGGCCACATCGAACCTCAAGCCGGAAACACTGGTCATCTTCGTAAACCAGGCCTGGGTTGCATAAAATGTGACAGCCACCAACAGGGTCACAGACAGGAGCAGCAGGATGAATTTTTGTTCCAGCAACCGCATGTTTGTCACCTCTGCCGTGCAACAGGTTCGCTCAGCCTGTCTGGATTTGCCTGGTCAGTCCCAATCTCACGGGCAGCAGCCCTGGCCAATTCGAGCTGATAGATCTGCACCAGGTCCCTGAGGAAAACAAGGGTGATCGAAAGCAGCGGTATCAGGATAAGCAGCAAAAAACCAAGGCGGGTACCGAGAAATCCGATCAGGAGACTGAGGATTCCTGTCTTGTCCATGACAAAGACGACTTTGCCGATCACATCTTCCCGGCTGACGAGGTTGGCATCAGGACCTGGGTTGGCATCGCCCCGAGTCTGGAACCAGATTGTGCCACCTTTTTCGACCTGGCTTACGACACGGTGTGTGTTAGGCAGGCCGAGGATGACGCCATCCGGCGAGCGAAAAGTAATGACGTCGCCAATGGTGATGTCCGTCAATCGTTTCTGGACTACCAGAATGGAACCGGTGGGGATGGCAGGCGCCATGCTTCCAGTCTTGACATAGAACAGGCGAAACCCAAAGAAAGAGACTTGCTGGGTCGTCACACTCTGGAAGAGCACGGCAAAGCAAACAATCGTGCTGATCACGAGCCCTGCAGACACAGCTTTGGATACGATCCGCCGCTTGAGATGCTTTTTGGCATCTGAGCTAGTCACGATTCTCTCCACTGAGCTTTAGCATCTGGCTGATCTTCTTGCCCAGGGTGGCCAAGTCGAAGCCCGAGCGGACTGTATTGACTGATCCAACCGTGCCACGTTGTATTTTCACCTCCGGTTGTTCGTTTTCTTCTGGAACGGAAGAGACAATCTCAGGTTCTGTCACCTGGGCTACTGGCACAACATCAGCTTGTTGCTGCACGGGTATGATTGTTGATTCAGTCTGCTCCAACGTTCCGAGGACTGCCTTTGCCGCCTTGGTGGCCACTTTCTTTTGGGCGAGGACTGCTTTTGCAGCCCGGGCTTCTGCTTTCTGCTTTTCTTTCTCACGAGCGATCTTTTCGGCTGCGATTGCTTTCTCTTTCTGCTGCCTGGCTTTCAGTCGTTCAGACTCGCGCTTCTTTTGGGCCAGACGTTTTTGCCGCTCTTTTTCCTGTGCCTTGCGGACAATGGCTTTCTGGCGCGCCTTTTGCCGTTCCTTTTCCAGCCGCAGAGTTTCCTGTTCCTTTTCCTTTTGCCGTGCCAGGTGCAGGGCGGCCTGTTCTGCTTCGAGGGTTGACCTTTTCTTGCTTTGCTCCTCTTGCTGTGCCTCTTTTCCCAGTTCTTTGGTCCGGATCTGTTCTACCTTCTTCGCTGCTTCGCTCCGGCGCTGAACCTGCTTCTCGCGTTGTGCCTTGAAGAATTCGAGCTCTTCATGCAGTCGGGCAATTCTGGCCAGATCGGCTTTTTCGCGGCGTTCCTGTTCCTTTTTCTGGCGCAGCCTTTCGGCTTCCTGCTCTCTTTGCATACGCTCCTGTTCACGCTTGGCCGCCCTCTCCAAGCGTTGGCGCTTCTTCTCCGCTTCCTTTTCCAGGCGCTCCTGCTCGAGCTTCTCTTTCCTTTGCTTTTCGAGCATCTCTTTTTCCTTGGCTTCTACAAGCCTGAGCCTTGTTTCTTCATCTTCTTCCATCAGCTGCTTTTTGGTCAGCTCTTCGATCAAGACTTTGCGAATCTCGACATCCGGCAGATCGTAGTCCTTGACGATTTCCTCGATGATCTCCGTGATAAATTTGGGTTTGATCTGCTTTTTCTTGAATTTCTTATTTAAGTTAATCTCCCGGTCCTTGGGATCCTCGAGGTGGTTTTTCAAGATGATGTAGTTGAACAGGATACTGTGGTGGACATCGCGCGTAAACGAATCGTCAAATGCGGTGCTTTGTTCGAAAATCTTGATCGAATAGCCGACATTTGAATAAGCCAGAATAAAATTCCACAGTTTGTGGCAGGCTTTGAAATTCTGATTTTTGGCAATCGCATTGGTCCTGACCAGAGGCGGTTTGATCT
>SABL01000148.1 GCA_009928985.1 Clostridia bacterium
TGAAAAACCCCGGAAACGCCTGATGTGAGCCACTTCCAGGCATAAAAAAGCACCACAACTGACAGAAACGATTCTATCAATAGATGGTACTTCTTTTGGTGCGGATGACAGGACTTGAACCTGCACGCTTGCGCACTGGAACCTAAATCCAGCGTGTCTGCCAATTCCACCACATCCGCGGGTATTGGGTGCGAGCTTCTGTCGGCACATAGGCACCGCTGCAAAAATCACAGGGAGATTATACCATAGTCACGGGCCTTTCAAAGGTTGAGATTTTGCCTGATTTCGAGATATTTTTTGGTCGCGAGTTCGCTGGGCTGATCTTTGCGGCAGAAAGCCAGGCTGGCCAGCTGGCGGTTGACGCGTTCGATGACGATCTGGCCGTCAGACAGCTTGGACTCAAGTAGTGCCAGTGCCTCAAGAAAGCGCGGATCTTTTTTCGCCCGGTCGTAGAACGACAAGACGTAGACGTAGATAAACAGATTGTAATTGCCGAAAGGGTACTCGACCTGCTGGAACAAGGTTCCGATACCGTAGTGACAAGGGCCAATCGGGATGCGGATGGTCCAGTGGTTGAGTAAAAATTCGACTGCCTGGTCGAGCCTGTTATCTTGATTGAGATAGGGAGTAAAACGGAAGGCACTCAAGGCGATCAAGGTCGTGCCAGGGTTGGAGAATTCTGTTTCCGGGCCGCGGCCGAAGCTGAATTTGTTGCAGCGCCAGCCGCCGTCGTGATACTGGATGTCCAGCAGGTGCTGGAAGGTCTTCTGCAGCCTGGGGTCTGTGGCATAGCCGAGATGGCAAAGGACATTGGCAGCGATGCTGGTGTGGCAGGGGTAGATCGCTCCGCTTGGCGCCAGTTTGAAGCGGCCATCTTCGCGCCTGACGCTCCAGATCAGAGCAGCGACGTCGCGGAGAATCGGATCTGTCGGCGCGACACCGAGCTCTAACAGCAGTAGCGCACAATCCATGGTTGAAAATGGGGTGCCCTTGATCAGACGTTTGTCAGGTGTCGTCCACAAGTCAGCGCCCAGGTCGTGTCGTTTGGCCAGGATGGTATCGATGTCGGTCTGGTAAACCGATGACACTGACATGGTGCAGCCTCCTGTTTGCCGTTTTCACTTTTTAAAATCCATGGGCGTGTATAATGAAAATAGAAGCAGGTTGATGGTGCTGGATTCTTTCTGAACGGTGGGTTTGGGTTCATTCCATTTTCTCATATTTAAAGGGAAATGTTTACACGATATTGCCATGTGAATGTCCGAGTGAAATGGAGGCTAATAGCATGAAACGATTCGTTGGGACTGCAAGCGTGCTTTTATGCCTTATGCTGGCTACGTTCCTTCTCATTTCGTGTGTCAGGCAACCAACCAGGCCGAATGGATCACAATCGACAGGTTCAGAAGCGACTGGTTCGACTGATGAGTCAGAAAGTGCCGAGCCAAACAACACGACTGCCACACAGCCGGTTTCAACTAATGAAACGACGCTTGACGATCTCTCCGCTAACGTTTATGGCAATGGCGGTCCGGTCGTGCAGCAGGGGGACTGGATCTACTACACCGTGTCAGAAATGCAGGCGCTGGATACGGCCTTTGGTCTTTATCGCATGCGATCGGACGGCTCCGAGCGGACGCTGATTCACGAAGGTTTTCGCATTCACTCCCTTCATCTGGTCGATGGCTGGCTGTATTTTATCCAGAGCACCACCGTCGAGGACGGCACGCCGATCTCGGTAAAGGTGCAGAAAATCCAGTCGGATGGCAGCAGCTTGATGGTGCTGTTGGAGCTGGACGGTATGGATATGGACCAGATGCAGATTGCCGGCGATTGGATCTTCCTGGGTGGATATGATGATGCCTGGCAACCGTCGATCCAGCGCGTCCGGACGGACGGGACGGGGCTTAAATCCATCATGGAAGGCTATTCATTCGAAGCTGTCGATCAGGACTTGGTCTTCGCGCTTTCTGGCCAGAATGAAATCGTCCGGATCGATCTGGAAAGCCGCGATTCCGAACTGGTTGGTTCAGACACGGTGGCGGGCGGGGATTTCACAGTCAGCGATGGCTGGATCTATTACTGCAATGAATCTGACCAGTGGTCCCTGTACCGGATCCGGACAGATGGAACAGACCGGCAACAGCTGACAGACGAACCCACGTTCAATTTCTTTCTGGATGGCGGGATGATTGTCTACCAGCTGGAACGGACTGAATATGACATGGAAGTAACCGGCGGCGAGCTGGTGCAAATTGTGCTCGATGGCAGCGGACGGCAGATGATTACGGATGTCTCAACTGAAGAAGCTGGTTTTGCCTATCTGGTGGCGGTTCTGGACGGCTGGCTCTATTTGCACGAAATCACGTTTGATGAAATGGGTGCCGAAACGTATCGGTCCAGGCTCTACCGGATCGATTCCATGGGAAACAATCCACAGGAGATCGTCGCTTATGATTGCATCATGGCCGGATGAAATCTTCGCTCATAGAAAGGATCTCATCATGACAGCCAGGCAGAAACGGGTCGTAATCATCGTGTCCATCAGCATCCTGCTGTTCATCCTCACGACCGCTGTCTACCTGATGCAGCTGAATGCCATGACGGAAACGGAACGGGCGGAGGCATTCCTGCAGACGGTGTATACCGTCACGGCCGAGGAGTCATCTGAATTACTTGCCCGGATCACCTCCGGTAGCCTGACGGCGGAGATGGCCGAGCAGGCGCTGCGAAAGAAATACGAGCGCCTGATGACCCCGGCCAGTTTCCAGGAAGCGGTTGAATCGCGTGCGATCTGGAGCAATGAGACTGTCATGGCCATGAACCAGTGTGAAATGACGCCCGAATCGATCCAGCTGAATCCCAGTCCGTTTTCCATGCCAGACAAGCCTGCCTTCGATTATGAAGTCACAGTAAAAGTCCAGCCTCTCGCCAACCAGGAAGCCTATACCTATCAGCCGCAAGGCACCCTATATTTGGAAAAAACCATCTCCGGCTGGAAAATCAGCCGCATCCTGATCGATGAAACCAGCTCGGTTGCCTTAGAGCTGCAGGCCAGACGCTGATTGAACGTGAGGAACACCATGAAAGCAAGTCAAAAAGCCAAACTATAAAATGAAATCGCGCCAAATCATAAAATAAAAACAAGCCAAACCATAAAATGAAATCGCGCCAAATCATAAATTGAGGTATTATAAAGCTATCTCACTGCAGGAGATTTGGCCATGGAGAATTATCTACCGCGAATAGCAGATGAAAGACTGAAGAAATCACTCCGTGCATCGGGAGCGGTTTTGATTGAAGGACCTAAGTGGTGTGGTAAAACCAGAACGGCTATGAATCAGGCCCACAGTGTGCTCATGATGCAAGATCCTGACAAACAGGCTTCCTATTTGCAGACCGCATCGATCAAGCCCTCCCTCTTGCTAGAAGGTGAAACCCCCAGGTTATTAGATGAATGGCAGATCGCGCCCATTTTATGGGATGCGGTTCGTTTTACAGTTGACCAAAGGCAAAAGACTGGACAATTCATTTTGACTGGCTCAGCAGTTCCGGGGGATAACTTGACTTCACATACCGGTACTGGGCGCATCTCTCGTTTACGTATGAGGCCGATGAGTTTGTTTGAATCCCAGGATTCCGCAGGCATCGTCTCTTTGGCAGATCTGTTTGCAGGTTCTGAGGATTTAGCTGGAATCAATCCGATTGCGATCGAAAAACTGGCAGAGCTGATCACCCGAGGGGGCTGGCCTGCTTCTATTGGCGAAGACCAGGCAATCACTGAGCAAAGAGCCAGGGATTATGTGGATGCGGTGATCAACTTGGATGTGTCACGTGTCGACTCGATCGAGAAAAGCCCGGGTAAAGTGCGTCAACTCATGAGGTCGCTTGCCAGGAATTTGTCGACCGAGGCATCCATGTCGACGCTCAAGCAAGATATGGAAGCAGCCGATGAAAGCATCACAATCCCAACGATTTCATCTTATTTGAATGCCTTGGAACGGATTTTCGTGGTTGAAGATCTGGCCGCCTGGAATCCGGCTTTGCGCTCAAAAACACCCTTGCGAACATCCAGCAAACGTCATTTTGCCGATCCATCGATCGCAACTGCTGTGATGGGGATCACGGCCCAGAGGCTCCTGCGCGATTTCAACACCTTCGGCTATCTGTTTGAATCCCTCTGCATCCGGGATCTTCGGGTGTATGCAGATTCGCTGGATGGCAACGTCTTCCATTACCGGGACAAAACTGGACTCGAAGCAGATGCCGTCTTGGTCCTCCGCGATGGCCGCTGGGGTGCGATCGAAATAAAAATGGGGGCAAATGAATTTGATTCAGCTGCTGCCAACCTGAAAAAATTCGTCACGCGAGTGGATACACAAAAAATGCAGGAACCATCTTTCCTGATGATCCTGACGGCTACAGAATTCGCCTACCGCCGGGAAGATGGGATATTTGTCGTTCCGATCGGCTGTTTGAAACCATAAATAGAACTTCGTTGTCATGCGAGAAACTGATTGCCTGATACCAGGCAGCCGGGCAATATTGTGTGACACCTGGATCTATTTCATAATCTAGCGGGCGAAACGATTATACATAAGAGATTATAA
>SABL01000149.1 GCA_009928985.1 Clostridia bacterium
GTGCATGAAATAACGCTTTTGATGTAATAAAATACAGTTCAAGGTCATTATCCAAGAGAAGCATCCCAACTGCAACAGGATCGGATGAAAAAGGTCCAATTTCGTGGAATTCCATGATATCTGCTGACAATTTTTGATTGTCCACAACTTACCATTTCATTATAATAGGTTTTGAGGAACCAGGCATCCATCAAAAATGGAGGTCTGGTTTTTATGTCTGCTAATTCCCTGCAACGGTTCGCCTGGCGAGCCCGCATCCTCCCCGGTACCGAAGCCGACTACAAGAAGCGCCACGATGAAATCTGGCCGGAAATGACGGCAGTCCTCAATGACGCCGGCATTCACAATTACTCGATCTGGCTCTCCGGACTCGATCTGTTCGGTTACTACGAATGTGCTGACATCGAGATTGCGACCCGGGTTCAGGGTGAAAGTCCGGTCGTTGCGCGCTGGAACGACTACATGAAAGATATCATGGTCATGGATTTTGATCCGGAGACGGGAACAACCCCGCCTTTGCAACTGATGTTTATCCACGATTGAACCAGCGCTTGCGATACTGGCCCGGGGTGATCTGCTCGACGCGTCGGAAAACCGCAATCAAATGACTCGCTGGCACCAGTCCGACAGCATCGCCAATCCGCTCGATCGTCCAGTCGGTCTGGTGCAGGAGCCGTTTTGCTTCACTCAACCGGATCTGCTGCCAGAAGGCCATCGGCGTCAGCCCTGTCTGGCGGACGAACAGCTTGATCAGGTAATACCGGCTGACCTTGGCAAATTGGGCGAGATCATTGAGTCCGATTCCGCCAGACAGGTGTTCCTCCATCAGCTGGATCGCGGCCGTGACCGCCGGATGGAGGTTTGGCAGTGTGCCAGCCTGTCCGGTTTCGTGCAAAAGCACGCGCGTCATCAGGTCGACTAAAAGCTGCGCTGTCCGCAGCTCTGATTGATAGCCGTGGCTCTTCTGCTGGTGAATCAACCGGCCAAACAGCTCAGCCCAGTCTTGCACCTCCTGCGGATCCAGCTGGATGACCGGCTGGCCGTCAGCCTTCTCATCAAACTGGCGATGGTAGGCCCGGCTGTTGGCTCCTGTGAAATGGATCCAGTAGAAGGTCCAGGCCGCACCTGGCATGGATTCATACAAATGGGGCTCCCGGCAGTCAATCCACATCAGGCTGCCTCGTGCCAGAGGCCAGACGTGTCCACGGCAAGTGAGCTGACCCTGGCCCTGAACTGTCAGGATCAGCAGCAGCGAATCCAAGTCGCGGCGCTCGGTCAAATAGCCCGGTTCGGTCTCGAAATAACCCGCTTCCTGGACATAAAGCAAGTTCTCCCTGGCAAAAAGACCCGGTGTCGGGGTCAGGCGTGAAGAGGCTTCGTTCCACTTCAAGGTCACGCGTTCAAAGGCATGTTCAGGTAGACTCACAACCCAATCTCCATGACAATATTTTTATATTATTATCCAATATCTGGTCTATAAAGGCAATCGTGTTAACTCTATACTCACCTTATCCAGTTCAATATTTTTTTATCCCAGACAGGAGGACTATGCCAATGGATGTTGCAACCATCAAACCAACCCCCAAGCCTCGCATCGGGCTCTATGCCACCGGACTCAAGGCCTACTGGGTCCAGTTTCCCGGGCTTCGCGAACGACTGATCGAGTACGGCGAATTCATCGCCAGCCGGCTTGCAGAGTCCTCTGAAGTCCATTTCTTTGGCTTGGTCGACTGTGCGGCCAGTGCCCGCGAAGCCGGAGAATTTTTCAACCGGGCCAATGTCGACCTGGTCTTCTGTCACAGTGCCACCTACATCACCAGTGACAGCGTCCTGCCGGTCCATCAGGTCTGTCTGGCTCCGGTGGTGGTGCTGAATCTGCAGCCGGCTGCCCGGATCAACTATGCCCAGTCGACCACGGGTGAATGGCTCGCCCATTGTGGAGCCTGCCCGGTTCCGGAGATTGCCAATGCCTTCAACCGGGCCGGCATACCGTTCCGTGTCATCAGCGGTCTTCTAGGCCTGAGCGAAACGCCAGCGATTTCCCTGGCGGACGAGAACACAGCCACCCGTCCTGAAGCGATCCGGGCCTGGAAAGAGATTTTCGAATACGTCCAGGCGGCCAAAGTCCGGCGAACCTTGCGCCAGAGCCGGTTCGGCTTTCTTGGCAACAACTACAGCGGCATGCTCGACTTGTACAGCGACTGGACCATGCTCCAGGCCCAGGCCGGACTTCATGTCCAAATCCTGGAAATGTGCGATCTGGATGAACATCTGCAGCAGGTCACGGCAGAGGAAATCGAACGCAAGCGCAGCGAAGTGCTGGCATTTTTCCAGATCAGTGGCGACTCCGCTGCTGACCCGATCGCCCGCCAGCCAACCGAAGAGCAGCTCGAGTGGTCGTGCCGAGTCGCAGCTGCCCAGGAGCGCCTGGTCAAGGCGTTTGATCTGGATGCCCTTGCCTACTATTATCATGGTGCACCTGGCAATGCCTATGAACACTTGCAGAGTGGTTTCATCGTCGGCCATTCGCTGCTGACTGCGCGCGGCATCCCCTGCGCCGGCGAAGGGGACATCAAGACCAGCCTGGCGATGAAGATCTGCGACACGGTCGGCGCCGGCGGCAGTTTTTCCGAAATCGTGGTCGCTGATTACGTCGATGGTACGATTTTGCTGGGCCATGACGGGCCTTTCCATGTGGCGATCGCCGATGGCAAGCCGATCTTGCGCGGCATGGGCCTTTATCACGGCAAACAAGGCTCGGGCGTTTCGGTCGAGGCCAAAGTCCGGCTTGGGCCGGTCACCCTGCTCGGTGTCACGCAGACCGGCGACGGTCGCCTCAAGATGATTATCAGCGAAGGCGAATCGACCGATGGCCCCATCATGCAAATCGGCAATACGCAGACACCGATTCGTTTCCCCGTCGATCCAGACACCTACTTCGAACGCTGGTTTGCCGAAGCCCCGACCCACCACTGTGCCATGGCCGTCGGCCACCAGGCCGGATTGTTCCGGAAAGTGGCCGATCTGCTGGGTATTCCGGCCGTCGTTGTGTAGCCGCGCGACCGGACACGGCCGGCAGGCCGGGGACAACACACAAAGAGACCGCCCCCCGCGACAGATCCAATCTGTGCGGTAGGGCGGCTTTTTGCTGGTCGAGGAACCAGGCATCTCTTTTTGTTGCAGTTTATCTGATGATTGCCTTAAACACTTCTATTGACTGAGGGATTGGGGCATTGGGGATGCTGTCTAAGGATTAGTAGACTTTGCTCCATTCGCCAATGTTGGCGGTGTCGAATTTGAAGGGGTCGCCGAGGACGACTTCGGTGCCGCCGTCGCCGGATGTGGCGGTGACGACTTCGCGGGAGCCGAGGGCACCGGCTTCGATTTTGTCGCCGAGAGCACCGGTGGCGCCTTCAACCATGGCTTTGGCGGTATAGCCGGCCAGGTAACCGATGTCGATCGGGTTCCAGAGGAACATGTAGGGGCAGGAACCGTCAGCGGTCATGTAGGCAGCCATTTCAGACGGCAGGCCGAGACCAGTGACTTTGACTTTGCCAACCAGGCCTTTGTCCGTGACGACTTTGGCTGCAGCGGCGATGCCGACGGTGGTCGGGGCGACGATGACTTTCAGGTCCGGATACGTCTGGAGCAGGGCTTCAGTTTCAGAGACACTCTTGTCGCGCAGATCGTCGCCGTAAGCGGTCTTGACCAGTTTGAGGTCTTTGTACTTGGCGTCTTCCTTGAGCAGTTTTTCCATGTTGGCGATCCAGGTGTTCTGGTTCGTTGCGGTGGAGGTGGCGGACAGGATGGCGAATTCACCGGAACCACCAGCCATGTCAAAGGCGGCTTCGACGAGGACGCGGCCGATGGCGACCGGGTCAGCCTGCTGGACATGGGTCAGGCGGCTGGCCGGATTGAGGGCGGAGTCAAGGGAGATGACTTTGATGCCGGCAGCAGCCGCTTTTTCACAGGCAGGCTGGAGGGCGTCGACGTCATTGGCAGCGATGGCGATGGCGGAAACTTTCTGGCTGACCAACTCGTTGATCATGGCGATCTGGTCTTCAGCGGTCGGATTGGCCGGACGCTTGACGATCGCTTTGCCACCGAATTCTTCGACAGCTTTCACGAATCCTTCTGCTTCTTTTTCATTGTAGGGATTGCCGGTGTTCTTGACGATCAGGGCATAGGTGCCAGCGTCGCCAGCGGCAGGGGCAGCGGTGGTTTCACCAGCGGCGGGGGCAGCAGTGGTGGCAGCTGCGGCAGTCGTCTCTCCGGCAGCGGGAGCAGCGTCTTTTCGTCGCGGTCTCTCACGAGGTGGTCGGCGATCTGGACCTTTCCAGCGGGCTGGCCTACGGATACAAGATGGGCGTGATTGTGGGACCGGGTAAGTTTAAGCCCTACAGCTCACGCGAAGTATCGATGGATATCGACAGGGCGAATCGGAAAAGAGAAGCTGCCTGACCTATGGCTCTATTTTTC
>SABL01000150.1 GCA_009928985.1 Clostridia bacterium
GAGCTACACCGCCAGCACTGATGTTGCCAAAAAGGGTTTCCAGGTCGCTGTAGGTTTTGACTGTAGACGGATCAAATGCCGATCCCGTGGCTGTCTCGATGGTCTTCTTATTGGCGATGATGCCATAACCTTCAACGGTCAATGGCATGGCCAGCACTTTACCATCGACAGAACCGGCATCCAGGGCGCCCGGCATAGCCAGGGATACCCAGCTTTCCTGGCTCAGGTCGAGGACCTTGTCGGTGAACTTCGGTACGTCATTCGGATCGACCATCAGGATCGACGGGGCACTGCCCGAGCTGTACATGGCAGAGGCCGTTTCAAACGGTGAAGTGCCGGCCGGACAAGGGATGATTTCCATCTCAATGCCAGTTTCCGCCGTAAAGGCTTTGGCAGCTTCTTCCAGCTGCGCGGTGATTTCGCCTTTGGAGTTCAGGAACGTGATTTTCACATCGGATTTGGCCGCAGGTGCAGCGGTGGTTTCGCCGGCGGCCGTTTCGGCTGGTACAGCGGTGGTTGCCTGGCTGGCACAACCGGTCAGCAAGGTGGCAAACAGGGCAACGATCAGAACGAGAGACATCCATTTTTTCATGTTCTTCATGCTTCCTCCAACAATTTTGCTTTCTATAATAGACAAGCCGGGATCAAGGCAGGACGATTGCATCCCTGGTCAAGTCTCGGACAGTGACAATGGCTTCACCCTCGAACATCAACTGATCATAGGGCTGGCGGGCAAACAGCAACTGGTGACAGGCAATCAGCCCATCGTCGGCGAATACTTCTATGTTTGTCCGGTCCAGGAAGAGCGTGAGTGAGCAAGACGTGTTGCTCATACGGCTGATGCTGACTCGGCTAAACGCATCTTCTGTTGTCTCTGGCCAAAAGATGTCTTTGGTAGCGGCCTGGCGGTCGAGGATCAGTTCGTTTTGCACATTTAGATAGATGGACCAATGCTCCCCGGAATCATTGCTTAACTTTAAGCTGAAAGTTCCCTCAGCCTGGATCCTGATCACCGTTGGATTGGAAATGACGGTTTTGCCGGCCTGTTGATCGATCATTCTGTCGAGCTGCAAGGGGCTAAGATCGGAGAAATCAGGCCAGGGACTGGCTGCCAGACGCAAGCCTTGGCTGGTCCCTGTCAGGCGCAAAGCCCGGGGATAGGTCATTTGCCCATTGTATTCGTGTGACGGCAGATGTGCTTCGTAGTCCCAATTACTGCCCCAGCCAATGACAAGCGGAAATGGAACACCGGCAAAGGAAACAGACGCATAATTGTCCAAGCCAGGATCAAACCAGACAGGCGCTGATTCCGGTTGTGTGCAATGAAACGATTGGCCGTCGAATTGACCGATGAAATATTGCGTTTTCGGACCACCGGACTCGCGCGGCCGGATATGACTGATGAGGAGAACCCAATAGGTTTGACCTTCGTATTCCAGGGGGAAAAGATCGGGACATTCCCAGACCCCAGGACAATGGTTCCCTTCAGGTCCGAATGTGCCGGTGTATGTCCAATGACGAAAATTGTCAGAAACAAAGAACTCGATATGATCACCGGCGGCCACGACCATATGGAATCGTTTCCCTTTCGGGTCAAAAAAAACCTTTGGATCGCGGAAATCAACGATGCCGGGATTTTCGACAATCGGATTCTGGTTGTCATATTGATAATGGATGCCATCGCCAGACCAGGCCAGATGTTGAGCCTGGGGCTTGTCGCCTGTCAGCGTATAGAACAGAAGCAGAGGTGGGTTTTCTGCCGTTCCCAAGCCAGAGCGATTGTCGGCATCATACCAGGCTGACCCGGAAAAAAACATGCCATCGGCATCCGGCGTCAGGGCGATGGGGTATTCTTGCCAATGGACAAGGTCATTGCTGACCGCGTGTAGCCAGTGCATGGGTCCCCAGCGGACGTCATGAGGATTGTGTTGGGCAAACAGATGGTACTGTCCTTTGAAACAGACAAGACCGTTCGGATCGTTGACCCAGCCTTGACGGGGCGTGAAATGGTAAACAGGACGGATATCTTGTTCGACTGTTGCCATTGAACTCGCCTCCTTGCTGCCGGGTGATTGATTTGTCCCACAGATGACTGTAGAAAGTTTTATGGTGTGTGAATGTGGCAACGTTTCCACATAGGATTAATATACCACCTTCTTTTAAAAAGATATAGCTGATTTATCAAAGTTTGTGATAGAACATTCGAATGACATATTGTGCAAAGTGCACAATAAATTTCCCGTCATGATAGGACCTATCGCATGAGTCCTTGATTTTCAGATGATTGGCTTGATGGTTTCCCCGGCGAAAAATTCGATGTCGATGATTGTATCTTCACCAGATGTCGGATTGTTGATTTTTCCCAGCAGTATTTCGACGCTTTTCCGGGCCATTTTCTCGACTGGCTGCCGGATGGTCGCAAGTATGGGTTTGAAGTAATGATTGTCCTGGATACCGTCGAATCCGATGACTTGGAAATCGTCTGGGCAAGCCCGGCCTTTTTCACCCATAGCTTTGATCAGGGCGGCTGCAAAAAGGTCCGATGAAGTCAATGCACCATCAAAGGGGATGTCTTGGGCGAGAAAATTCTGGATGACAGGCATCTCCTGTTTCAGCAGGACGGTTTCTTCGTAGACGGTACAGCTGACGCCCAATTCCCGCGCTTTACGGACAAAGGCTTCCCGCCGGTTGTCGACTTCGGTGGGAACGGGCGATGCACTGCCGAGAAACAGCAGTTTCCGGCAGCCTCTCTGAACCAGGGCTTCTGCTGCCAGCTCACCGCCGTGGCTATTGTCAGCAGAAACGTGCAAAAAACGAGGGGAGATGATGCGATCGATGGTGACAATCGGCAGATCGGATTGTGGTTCCGGAAAGTCATTGTAGGAAATCATGATGATGCCTGCGACCTGGCTTTTTTGCAGCATTTCAAAATAACGCAATTCCTTGTCGAGAGCCTGTTCGGTATTGCACAGAAGCATCTTGTAGTCAGACAAGTAGAGCTCCTGCTCGATAAAATAAGCAAGCTTCGAGAAAAAAGGATGCCAGATCGTGGGGATGATCAGGCCGACAAAACGGGTTGACTGATGGCGTAGATTACGGGCAACGTCATTGGGGACATAATGGAGTGCCTCGACCGCTGCGAGCACTTTTTGTCTGGTAGACTCTTTGACGTATCCCGAATCATTGAGAACGCGAGAGACGGTTCCCAATCCGACACCTGCCATTTTGGCAACCTCTTTGATGGTTTGCATGAAGTGCTCCTTGATGGATCAACCTTGAAAATTCGCTGGTCGGGATCTTTATCACTTCATCATGCCGAAAGAGGACATAGACAGCAAGATCAAGTTTATTCTTTGGCCCATTCGCCTTTTTCATAAACATAGGTCCCAGCGGCAGATCCAGTTGCTGAATAGGTCTTGATGAACTTGTCACTGCCGGAAAATGCCTTGCCAGCGATCGATACGCCCGTGCCGATTGTGATTTTAATAATGCTATTTCCCAAAAATGCAGTTGCATCAATCGTCTTGACAGACCCTGGCAGGGTAATTTCAGTCAGGCCTTTGCCCTGGAAAACGCCGGCGGCGATGCCAGTCACGGTCACTCCGTTGATTGATCCCGGGATTTCAATGATGGAACCAGATCCGGTGTATGTCGTGATGAAACTGGATTTATCGTCCAGGCCCAGGCCGAACTCGCCATCAGAGGGTTCCTCTTCTAATGGCTCAGAACTACCATCCGGTTCTTCTTCAGGGTCAGCTAGCAGCGTTGCTCCGGATTCGGGCAACGAGGCAGCCATTTGCCAGGTCTGATCGAGAAGACTCCATTCGAAAACCTTGTTTTTTTGCTGCGGTGTCACAAGCTCCGTCAATAATCCTGCCTCAATCAGTTTTTTCATTCGGGAATCACTGGTTTCAGAAACGACTTCAAAGGCGTTGGGTGAGGTCGCGTTAAATAAGTAATGCTGGGTCGCCGTATTGAGTACGGCGATGTTTTGCCTGTCCGTTGCGACGCGGGCTTTTTCGGTCATGGCAGGAACAAGCATAACGGCTATTGCCGCCAGAACACTGAGAATGGCCATGACAACAACCAGTTCGATCAAAGTAAAGCCGGACTTGAGGTCAGTTCTGCAAACCATGGCACGCTCCCACTGGCAAGGGATCTTATCATCCGTAGACAGAGTTCTGATTGTCAATTTACAGAAAATGGATCTGACAAACAAGAGGGGACGCATAGAATTCTCTTAAAATACTGTTACACGACCGTTTCAGTTTCGCAAGGTGCCAAAGCCGTGCCAGGGCTTGATGTTTGACGATAGGTCTGTGAACGACCACTTTTGCCGCAAGGCTCGACCACTTCCAGGAACCGTAAGATATTCAAAGCGATCTGGGCCGTGCTGCGGCTGGTGCGGGCAGCTTTGGCGTAGTCGGCGCTGGTGAAAATTTCAGGCAGGGTCGCTGGCAGCAACAAGGC
>SABL01000151.1 GCA_009928985.1 Clostridia bacterium
ACACGGCACTGCGGACATTGACATCGAGATCGGGGAATTCGGCGGCGGCCTTGGGGGAGGCCGAATAGACGGAGGCACCAGCCTCGCTGACCACCAGGCAGCGGACAGTCAGATTGTCGTTCTTGATCAGGGTGCGGACAAATTGCTCGGTCTCGCGCGAGGCCGTGCCATTGCCGATAGCAATCAGGTCAACCGGATACAGGCTCAGCAGTTTATTGATTGCCACGGAGGATTCGTCGATCCGGCTGAGGGGCGGAGTCGGATAAATGACCCCCGTCGTGAGCAAGCGTCCAGTCGGATCGACCACGGCCAGCTTACAGCCATTGCGATAGCCTGGATCAAGTCCGAGCACCGTCTTGCCGCGAATGGGTGGAACCATCAGGAGACTCCGGAGGTTTTCGGCAAAAACCGTGATCGCTTTTTCCTGGGCCCGGGTCGTCAGTTCGCTGCGGATTTCATTTTCCAGCGAAGGCGCGATGAGCCGCTTCCAGGCATCGGCCACGATGGCCCGGATCAGCTCAGGGCAGGCACTTTGCGGACGCAGAACGGCTCTTTCCATGATGTCCGGGGCTGAGCCTTCCGGGACTTCCAGCGCAACCGAAAGGAACTCCTCCCGTTCACCCCGGTCAATGGCCAGGACACGATGGCCGGCGATGCGCTTGACCGGTTCCGAAAAGTCATAATACTGGCGGTAGACGCTGTCTTCTTTCTTCTTGGCTTTGCTGAACAGCACGCTCTCGCGCCAGAACAGAGCGCGCAATGCGGCGCGGATGGCCGCATCGTCAGCCAGTTGTTCGGCGACGATGTCCATGGCACCAGCGAGGGCAGCTTCGGCAGTGGGCAGCTCCGGAACCTCGGCGGCTTTGGCGGCGGCCTGCTTTTCAAGACTGGACAGGGGTGTCTTCTGAGCCCAGATCAGCCCAGCCAAATCACCCAAACCCAGGGCCCGGGCGACGGAGGCACGCGTTTTGCGCTTGGGCCGGTAGGGGCGGTAGAGATCCTCCAGCCGAGTCAGGGAGTCTGCAGCCCCAACCTGTGCGAGCAGCTCAGGGTCGGTTACCCCCTGCTCACCGAGCAAGCGAATGACATCCGACCGGCGCGTCTCAAGATTGCGCAAGGACTCCAGCTGCTCAGCAAAAGCACGCAAGACCTGGTCGTCGAGATTGCCGGTGATTTCTTTGCGGTAACGGGCAATGAAAGGGATCGTTGACCCATCGTCAATCAGGGCGATGATACCGTCGACTAGGCTGGGCTTGAGGTTAAAGGCTGCTGTCAGTTTTTCCGGTATGTTCATGGCTGCTCCTTGGCTGGTGCAAAGAACTTTTTGGCACCATCTGAAGGGCACATTGTTCTTGCTTTGGTCACATTATGATAACATATTTGCTGTAATCTGAACCAAAACGCTTCAGGAGGCTGCCTGCTGAATGGCTCGCTATTGTTTTTACTGTGGTCGTGAACTGGCATCAGGTGAAAAGTGCAACTGCAGGTCTCATGCTGCAGGCGGATCCCACCAGGGGCAGTCGAGACAGACTCATAACACAACTGGAACTTCTCAAGCCAAAGCCAGTCCAGGCAATGGATCGCAATCCAGAACCAGCTCAGGCACAAGTCAGTCCGGAGCCAGGACTGGCAGCGCGAAGCCCAAAGGACCAGGATTCTGGGCATCTTTCAAGGCAGCGACAACTAAAAGTCAGCCCTTCGGCCAAAAAAAGCCGCCTTATGGCAGCTCTGGCAATAAAAAATCGATGGATACCGTCGCTCTCCTGGCGGGTTTTGGCCAGTATCTGCGCTACCTGACCCGGCCTGTCGACTCCATCCGCCAGGCAGTCCAGTACCTGAATCCACACCGTCTCCTGGTTGTATCACTGATTCACGCCGCACTGGGCGGTCTGGCCATGGTCCGGATCGACCAGCTTGGCACCCTTGATTTGCTCTTGCAATTGACTCAGGTCCAGCTAGCTGCTAATCCGTTCATCGCCGGGTTCTTTTTGTTTATCCAGGGTGCTGGTTTGGCGCTGGTTTTTGACTGGCTCCTGATCCTGGTCACCCATTTGACGCTGCAATACGTCTTCAAGGCTCCTTTCGCCCTGACCCGGGTGGCAGCGAGCTTTGTCCCGGTCATTTTCTATCTGGCGTTATTCCAGCTTTTAGCCCTGATGTCCCTGACCCTGGTACCCGTGGCCAGTTTGCTCACATTGGCCGCCGGATTGGCGATTGCGCTGCTGGTTCTCTACCTCGCAATCCGCCAGCTGACGGGGTTTGACGAGAACCGCTGCTTTGTCCTGGTCACGTTTGTCATCGTCGTCTTCACATCCCTGGTCAGCCTGGTTGTCAACTTGGCGATGCCAGTACTCATGCTTCTCCTGGAGCAGTCCCTGCCGCTCTAAAGGCAAAACGCGGCGTAGAGCGGGATCGTTTTCACGCCATTTTCCTGGCCGAAATTTCGACCAGACAATTTGATCGCATAGGACGGTTTGTAAGTCTCCAGATAGATCCCCAGGCTTTTGGCTCTGGTGTTGTCAGCTGACTTGACCTCGACCGGAATGATCTTGCCCTCGCGCTGGATGATGAAATCGACTTCGGCACCGCGCGGTGAAAACCAATAATAGCAGGTGTATTTGTTGGCAGCCAACTGGCAGCAAACATAGTTTTCGGTCATTCCACCTTTGAAATCATCCAGTTCATCTGACAAATACAGGATATCTTCCGCAATGATATCCTTTTTTGCACAGAGCAAGCCGACGTCAGAAACATAGATTTTGAATGAATCAATGTCACGGTAATTTTCCAGCGGCTTTCTGACCTGCTCAACCTGGTAGATTCTGGTTACGATACCTGATAGGGCCAGCCATTCGATCGCATTTTCGAACTCTGAAGCCCGGCCACCTTTTTTAACCAGTTTATATTGAAACCGGGTATTCTTTTTCGAAAGTTGAACCGTGATGTTGTCATACACCAGACGTGTCTTTTTGATTTCATTGTTCTGGTTGTATTGGCTCATATCATGGAGGTAACTGGCCAGTATGGTCTTCTGCGTATGCCGGATCAAGATATAGTCTTTGGTTTCCTTGAATTTCACCACACATTCCGGCATACCACCAACCACTAGATACTGCCGGTAAGCTAACATGGCGGCATCGTGCAGGACTTGGGGCATCTGTGTGTTCTGTTTAAAACAAGTCCGGATCTGATTGACCAGAGCTTCGTCTCCTTGTGCCAGGAGAAATTCTTCAAAATCCATCGGGTAGAGAGTCAGTAAGTCTACCTTACCGACGGGGAAAGAATATCTCTCGCGATTGACCGCAACCCCGAGCAAACTGCCAGCGGCAATCACATGATAGTCCGGTGCGTTTTCGCAGAAATATTTCAACGCCGTAAGTGCCCGCTCACACAGTTGAATCTCGTCCAGGACAAGCAGGGTCTTTTCCCTTACAATCGTCTGTCCCGCCAGGCGGGACAAGACCGGGACCAGATAATCCGGATCCAGACTTTCGTCAAAAGTTTTTACCAGGGATGGACTGGTTTCAAAATTGAGATAGGCGACATTTTCATAGTACGAACGGCCGAATTCGAGAATCGAATAGGTCTTGCCCACCTGGCGGGCGCCTTGAACAACCAGAGGTTTGCGATAGCTGCTGCTCTTCCAATCCAGGAAGTCTTGCATAATTTTACGGTGCATAAAAATACTCCCCTCGATGTTTTTAAGGAGAGTATAACATATATTCATGTTATATTACGGGTTATTATTCTGTATTTTTACATTATATTGCACGTTATTTAAAATTTGATTCTTTGTTCACATTTTGGGGCAAGCGGCGATGCCGGTGCTCATGCTTCTCCTGGATCAGTCCCTGCTGCTGTGAAGGCATCCAGGCAGCGGGCTGCAAATGTCTGGTCAATCAGCATGAACAACGTGTCAGCCTCGAGCTCAGGCAATTGGCCAGTATCGGTCAGCCGGTCCAAGAGCTGGGCGGCATTGTCATACGTTTGGCCGGGCAGAGCATACTGGAACCAGCCGTCATCATTCCTAATGACAAAATGGAGCTCATCACCAGCTGCTTTGACGAAACGCAATTCTTCGATGGGAGTCTCGGCAGACCCATGACGCAGGACGGCAAGCTTGACGATCTCCAGCACCCGGTCATCGAGCTGTTGCTCCCGGATGTGGATTTTTTCGATCAGGTCATTCATCGCGGCAACCAGGCGCAAGCAGGAATCACCCGCGAGCACCCCGGCCAGCTCCGGTTCTTTCCGGAGCTGGCTGAGGCGGTTTTCCAGTTCAGCCGGGGTCAGGTCAGGCCGGCATTCGATGAGCAGGCCGTGATCCTGGTCGAGATACGTCAAAGGTGACGCGATCAGAGTTGCGTTGCCGCAATTGCGGCAGTCCAGCGACTGCAACGTCTTGCGCAGGAGCTTTTCGCGCAGGTCCGGATCGGTAC
>SABL01000152.1 GCA_009928985.1 Clostridia bacterium
AACATGAATGTCTTGTACGGCATGGTCGCTGCATTGATATTCGCTGGACTGGCCATCGCGCCGGTGATTGTGTTCGAACTATCGCTGTCGGCTGCGGTTGTGCTCCTGGTTGCACTGCCACTTTTGCTGGCTAGTCTCTTGCTTCTGGTTCTCAAGCGGATCATTCCGGTACGAATGCGTGCAATATCACCATGAACCATGATCAGAACACATTTTTTTATGAGTCTTTGCCTAAAAGAGACATCGCAAAGCTGCATTCCTATGCTATAATTCTGGGCGTGCGTGTCTGGCAAAGCCGTTCATAGAGATAAAAATCAGACACAACGACCAGTTCCCCGGGAGGTTTAACCGATGCCCGACCAGGATTTTCTCATTCGTATCCAGGCAGCTGAACAAGCAGCAGAGCAAATCATTGCTCAGGCTGTTGAACAGGGCCGCATCCGCCAGGAACAGGCACGTCAAGAAGCTCAAGAGGCTCTTGTAGTTTGCCGGAGTGAAGCCGAGCAGATGGTGCAGGAGCGCCTTGCTGCTGCCCGTGTAAAAGCCAGTGAACAGCTGGCCCAGGGCCGCGACCAGGCTCTGGAGGACAGCGCAGCGATCCAGCAGGCCGCCCAGGATAGAAAAGCTGCCGCTGTTGCTGCAGTCAGGGAAAGGATTGTGACCGACAGTGCCCGTCATTGAAATGAGCCGTCTCACCCTGGTCGGACTGGCCACACAGAAGGCGGACATCATGGAGTCCCTGATCCGCCTTGGTGCCGTCGAGCTGGATGAGATGCCGCCCCAGCCTGTTCCACAATCTCTCGAGCCGTACGATGAACGGGGCTTTTTGTCGCTGAATTCCGTTTCGCGACTGGAAGCTGCGGCAGAATATTGCCGGCAGCAGGATCCCCAGAGCCATCACATGGGTTCAGCCAAGCGCCTGGCCCAGGCCGAGGATTTCGTTCTGGCCGGCCAGCGTGAGCATGAAATCATGGAGCAGCTCCATTCGTTTGAGCATATCCAGACTCAGATTGCCCAGCTTCGCACCAGCATCGCCCAGGATGAAACAGTCCGCGAAATCCTGACACCTTGGGACGGGCTCGATCTTGACTTGGCGATGACAGCCACTCGTGAGACTGTGGTTTTCGCTGGTGCTTTCCCGTCCCGGGATGCTCTGGAGGCTTTTCTGGCCCAGGCCAGGGAAGAAGCCCCCGAGACCCACGTGGAAGTCTATTCCGAAGACATTGCCAGTGTCCGCGTGGTCGTCGTCACATTGAAATTTCGAGAAGGCCTGGTCCACACCGGCCTGCGCCAGCATGGTTTCCATCTGTTGCCTGCCCTGGGTCTTTCCGGAAAACCCCGCCAGATCCTGGAGGACATCGCAGACCGCTCGGACGACAATCAGCGCCGGTTTGAACGCCTGGAAAAAGAGCTGCTGGACTTTGTCAGCCAGGGCAAGGATTTTGAACTGTTGCATGACTATTACCTGTTGCAAAGTGACAAGATCGATGCGCTCAATTGTTTACCGGGCACAGCCAACACATTTTATCTGACTGGCTGGATACCGGCAAAACTGGCAGATGACATGACACATGCCTTGAAGCAGCGCTTTCTGGTGGCAGCCGAGACCAGGCCCCCTGTCGCGGGCGAGAGTCCGCCCATTCAGCTCAACAACCACACGCTGGTCAAGCCCTATGAAATCATTGTTGAAATGTTCAGTCCGCCTTCGCATGAGGATGTCGACCCCTCCCCGTTACTGGCGCCCTTTTTCTTCCTGTTTTTCGGCATGATGCTCAGTGATATCGGCTATGGCCTGGTGCTGACGGGATTGACCGGCTACATGGCTTTCAAGAAAAAGGCCACCGGCGAGATGGGCCGCATGTCCCGCATGCTTTTCATCAGCGGGATCGGGTCGATCATCTGGGGCATCCTGTTTGGCGGCTTTTTTGGCGACATGCTGACAGTTTTGAGCCAAGGCAAGATCGTGGTCCCATCGCTGTGGTTCAACCCGATGGAGGAACCCATGACCCTGATGGTCTGGAGCATGGTATTCGGGGTGCTTCACTTGTTCACCGCCATGGGGGCCAAGATCTATCTGCTGGCCAAAACTGGCAGGCTGTTTGATGCCCTGGTAGATGTGGTGCCCTGGTATCTGGTGATCACCGGCCTGGGTCTGATGCTGGGTGGTGACAGCCTGATTCCCGGTGTTTCGTTGAAATTGGCCGGCCAGGTGATGGCCATCGCTGGCGCCGCTGTCCTGCTCCTGTTTGGCGGCCGCGATTCAAAAAATCCGATCTTGCGCCTGGTCAAAGGGCTCCTGTCCCTCTACAACATCACCGCCTATTTCAGTGATATTTTGTCCTACACCCGTATCCTGGCCCTGGTTCTGGCCACCAGTGTCATCGCCATGGTCTTCAACAAGCTTGGCTTCATGCTCGGGCCGACTCCCATAGGCTATGTGGTTTTCATCATCGCAGCCCTGATCGGCCACACGCTGAATCTGGCGTTGTCCGCCCTGTCCGCTTACGTCCATACCAGCCGTCTGCATTATGTCGAGTTTTTCAGTAAATTCTACGAGGGGGGCGGTCGTTTATTCAAACCCTTGCGCATCCGCACCCGTTTCATCCAGTTTGACCGCAAACCTTGATCCGAACGATCCAAAACATAGTCGATCCAATTTCAGGAGGTATCTAACATGAACGAACTCATCAGCCTCATGGGCCCAGGCCTGACCTTGCTTGCTGGCGCACTGGCCGCCCTGCTCCCCGGCATCGGCTCCGCCAAAGGCGTCGGCCGCGTCGGTGAAGTCGCCACCGGTGTTTTGACCGAAGACCCGGCCAAATTCGGCAAAGTCTTGATCTTGCAGGCTCTGCCGGGCACTCAGGGTATCTACGGTCTCTTGTCCTGGTTCATGATCATGAACTCGTCAGGCCTTCTTTCCGGCTCCGCCAGCTTGTCCTGGCAGACGGGTATGGCCTACCTGATGGCTTCACTGCCGATTGCTTTTGTCGGCCTGTTCTCTGCTGTCTATCAGGGCCGTGTTGCTGAAGCCGGTATCGCTCTCGTTGCCAAGCGCCCCCAGGAACAGTCCAAGGCCCTCGTCCTCGCTGCCATGGTTGAAACCTACGCGATCCTGGCCCTGCTGGCAACCGTGCTGTCCGTCCTCAACATCAAGCCGGTCTGATCGTTGCTGATGATAGAACCAGCAGACTATCCCGGTGAAAGGAGCACTCGCAGTGGACGGAATTGAAGCCATTGTCGAACATATCCTGGCTGACGCCCGTGAAAAAGCCGCCCAGATCGAGGCTGGCGCAGCGGAGCAAATCGACCAGATCAAAACCCAGGCGGACCAGGCTTGTGCCGTGATCCGGCAAGAAGCTGACCACAAGGGCCAGCAGGCTGCAGCTTCGGTGATCAACCGGGCCAGCAGCCAGGCCGCTCTCGAGTCGCGGCGTGTCTTGCTCGAAGCCCGGCAGACCCTGATCGATGAGGTGATTGCGGAGGCGACCCGGCAACTGAGCGAGCTCGATGCCGCCGAGAAGAAAGATTTGTATGTCAGGATGATCCAGGCGACCGGTGCATCCGGTGGCGCAGTGACTACCAACGCTGCGGACCAGGCTTTGATGCAGGAAGTGGTCGCAGTTCTTGGTAAAAGCTGGGAACTTTCCGGCGAACCTGGCACATTTTCCGGTGGGCTTATCCTGAGCCGGGGCCGGATCGAGGAGAACTTGACGTTTGATTTGCTTGTCAGAAATCTTCGGCCGCAACTGGCAGCCCTGGCAGCCGGGATTTTATTCCCGGACGCTGGCTGACACACCAGCCCAACGGATACGGAGTTAGACATGCGTAAGAAACCTCTCGTTGACAGCAATCAATACGGCTATGCGACCGGACGGATCCGGGCCCTTGAAGGGCAGTTGATGGACATCGGTCGCCTGAACCGGCTGATCGAGGCCAGATCCCCGGAAGATATTGCCCGCGTCCTTACCGACAGTGGCTATTCATCGGCCGATACGCACGATGTCCTGGAACGGGAAACGGCAGACCTCTACAAACTGGCTTCTGAAGTCATGATCAACCGTGAATTCGTCAACGCGTTGCTGGTATTCAACGACTGCCACAACCTCAAGGCGATCGAAAAATATCTGGCTGCCTGGTGGCCGCGCCTGAGTGAGAATCCCGAGGATGAATTCGAAATTGACCCGCTGGCCAGAAAAGACAGCCGGTCGGATTTTGAGTTGCCATCCTTGCCGGAAACCAATAGTTCAGCCAGCTTCTCTGCTGTTGAGTCCCTGATGGTCCATCCATCCCTGGTTGAGCCTGAACTTTTGTTCCAGGCTATCCGCGACCGGATGCCCGACCGCGTTCCGGCCTGGCTGTACCAGGGCGCGATCGAAGCGGCCAGTGCC
>SABL01000153.1 GCA_009928985.1 Clostridia bacterium
GTCGTGCTATTCATCCAATCAATCATATTCACAATAGGATCTATCATCCTAATTACTTACAGCCAAGGCACTTCTTCAGGTGGATCATCCTCTACTTCCGGAGCATCATCATGGATGCTGCATTGGATTTTTCCCTCAATATTTGATATCACCCCACCAGAAGGGCAAATTTCTGTGAAATTCTCTACCATGAATTGATCAAACGTTATACCAGAGGATTCATCCTCTAGCATTCGAGCAGCATAAGATCTGGCAACTGTTTTCCGATTTGTTATACAGACAGCTTGTTCTGCTCGATTTCTGGAGTTCAAATAGCTTGGAATTGCGATTGCCGTGAGGATGGCGAGAATCGAGATAACAATCACGATTTCAATCAGAGTAAACCCCTTGGAATGACGGTTCATGATGACTTCCTCCCTATATCAATAAATCCGTTTTATACCCCATTCGCTCCATCTGTTGCTGATCATTGGCTTGTTCATCGGGCAGATAGAGCAGGATGAGGTTATTTCTCTGAAGGTCTAGTTGTTCCAGTTCATTTTTTTCCAACATTTTGACCTTTACCTTGGGAATCACGGTGACATATTCGCGGATTGCCATTTTGACTAGCTCTTTCAACTCGCTCTGTGGCAGGCAGATTACAATCTCTCGATTGTTTTCGCTGTGCTGATTGAGCTTTCGCCAAATTTTTTCCTTCATCTGGAGGATTTCCTGATAATGCAAACGGAGATAGCGGACAGTTTTCTGTGCTTTTTCCGCCAGCCCTTGGGGGGTCAGGAGATAAATAACCCGATTGGCGGGAATTGTCTCCATTTTTACGAGACCTTCGCGGATCATTTTCTGCAGGAGCAGATTGACAGCGCCGAGCGACAACCCCGTGCGCTGTGAGAGCTCACGTTGCGAGATGTGGCTGTTGCCATCAATGGTGCTGAGGAGAAGGTAGTCTTTATCGTAATTGGGGAGATGGGACGGATTCATGGGTGCTCCTTGACATCATTTAAATGGTTTTGTTCATTTTTTGAACATGACAGGCATAAAAAAACGCGATATGAGCTCCAAGGAGGGGGCCGTACCGCGCTTTTAAGGGATGGGGCGCTTTGCACCCCATCGTGAATCATTTCAAGCTATATTCCAGCTTCAAACGAGTAACCCAGATCATTTAACGAACGATCTTCTGCTCCACTTTTCAAACCGACACATAACTTGCCATCTCGAATTTCGAGCGCTTCGACTTCGTGCTGTTTGATTGTATCTGGTAACATTTTAATATCCGGGTAAGAAATGGTTTCTCCTTTTAGCAGAATCATGATCGATTCATTTTTGTAAATTGATAAGATTTCGGCCAATTTCATTTTCAATCACACTCCTGTCTTCTGTATAGTAGCACGAAAAGAGGTGTCTGCAGGGTTCACTTCAGCCTCTTCCCCCCACAACCCGCGAATAATCCCACACACCCTGTACAGATCTGCGTCCCCCATCTTCGTATCGCTCGGCAGGCACACACCCGTCTCAAAGATCCGCTCTGCCACACCACTGCCCACAAAGTCATACTGGGCGAACACCGGTTGCAGATGCATCGGTTTCCAGATCGGGCGGGACTCGATATTTTCCTTCTCCAGGGCTTCCATGATCTGGAGCGGCTGCACAGGGCCATCCAGAGTCAGGCAGGAGAGCCAGTAGTTGGGCTCATTCCAGTCGTTGACCGGCTGGAAATGGACGCCCTCGAGGTGGCTCAGCTCTCGTTTATAGAACTCGTAGATGTACTTTTTCTTGGCCACACGCTGGTCGAGCACGCGCAGCTGGCCGCGGCCGATGCCAGCGTCGATGTTGCTCATGCGGTAGTTGTAGCCGATCTCGGTATGCTGGTAATGGCGCGCCTGGTCGCGGGCCTGGGTCGCCCAGAAGCGCGTCTTGGCGATGCGCTCGGCGTTCTTGCTGACCAGCATGCCGCCACCCGACGCCGTGATGATCTTATTGCCATTAAACGAGAAGATCCCGTAGTCGCCAAACGTGCCAGTTGGCTGGCCCTTGTAGGTCGCACCGAGGCTCTCGGCGGCATCCTCGATCAGGGTCACGCCATGTTCGCGGCAGAGAGCCACGATCGGATCCATGTCCGCGGCAAAGCCATAGAGATGGACCACGATGACCGCCTTGACCTGCGGGTATTTCTGGAACGCCTCCGCCAGGGCAGCCGGGTCCATGTTCCAGGTCTGCTCATCTGAGTCGATGAAGACCGGAACCGCGTTCTGGTAGAGGATCGGGTTGGTCGTTGCGGCAAAGGTCAGGCTCTGGCAGAAGACGATGTCCCCCGCCCCGACACCACAGGCCTTGAGCGCCAGGTGGATCGAAGCCGTGCCCGAGGTGAATGCCGCCGCACTGTCGGTGCCGACATACTGGGCCAGTTCCCGTTCGAACTCGGTGACATTCTTGCCCAGCGACGTGATCCAGTTGGTGTCGAACGCCTCCTGGACAAAGGCCTGTTCGTAGCCCTCGTCGCTCATATGCGGTGAGGCCAGGTAGATGCGCGGGTGCGTCGCCGGCGCGACCGGGCCCTGGAGACGGACCGGGTTTTTGACCAGCGATTTCTTGCCCTCGAAAGTGAAACCCTCCGGCCAGCCACTGTCATCCGCCAGCTTGTCGGTGATCATGTCAAGGAGCAGGTTGTTGATCTCCTGCTGCTTGCTGCCGATCACATGGGTCAGGCTGTCGATCTCCGGCCAGAGCAGTTCCTCATCGCGGACCGGATTGTAGACCTGAATCTTCTGGTGCGCCGTCGGGCGCAGGACCTCGTAGGCGAGGTGGAGCTGTTCGATCTCAGGCTCCGTGTGGACACAGGCCCCCTCAGCCCGGCTCTCGAGCGTGACATCCCGGCCAATGGCGAGACCACTGAGTCGGACCATGTCCTGGACCAGATCCAAGAGGCGCGTCGGCTCCCCTGTATCCAGGACGAAGACCTCGCCCCCCTCTGCCAGAGCCCCCGCCTGGATGATCAGGCTGACCGATTCTGAAAGGGTCATCAGGTAGCGTTTCTGCTCGGCATCATGGAGGACCACTCGCTTGCTTTGGGCGATCTGACGCTGTAGACGGGCATCGAGGCCATCCGAGGTACCGAGCACAGTGCCGAGGCGGACCGCGGCAAAGAGCGTGTCCGGAAAGCGCCGGCTCAGGTTCTGGACCACCAGCTCGGCAATGCGTCGCGTCGCCCCAATCACATGGGTCGGATTAACCGCCTGGCTGCTCGAGATCAGAACGAATTTGCCCACCCCGGCCCTGACCGCGTGAAGGGCCAGATTATACGTACCAAAGACATTCGTCTTCACCGCTTCTTCGGCCTGGCCATCGAGGATCGTGCAATCATGGTAACCCGCGGCATGGAAAACTATCGTCGGCCGATAGCTCGTCATCACCTGGTCAAGACGGCTCAGGTCACGGACCGATCCAATCACAATCTGGGCTTCGGTCAAAGCTGGTAGCCAGTCCTGCAGCATCTCCAGCGTGTGGCGGGCCGTTACTTCGTTATTGTCAAACAGCAGGAGCTGGTGCGGCTGGAACTGGACGATCTGGCGGCATAACTCGGCGCCGATCGAGCCACCCGCACCCGTGACCAGCACGGTCTCATCCTTCAGATACTGGGCAATCTGCTCCAGATTGAGCGCGATCTCGTCACGGCCCAACAGGTCCTGGATTTCAAAGGTCTTCAGTGCACTGACCTGAATCTGACCGCCGATCAGGTCTGACAAATGAGGCACGGTTTTCAGCGGTACACCAGCCGCATGGCAGCAATCGACAATCGGGCGGATCTCAGCCGGTGAGGCACGGCGCAGGGCCAGGACCACCTCATCGACGCGGTACTTGACCACCGCTTCCGAAAGCCGCGTCAGGTCGCCAAAGACCGGGACCCCGAGGATCTTGTAACCGCGCTTGTTCGGGTCCTTGTCGAGCACAACAACCGGCGTACCGGTCTCGTTGTGGCGATGCAGTTCACGGATCACCTCGCTGCCGGATTCGCCAGCGCCGATGATCAGGAGGCGTTTGGCCGGTAGAGCCGACTGAGTCAGCTCTGCCAGAGCTGCCGCATTCTTTTTTGCCAGGTGTGTCATCAGGCCGGGTAGCAAACGGTGCAGGTTTCTTTTCAGCGGCGTGCTGTTGCGAGCAGCGTTGAAAGAGAGGCGGGTCCCAATCACAAGGCCCGTGATCAGGAAGAAATAGATCAGGTAAGCCGCGCGCGAGATCGTGATCTGGATGAACCCCTGGGCGATCACCAGAAAAGCCGTTTGGATCAAGGTGCCGGCGACGAGGACACTGTACTGGCCCAGACCCGCATAACGCCACAGCTGGCGGTGGAACCCCATGCCTGCAAAAACCAGAAG
>SABL01000154.1 GCA_009928985.1 Clostridia bacterium
GCATCGTCGATACGGACATCGCCACGGAAACCTCCGAGATGACCAAGATGAACATCCTGCAGCAGGCCGGCGTCTCGATCCTGGCGCAGGCCAACCAGACCCCGCAACTGGCCCTGTCACTGCTCGGCTAAACCCCGGGGCATTAAACACGAAGGGGGCGGCCTGGCCGCCCCCTTTACCCGATGGCACATACTCAGCCAGGGGAGGACAATATGAAATTGGAACAGGTATCCCTGGGAGCAGCTAACCCTGCCCCGGCACCGTCTCCTGCCGAAAACATCGAACGCAACCGACAGAAGGTCGCAAGCGATCCTGAAGGCACCGACTCTCAAAAACTCGTCGCGCCGGAGGAGGTGCTTACCAAGATCAAAGCTCTGACGGATGACGGGATCTACAGTGTCCGGTTTGAAAAAAATGAACAAAATGAAGATTTGATCATCAGTCTGGTCGACTCCGACTCCGGCGAGGTTATTCGTCAGATCCCGCCGGAAGAAGTACTCGGCATCTCGGAGAAAGTCTCCGACCTGCGCGGATCGCTGCTCGACACCACGACCTGACAGCAAAGGAACAGGCCATGTCTACAATCAATTTCGGTGGTCTCGCCAGTGGCATGGATACGGAAAGCATCGTCGAAGCCCTGATGGAAATCGAGCGGAAACCGCTGGATCGTCTGGAGTCGGACAAGGAATATTTCAACAATCGCCAAGCAGCCTTCGACACCCTTGACACCAAGTTAAAAACACTCCTGGCGAAATTCGAGAATCTCGATACCAGTGAGGAGGTCCGGGCCTATTCGGCAAAGGCAGCCAGCACCGATTATTTTTCCGTCTCCGCATCAGGGACCGCCCTGCCCGGAAGTTACAACATCGGTGTCAAAAGTCTCGCTCGGCAGCAGAAAGATGTCAGCAACGGTAGCTATGAGAGCCGCACCGATGCCAACTTCACCTCCGGCACCCTGACCATCGGCGCCACCGATATCGTCATCGACAACGATTCCCTCGACAGCCTGGTGGACAAGATCAATGCCGCCAACAGCGGCGACAATGCCACCGGGGTAGCCGCCAGTATCATTAATGACGGCAGCGGGTTTCGTCTGGTTCTGACTGGAGAAGATTGCGCAAATGCCTTTTCCGCGGCAATCACCGGGGGAACCACGGCCAACGGCTATGATGCCCTGGCATTCACCACCACCCAGACTCAAACCCTGGCCTCGATTGTCGTCGATGGTGTCACGATTACCAGCGGCAGCAATACATTTGAAGATGCCATTCCGGGCGTAAGCCTGACCGTAAGCAAACCTCATGCAAGCGAAGGCGACACAACGTCTGTGAACGTGACTGAGGATGTCAATACGGTCAAAACCAGGATCAAGGACATGGTCACGGCTTACAACGCTGTTATCAACTATATATCCGACCAGAAAGATAGTGACTGGGGACGCGACAGCAGCCTTATGGCCGTCAAACGGAACATGCAAAAGATGCTGACATCCGCCGTTGCAACCGGCGGTTCCCTGACAACGCTTTCTCAACTGGGGCTGGAAACCCAAAAAGACGGAACCTTGACAATCAATGAAAGCCGTCTGGGTGAAGCCGTCTCGTCCAGTATGAATGACCTGGATAAATTACTGGCTGGGGGGGACGATCATGAGGGAATCTCCAGCATCTTCGAAAATTACCTGAGAGCTACCACAGACAGCGGCGACGGCCTTGCCGCCTCACGTAAAACCATTACAGACCGCACCCTCAAAACCATTGAAAGCAACATTACAAAAACAGAGGCACGCCTGGAAAAACGTGAAGAACTGTTACGCAACCAGTTCAACGCCATGGAGTTGCTCATCAGTAATCTCAACAGTACTGGCACATACCTGACCCAGCAATTAAGCCTTTTCAATCAGACCACCTAGAGACACGGAAGGGACAATCATGAATCCGTATCTGAACCAATACGCGAACAATCAGATCATGTCTGCCTCGTCCGAACAGATCATGATCATGCTCTACGATGGCGCGCTGCGTTTTCTCACTCAGGCCATGCAGGGGATCGATGACAACGATATCGAATTGAAAAACCGCGGCATCCAGAAGGCCATGGCCATCGTCATGGAATTCCGCAATACGCTGGACCACAATATCGGTGGCGAGATCGCCGCCAATCTCGATGCCCTGTACGACTACATGATCCGGGAAATGATCCAGGCCAATCTCAAAAAGGATCGGCAGAAGCTGCAGGCGGTACATGCCATGCTGGCGGATCTGAGGGACACCTGGAAGGAAGCGATCGTCATTGCGGGCAACGAATCCCGCCTGAGTCCGGCCGTGAATGCCGGCTATCAGCCGCTCAAGGCCAGCCTGTAGGTATCGCGAAAGGCGAAAAAACGAAAAATAAGCCGGATTTCATGCAACGGGGTTGACACGGACATGGAAAAACTCGTAGAAAAGTCGACGCGGCAATATCGGGCCATCGGGGAACAACTCGACAGGCTGGCAGAGCTGCTGCAGGAACGGCAAGCCGACGCCCTGCAGGAAGCGCTGCAACAATGGCATGCTCTGGACGAGGAAGCTCGCCAAACCGACCGCCAGCTCATGGCCCTGCTGCAAACCGCGCATCCGACTCCCCGGCACCTGGCGGCATTGCATGACCGGAATCAACTCATGTTCCGGATCTGCCACCGCTGCCAGGAGCTTCTGCAACGGGCCCGCACCCTGCAGGCTCTGACCGGCGAGGAACTTGCACGGCTTAAAAACGGACGCAAGGCTCTTGGAGGCTATCGGGCATCCAGCCAGGGCATGCATCATTCCACCCTCGGGAGCTGTTGACATGGCTTACGCGGTCGCGATCAGCACAGGCGTTCTGGCAAGACAGCCCGCCGACACCCTCTGGAGCGAAATGCTTAGCACCATACTGGACCATTTTCGAGACGGCCGCGACGCCAGGATACTGCTGCCTTTGCACGGGCAACGCTCCATCGCCGTGGACGGTTCCGTCCGCACCGCGGACGACGAGACCCTCGGTATCGCCCTGCCCTATGATCGCGATTTCAGCCAGCTTGTCGATCCCCGCGAAATCTGCCAGATACTGTTCACCCTGCAGGGCCGGGAATACCGCCTACTGACCCGCATTCAGGCCATTCCGGGCGCATCGGACCTGCTGGTCAAACCCAAACCGCCGGCGATCGCCCTGCAGGAACGGCAATATTTCCGCATCGACACCCGGGTCGAACTCAGCTATTACCGTCTGGCTTCGGAGATGCCGCAAAAGCCGCATACGGTCAACGCCAGGGTCAACCTGAGCGGCAGCGGCATCCGCATTCCCGCCGCCGAACCGCTGCAGACCGGCGATCTTTTGGCCATGGTTCTATGCCTGGATGGCGGCAAATGCCTTGAAAATGTCGAATGCCTCGCCCAGGTGGTGCGTTTCAGCACTCTCCCCAATGGCGAGATGGCCGCCGCCATGCATTTTGTCGAGATCGAAAATCAGGATCGCGACAAGATCGTCGCTTTCTGTCTTGCCAGGGAGCGCGAACTTTTGCGTGAGAAGGTTCGGACCCGCGACTTTTATTGACTCCGGATGGAAGTCAACGCCATGACACTGACCGACGAGCCACTGAACGTCCTTCATGACTGGCACCTGGTCGAGATCCTTGTTCCGACCACCCAGGGCGAACCGCTGCAGCTCGACGGCATGGCCCGGCTGCACGGCACAAACCAGCTCGACCTGCAGCTGTTTCCCTCCGACTGGCCCGTATCAGGGCTGGACCCGCACGCCGGATGGCACCTTCAGTGCGATCAGGGGATGCATTTCCATACCATCCGCGCCAGCCTTGAAAAACAGGATCATCCACGCCGGATTCGGTTGCGCATCGAGCAGCATGAGGTTCACGAACACCAGCGACGCAACCTGCGTGTTGAAACCGCAATTTATCTGGCCTTCTGGAAAGACCAACCTGGCGAAATGGCACGGCCACAACCAGCGCGCACCCAGGTAAGCCTCAGCCAGCAGGGATTGAGTTTCCTGACCGAGGACACCCTTCGCACGGGCACATTGCTCAGCCTGCAAATGATTCTGCCCGGCACAACCCTGGAATCCCTGCATTGCGAAGCGCAGGTCTTAAGCCTGGGAAACGCAACCAGAAAGGGTCGCAAAATGGCCCTTAAAATCGTTCGAATCACATCGGAAGACAGGGAAAAAATCGCGATGTTCTGCCTGGCCGAACATTTTCGCGGCATGCAGGCAAAAACCCGGCTGATGGCACTGATGATGGGCAGCAGGTAATCAGTTGGCAGTTGCGGTGTCTTCGGCGGTTGCTGTTGTCAACAGACCAGGTTTTCGCGTCCAGCGCTGCGCAAACCG
>SABL01000155.1 GCA_009928985.1 Clostridia bacterium
CCTGCCCAATCTTTTCGCCATCGGTGACGGTGCCGGCATCACACGCGGCCTGTCGCAAGCCGGAGCCAGTGGCGTCATCGCCGCCCGCAGCATTCTGAAGCGGCTCTGAGCCTGATTCAGATCATTTTTCCTCAAAAAAACCAGCCTGTGAGCACTGCCTCAGGCTGGTTCTTCATTTTCAAGAACGACTGGCCAAGCTCGTTACCCTGCTAGAATTTCCGGCCGCCACCCCCGTGGAAACTGCCGCCGCCCGAGCGATGGACTGTGCTCCGGCCACTGCCAGATCCCGGTCCGCCCGTTGATTGTGGTTTGGGCAAAGGGCGCGAGGTCACGCGGGAGTTGACGAGGTTGTCAGCGACGATTCCCATGCTGACCAGGCTGTTGCGGTGGTAGTCGAAAATGCCCGGACGCGGAAAACCCTTGTACCGGCGTTTGTTGAGCAGGGCAAAGCCCAGCCCTGATACGCCGGAAACGGCCAGACCAGCCAGACCTTCTGGAGCGGTCAAGGTGTTGGGTCCTTGCTCTTCGACTGTAAACTGGTCTGTCGGAATCCCCTGGGCCAGGAAATCCTGGGTTGCAGTCAGAAAAGCTTGGCTGGCGGCAACGTAATCGCCGTCTGTCAGCCCACTGGCAAATACTGCATCCAGAATCTCTTCGATGCGTTGGTCGGTTAGATAGCGAATGCCACTGCCTGCTGTGGAAATGTAGGCTTCGCGGTTGTCGAGATCGAGGAGAAACAAGATGCCGCTTTTATCAGCGCCAACGCCATAGCCATTCTGATCATAGAAATCATCCGCATAGACGCGGGCACTCTTCCCTTCGGCATCGTCGGTCGTGACAATCACCAGCTCCAGCCCGTAAGCTTCACCGAGGCTTTGCGCCTGCCCGGCCAAAGCACTGGCCTCGCTGGCGGAAAAAAGTCCCGCCTGGTCGACGACGAGCCGGCTTTCGGCCAGAAGTGGTGCCGCGGTGACTAAAAGGGTCACGACAATGATCAGTCCCAGGATCAGCCAGCGCGGGTTGTTGGTTGGGTTTCCCTGCCTTGTTTTTGCTGCCACATTCGCCCTTACCATAACCACAATCCTCCCAGGATCGCCAGGACCAGGATGATGGCTGCCAGGATGGCCGAGGCCACACTCAGGCGCTGGTTGCTGACGGGCAGTTCGCCGTAGGCTTTGCCGGTCTGGCCATTGATGGCGTAGATGTAGGTCTTGCCATGATAGCGGTAGGTCATGACCCAAGCCGGAAAGAGCGCGTAGAACCAATTTTTCAGAGCCAGGTCCACCTCGTTTTTCTGTTCATGGACTTCGCTGTAGCCGCTGATCGATTCGCGCAGCAGGGAAGAGGCATAGTCGCGGGCCCGGCTTTCCAGCATCGGCTCGACCTTGTCGCGCTCGATGTCAAACTTCTCGGCCAAAAAACCGCTCAAATACGTCAGATTGAAATTGGTTGCCTGCGCCTCGTCAAAGGGGGCGATGGCTTCGATCAGAGTGCGGTCGATCTTGCCATGGGCTAGCTCGTGGATGTTGTCGACCTCGATAGTCCCTTTGCGCTCTATCGCGAAATCCTTGTGCTCGGTGAATTCCGTATTGCCGGACACCCAGACGCGCCGTACGACCGCCTGAGCCTGGTAATCGACCTGGGCGTCATAATCCGCCATCCAGTAAGGCAGATAGAGTCCGGTCATTTTCTCGAGCTGCGAGGCGCTGTAGAACGAATGTGGCACGAAGCGGTGTGACTTGGCCCATTGACGGAAGGTTGCGATCGCCTTGTCGCGGTCGTACTGGAAGGGAATGATCTTGTGCGGCTGGAATTCACCCGTCAGGCGGCTGGTGATCAGGACCGGGTTGTGGCAATAATAGCAGAACGTGGCAGCTGTCGTTGCCTCAGTCACCACCTCCGCACCACAGCTGTCGCACACATAGCCGGCCAAGTGTCCATCGGTTCCCGGGGTGGTCGTTTCTGTCCCAGCGGCAGCCGCGGCAGTCGCTGCCGCGGTCGCTGCCGCTTTAGCCGCTTTTTCCGCCTTGGCCTCGGCCGCCTGGGTTGCAGCTGCCAGTTCTGCGCTCGTAAACGAACTCAGGCAATATTCGCAGACCGATTTTTGCTGTTCCGGGTCAAATTTCAGGCCACCGCCGCAATTGGGGCATTTTAAAGTTGTGGTTGCCACCGGTTGTCGTCACCCCCCTGTAATCCTTTTCAATGGTGATCTCTTGACTGGATGATTTCGTGCTCACTCCTGCTTGGCGCCGCATTCCGGGCAGAACTTCGGCTTGTCTCCATTAAATTTGTGACCGCAATTGGTGCAGAACGATCCTTCCGGTTTTTTGCCCCCACATTCCGAGCAGAATTTGCCGGTATTGGTACTGCCGCACGCCGGGCAGTTCCAGCTGTCAGCAGGTGCAGGCGCGGATCCTGCCGCCGGGGCTGCCGAGGCTGCCTGAGCAGGAGCCTGCTGTGCAGCTTGCTGGTTCTGAGACTGCTGCTGCATCTGCTGCAAGTTGGCCTGGGAAGCTGTGCCCATGAAACCGCCTCCGGCCTGCATGCCCATGCCCATGCCCATGAAGGTCGCCGCAGAACCTGCTTCATTCGAGCCAGCAGCCTCCAGTCCCCGGGCAATCGAGCCCTGGACATAACCTTCACGCACCGACGGGTCGCCGAGCATGGCGCCCTTGTTGCGCATATTGATCAGTTCCTTTGACTCATCATCATAAGAGATGCTGGCAATACCGACGGCCTGGACTTCAAAGCCACGCAGCTTGTTCCAGCTCTCATCCAGCGTCGTGGACATGTACTGGCTCAGCTCGCGCCCCTTGCTGGCGACATGGGAAATCCGGATGCCATCGACCGACATCTGGTTCATCGAAGCCTGCAGCGCCTCGAGGAATTCGGACAGGTACTGGGCATTGATGTCATCAATCTCCACCCGGTCCTTGTTCCTGGGGATCGCCTCGGCATAAAACTGCAGGGGATTGGTGATCTTGATCGAATACGTACCGTGTGTTCTCAGGAACAACTCGGCATTATAGAAGCCATCAAAATAATTGAGAGGATTGGGCGTGCCAAACTTGATGCCCTTGATTTCCTGCAAATTAATGTAGAAAACCTTCTGCGCGGTCGGAGTCACGCCGCCGTATTTGATGCGGTTGAAAGTCTCCTTGAGTGAATCACCAAAGCCACCGGAAAACATCGATGGCAGGGATGAATCCTTGACGGTGTAATAGCCTTCCTCAGCTGTATAGTCGACGACCTTGCCTCCATCCACCAGCATCATAAACTGGTTGGGATAGACATGGATCACAGAACCATTGGAAACTGTATTCTCCGTACCCTTGACATTGCTATTGCGCCGGTCATCCCGCCGCACCTTGACCCCACTCGTGAAAACTGTCGTGTCGCTTATCTCATCCGGCTCGAAAACCTCCAGCCACTGATCCGCCAACGACCCGCCAACCGCACTCGCAATCGCCTTGATAATGCCCATAAAAACACCTCCAAAAAAGTCGCTGATTCAATTGTAGCACAAAAGGGACCCGGTCCGTTTCACGGACCGGGTCGGAAGAAAAGAGTTCCAATTATGTCAGTAACGATGATTTTAAGGGGTGCATTTGTCGAGAAAAGAACGGTGTGCCGAAAAAGGGACGGGGTCTCGATATCGAAATCCGATATCGAGACCCCGTCCCTTTTTCGGCACAATTAAGTCAATGCAGGGCAACTGTGATCAGGTGGCGCAGGTCTCGTTTGGTCTTGATGCCCTGGATGCTGGTCTTGGTTGTACCGTCACAAAGCAAAACCAGGGTCGGAATGCTGGTGACACCCAGGTCGGTGACAATTTCGGGTTCCTGGTCAACATCGACCAGGCAAAGTTTGACACTTTTGGACAGGTCATCAGCCAGGCCGTCAAGGCGGCTGAGGACTGTCTGGCAGGGGGGACACCAGTTCGCCCAGAAGCAGAGCAGCACAGGCTTGGCAGATCCCTCCACCTCGGCGGGATAGTTTTGGCGTGATATGTTCAGGAAGATCTGATTCACATGCATAACGGAGCCTTTCCTTGTGCTAGATAGCGTTCAGGATAGCCCTCATTATCGCGGAAAAATCCGGCGCGGTCCGTAATCAAATCACAGGCAGGACACAGCGGGAAAACATCATTGAAAATAGGCAAAATCAATCGAAAAAGCTAGTTTCGCTAAGAAAAAAATTGGGTTGACAGCCCCATAGGCCATCGCTATAATAGCACTTGTTCGCTTGAACACCACGCGCCTTTAGCTCAGTTGGTAGAGCAACTGACTCTTAATCAGTGGGTCCCGGGTTCGAATCCCTGAAGGCGCACCACACGAAACC
>SABL01000156.1 GCA_009928985.1 Clostridia bacterium
TGGTTGCAACCTCGCTTGTACCTATTGCTTCCAGCACGGTATCGATGGCCGTCCCCAGCTGATCACAAAAGAAATCGTCGATGCCTTTTTTGCTTATGCACGGGAACAGTTCAGCAATCGCTCCCAAAAACCGTTCGTCACCTTGTTTGGCGGCGAGCCACTGGTCAATTCACCAGCCCAGCGTGAGATCGTCGAGTACATTCTCGATGGCTGCGCCCGCGAAGGCTATGAATTCGCTGCGGTCACCAACGGCTATGATTTTGTCGACTATGTGGATTCCCTGAAAAAAGTCTCGGTCAAGGAGATCCAGTTCACGCTCGATGGCGGCAAAGCCGTCCACGACCAGCGCCGGATCACCCATAACAAAAAGGGGTCTTTCGACCATGTCGTCGCCGGCATCGCAGCAGCGGTGGCTGCCGGCATTCCGATCAACCTGCGCTCCGTCGTCGACCGGGAGAACATCCACGACCTCGTCCAATTGGCTGACTATTGTGAAGTCCAAGGCTGGCTCGACCTGCCGCCTGAATTGTTCAAAACCCAGATCGGGCGCAATTACGAACTCTTTGAGTGCTACGTCAAGCCGCAGCACCTGATGACCCAGGTCGAGCTCTGGGCGGAATATGCTGCCCTGGCCAAAGCCCATCCGGTCCTCTACCGCTTCCACCGGCCGGATTTCAAAGGCATCCGCCACCTCGTCGACACCGGCGATCTGTATCTGGCCAGTTTTGACACCTGCCCCGCTGCCAAGACGGAATGGGTTTTTGACCTGTACGGTGAAATTTATGGCTGCACCGCCAGCTGTGGCCGCGAAGAATACCGCCTCGGCCGCTACTGGCCGGTCGTTGAGAAGAATGATGCAGCGATTGAAAACTGGCAGAGCCGCAATGTCACGACGATCGAAAAGTGTCGTTCCTGCAGTTACAACGTCATCTGCGGCGGCGGTTGTGGTGTCGTCGCTGCCAACCACAACAACCTCAACATCCATACACCAGATTGCCGTCCAATCCAGGAACTGCTCGACATTGGGGTCAATTTCTACGCCGATGAGATCCGGGCCATGGCGGAGGACGCCACCGGCACTGATACACCGGCAGAGACAATCACGATCGAAACGCCGGTCGTCCATTTTACCGGCCCATCCGCTGGCCAGCAGGCACACCATACCGCCGGCTGTCTCTTCTGTGGCACCGAGCTACTGTACAACGAACAACCCCAGGCCGCCATCTGCGGCATCTGCGGTGATCCATTCGAAGCAACCATCGTCTGTCCAGAAGGCCATTTTGTCTGCGACACCTGCCACAGCCTGGACATCCTGGACCAGGTGGAACTGTTCCTCACTGGCAGCACCGACAGCGATCCCGTCCGTCTGGCCCAGTCGATATTCGAACTGCCTGGCCTGAACATGCACGGCCCGGAATACCACAGCATCGCGCCGGCCATCCTCGTCGCAGCCTGGCAAAACCAGACTGGCAGCCGTGACCGGGCCCAGATCCATGAAGCGATCCGCCGTGGCCGGGTCATCCCCGGTGGCGCCTGCGGTTCCTATGGTGCCTGCGGCGCTGCCCTTGGTGCCGGTGTGGCCTACTCGATCATCGAGTCCGTCACAGCCTTGTCCAGCACCTCCCGGGCCGATGCCAACCTGGCGACAGCCGCAGCCCTGACCGCGATCGCCGAACACGGCGGTCCACGCTGCTGCAAGCGCGAAACCATCACCACCATCCAGGCTTTTGCCCGCTCCACCGGGCTCTTTGCAGCTGATGGCCTGTCTCCCTACACTTGTCACCAATGTGGCCGGATGAACGAATGCATCGGCTCCCGCTGCCCCTTCCACCCAGCCCACCAGAACTGAAATGCGAGGTACCCTCACCATGTCCCAAGTCCTGCACATCAACGCCGATGAATTTGAATCCGTCGTCCTTCAAAGCCAGACCCCGGTCATTCTCGATTTCTACTCCGATGAATGCCCTCCCTGCGAAGCCCTGGCGCCAATTTTCAACAAGATGAATGAGAAATACGGCGAACACATCAAGTTTGTCAAAATGCACCGCCAGCACAACCGCGAATTCGCCAAGTCCATCCGGGTCACCAGCAGCCCGACCCTGATGTTCTATCACAATGGCATGGAGGTTGGACATCGCCTGATGGGTTACATGAACAAGCCCCAAGTCCGCAAAGCCATCGAAGAGATTCTCGGCGACGTCATTCCCCCGGCCCCGATGCAGGAGGTCGACTGTGACGTCATCATCCTCGGCGCCGGACCAGCCGGCCTGTCGGCAGCCCTCTATGCCGCCCGGGCCCGCATGGATGTCGTGGTCATTGACCAGGCCATCCCCGGTGGCCAGGCCGCTTCCACCTACCACATCGCCAACTACCCCGGTACACCGGGTATCATCAGCGGCCCAGGCCTGGTGGAAAACATGAAAGCCCAGGCCGAGATGTTTGGCGCCAGAATCGAAGATCTCAAGGAAGTCCTCGAGATCGATTTCATCGGCAAGACCAAGCGCGTCCAGACCGAAGACACAGTTTACCGCGGCAAGGTTGCCATCGTCGCCACCGGTTCTGTCCCGCGCACCCTGCCAGCTGTCGGTTCCGACGAATTCAAGGGTCGTGGTGTCCACTACTGTGCGACCTGCGATGGGGCCATGTACCAGGACCGGCGCGTCATCGTCGTCGGCGGCGGCAGCTCTGCCATGGAAGAAGCCGTCTTTCTGACCCGCTTTGCCAGCGAGGTCATCGTCGTTCACCGCTCGGAAAAATTCCGCGCAGCGGCGATCGAGGTTGAGCATGCTCGCCAGAACCCGAAGATCAAATTCATCACCAGCTCCATCATCAAGCAGGTGAACGGCCAAGGCCACGGGATTGGCAGCGTGGTGCTTGAAAACGTCAACACGGGCGAAGAAATGGACTTCCCGATCGATGGCGTCTTTGTCTTCATCGGCAACCAGCCCATGACCGACATGTGCAGCGGTGAAATCGAACTCGATGAAGAGGGCTACATCGTCGCAGACGAAGACTGCAAGACAAATATTGCCGGTGTCTATGTCGCCGGAGATATCCGGGCCAAGCCGATCCGCCAGGTTGTCACGGCAGCCTCAGACGGTGCCGTGGCCGGCATCATGTCCGAGCGCTACGTCCGGGCCCATTTCGGCTGATTCCCTGATCCAGCAAGCCATACCATTCGGCCGGATCCACCACCAGGTGGGTCCGGTCTTTGATTTTTGCCAGGGTGAAGCTGGTTTGCAATTCCTGGGCCGTGATAGGTTCTGGCCGGTCAATCAGGCCAGCCAGGGCAGCCAGGCCGCCGATCAGCTGAGGGGCGGTGAATCCAGCCTGCTGCAAAGCGCCCAGATCGAGCGATTGCTGGCGTTTGGACAGCCGGTGCCCATCCGGGTCCATCAGCAGCGGCACATGGGCGTATATCGGCGCCGGCTTTCCCAGCAGCTGGTAAATGTAAAGCTGGGGAAAGCTTGAGCGCAGCAGATCGCGCCCGCGCAAGACCAGATCGACCTCCATCAGGGCATCGTCAACCGCGCAAGCCATTTGATAAGAAAAGCCGCCATCGGCCCGCCGCACGACAAAGTCGCCCCAATCCCGGGCGAGATCGAGACTCTGCGCACCGGCAACCAGGTCGGTGAATTGGATCTGAGTTGGCGCGACGATGAGACGCCAGGCGACGTTTTTCAATTCTTCTGGTACTGGATCAGTCGAGCCTGGCCCAGGTACCGGCGGCCGGCACGTCCCGGCATAAACACGGTGGCCATCCTCCACATGAGGCGCTGAAGCTGCCAGTAAATCGGCCCGCCGGCACATACACGGGTAGACCAGGCCCTTTTTGCGCCATGACTCGAAGATTTCCCGATACAAGCCGGTCCGCTCGCTTTGACGGATCAGCGCTTGCGGAGGTTGGCCAATGTCGGCTGGAATGCCAAGCCACGCCAAGTCCTTCACCAGCTGTTCAATATAGGTGTCGCTCGACCGCACCGGGTCGAGATCCTCAATACGCAAAATCTGCTGACCGCCAGCGGTATGGACTACCAAGTCCGATAGCAAAGCGACCCAGACATTGCCCAGATGCATCCGCCCCGTCGGGCTAGGCGCAAAACGTCCGATCATGAATCAGTCAAACACCCCTGAATAAAGTCGTTTAAACAGACAAGCTGTTGTTCCTCTCATAGTCCTTGCAGTATAGCAAGTCCTGCTCGCTTCCTCCAGAGGAGGG
>SABL01000157.1 GCA_009928985.1 Clostridia bacterium
AGGGCGATAGACAGGATCTTTTTCATGGGTTTCCTCCTTCGAAATGTAGGATTTCACTGTGTTCAAGGCATGGGCAATCTATTACAAGGCGATTTTGCCTTATAACCAGGGTTGGGCGGTGTCCGGCAGGGCCAGACTGCTATGGGCTGGAGCGAGATTGGCGTCAGCTGCCAGACAGGGACTGGCGATGACTCTTGCGCACCGAGCTCTTGCGTTTGAAGCGGGCGACGAGGTTGGGCGTGAGGACTGAGATGATCAGGAGCAGGCCGATGACAATCATCAGGATCTGGCTGGAGATGTTGTTGAGGCCGAGGCCGTATTTGAGATAGCCGATGACGAAGATCGAGATCAGGGCTCCGGCGAGGCGGCCTTTGCCGCCACTGGTGCTGATGCCGCCGAGCACGACCATCGAGATGATATCGAGCTCGTACATGTAGCCGATATTGGGCCTGGTCGACGACATGCGCGAGGTCAGGAAGATGGCAGTCAGACCGGACATGAAACCGGCCAGGGTATAGGCCAGGATGCGGATCTGGTCGACTTTGATGCCCGAGAAGATGCTGGCGGTGCGATTGCTGCCGATGGCATAGATGCGGCGGCCGAGCTTGGTCTTGTTGAGGATGACGGTGAAAATCACAGCCAGGACGACAAAGACGATCAGGACATAGGGAACCGGGCCAACCGTGCCCCAGCCGAATTTCTGGAACCAGGAGGGAAATTTGCCAGCAGCCTGGTCTTTCAGAATGATGTAGGCGATGCCGCGGTAAATGGTCATGGTGGATAACGTGACGATCATCGGGGAAAGTTCTTTAAATCGGGTCAGCAAGAGACCATTGATCAGGCCGCAGACCGTGCCGACCAGAAGGGCGAGCAGGATGGCGGCGACCATCGGGATGCCTGCGCCGGCGTTGTAGGCGACGCCCATGATGACCGAGGACAGGGCGATGGTGGCGCCAACGGAGATATCGATTTCTCCCATCAGGATAATCATGGCCATCGGGAAGACAATGAACGATTTGTCCATGAAGTCACGGGTTGCATCGAGAAGGCCAGTCACGCTCAGGTAATAGGGTGAGCTCATGGTATTGAAAATATTGACCAGCAGGAGAACCAGAACCAGCACCGCTTCCCAGCGGAGCAGGAATTTTTTCAGGGCAGCCATCAGATGTGCCTCCTTTGCAGGTTGTTCTTGTCGACCATGCGCTTGAAGATCGTGTTCATCAGGATGGCAAACAGAATGATCAGGCCATAGAGGGCGTCTTGCCAGAAGGGCGATATTTTAAGGAGTGGCAGGGCGTTTTTCAGGATGCCGAGCAGGACGGTGCCGAGGATGACACCAAAAACTTTGCCAGAACCGCCACTGATCGAGACTCCACCAAGCACACAGGCGGCGATGACGTTCATTTCGTAGCCGATGGCCGTGTCGCCCTGGGCGGAGGCATATTTGCTGACCCAGAGCACCCCGGACAGACCAGTGATCGTGCCCATGATCGCATAGACCAGGGTGCGGATGGCCGGGACATTGACACCGGTGACACGTGCCGCTTCCGGGTTGCTGCCAACCGCATAGATCATGCGGCCGACCCGGGTCCAGCCAAGGAAAAATGCACCGATGCCAAAGGTCAGGATCGCGACCCAGACCAGGCTGTTGATGCCGAGAAATCGTGTGAAGGCCAGGGCTTTGAAGCCATCGTTCATCTGGTGGGCACTGACCCAGGCGCCATTGGCGATGATGTAGGTCAAGCCGCGGTAAACATTCATCATGCCCAGGGTGGCGATCAGGGGCAAGACTTCACCATAGCCGACGAGCAGACCGTTGATCAGGCCAGCCAACAGGCCAATGCCGATGCCAATCAACACAGCCAGGACCGGGGAAGCTGCTGCATTGCCGCGGACATAGAGGGCGGCTGACATGCCGGAAAGGGCCAGGGTGGCGCCAATCGAGAGGTCGATGCCACCGGTGATGATGACCATCATCATGCCGACGGCCAATGTGCCCATGATTGCTGCGTTGACCATCAGATCATTGAGATTTTCCGAGGTCAGGTATTGTGCGTTCCTGAGCTGGATCAAAAGCGATAGCAGAAGGATGAACAGGATCATCCCGATTTCACGGGCGCCAATCGCCCCGTGCTTTTGTTTTCGGATGCCGGTCAGTTTCATGATTTCCCCCCCATGGCCGGTTCTTCGTGCTGGATGCGGGTGACAGCTGCCTCCAGGATCTTTTCCTGTGTGGTCGAAGCATCGCGGGTCTTGGCAATCATCGTGACCCGTCCTTCATGCATGACGACAACGCGGTCTGACATGCCGATGACTTCCGGCATTTCGGAGGAAACCATCAGGATGGCATACCCGTCGCGAGCCAGTTCGCGCATGATCTGGTAGATCTGGTGCTTGGCGCCGACGTCGACACCCTTGGTCGGTTCATCCATGATGATCAGCTTGAGGTCGGCGGTCAGGAGCTTGGCAACAATGATCTTTTGCTGGTTGCCCCCTGACAGGGAGCTGGCAAGGTCTTCGACGCCCTGGCACTTGATGGAAACCAGTTTGGACAACCGTTCTGCTGTTTCCTTTTCTTTGGCTTCCTGGACCAGAAGGCCCGGGGCAAAGCGGTCGAGATTGGCCAGAGTAATGTTTTTCTCGATGCTCCAGGACAGGACCAGTCCTTGCTTCTGGCGGTCTTCCGGCAGATAGCCGATACCCAGCTTCATGGCCTGAAGCGGGCTGTCGATCTCGACTGGCTGGCCTGAAAGCTCGACACGGCCGCTGTCCGGACGGTCAATACCGAAAATGGCCTGGCAGACTTCACTGCGGCCGGCGCCAACCAGACCGGTCAGGGCCACGATTTCGCCTTTTTTGATATCAAAGCTGACATCCTTGAAATAGCCCGTACGGGACAGGCCAGAGATGGCAATGACGGTTTCATCGGATGGCTGGGACAGCGGCGGCGGGTACATCTCGGTCAGGGATCGTCCGACCATGGCCCGGATCAGGTCGTTGTTGGTGAGGCCATCGACCGGCCAGGTGCCGATGTACTGGGCATCACGGAAAACCGTGACCTGGCTGGCCAGGCGATACATGTCTTCAAACCGGTGCGAGATGAAGATGATGGCTTTGCCTTCGTCGCGCAGCTGTTCAGTGATGCGGTACAGTTCTTCGCACTCGCGGTTGGTCAGGGCGGCGGTCGGTTCGTCCATGATGATGATGTCGGCATCGGTTGACAAGGCTTTGGCGATTTCGATGATCTGCTGCTGGGCCACACTCAAAGCACCCATTTGCTGGCGCGGATCGAGATCCGAGCCGAGACGGCGCAAGAGTTTCTCGGCTTTGTTGTGCATGGTGTTCCAGTCGATCATGGGCAAGCGGCCGCGCATCGCCTCATGACCAGCAAAAATGTTCTCCGAGACACTCAGGTCAGGAAAGCAGGTGACATGCTGGTAGATGGCGGCAATGCCGTGGGCAATGGCCTCCTTGGGATTTTTGAATTCGACCTGCTTGCCGCGCAAGGTCATGGTGCCTTCTTCCGGTTGGTGCACGCCGGTGATGACCTTGATGAATGTAGACTTTCCGGCGCCGTTTTCCCCCATCAAGGCATGGATCTGGCCGGCCTTGAGCTGGAAATGCACCTGACTGAGCGCTTTGACGCCGGGAAAGATCTTGGTGATCCCCGAAAGTTCCAAAATGAACTCTGACACGATTGTTCCCCCTTGTTGGACCTTGCTCTTTTTAACCTTGTATGTTCTGGCTGGTGACCAGTTCCACTGGCACGTAGATTTCGCGTTTGTCTGGATCATCAAAGGTGATGCCTTTGCCCTGGATCAGGCGGTCGGCCAGCTGGACGGTGATCTTGCCCATTTCCTGCGGGTTCTGGGCAACCGTTGCCTGCATCAGTCCGGCGGCGATGGCATCCCGTGCGATCTTGTCGCCGTTGAAGCCGACGACGAGGATGTCTTTGCGGCCTGCTTCAGCGATGGCATTGGCTGCGCCAACAGCCATGGGGTCGTTTTCGGCAAAGACCGCAACCAGGTCAGGATGTTCCTCAAGGATCAGTTTCATGGCGGTGTAGCCGTCTTCTTGTTTTGAGTAAGCTGAGATCTCGGCAGCGACGGTGAAACCTCTGGTCTCGATCGTGTCCCGGTATCCTTCACCACGGCGGGCAGCGTAGACGGCCGATGGTTCAACGGTGAT
>SABL01000037.1 GCA_009928985.1 Clostridia bacterium
CCCGTTTTCTGGCTGACCTACCTGACCATTTTACTGTTTGAATTGCTGCTGGCCAGTCTTCTGGGCCGGATCCGGATGGCCATCCTGGCCAATCACCTGCTATTCATAGCCTTAGGCACCGCCAACCATATCAAACTCTTTTTCCGAGGTGATCCCTTTGTAGCCGGCGATTTGCGTTCCGTTACAGAGGCAGCACATACCATCAATCATCTGAACTTCATCATCAACAGCCGCTTTCTGGCTGCAGTGCTCCTATTAGCCATCTTTTTCCTTCTGCTCGGAAAAACCCGCGATACCCACGCATCCCGCCGGACCCGCTGGATCACATCTGTCCTGACCCTCGTTCCCCTGATCGCCCTGCTCAACGGACTGGTCCTCAATCCAGCTCTGATCAGCCAGTATCCCGGTATCACCCGTTATCCCTGGAACCAGATGGTGAATTACAACCAGAATGGCGTGGTGCTTCCGTTTCTCCAGAGCACAAGGAACCTCAACATCAGCCAGCCTGAACTGGTCTTGCAGCCACAGCCTGATTTCTATGAACTACCTGCCGACCAGACGGCGAGCCAGGTGTCGCCGGACAAACCCAATATTATCGCCATCATGAGCGAGTCATTTGCTGATTTCGACAACATCCGGCCGGTCGAGACCACTGAGCCGGTCACGCCATTTTTTGACCAGCTCTTGAACTCACCCAATGCCCGCCATGGCAAACTGCTGGTTTCCATTTTTGGTGGCGGGACGTGCAATACCGAGTTCGAGTTTCTGACCGGCAGCAGCATGCTGTTCATGGCCGATGGCAGCCTGCCTTACAACAGCTACTTCATGGGGCCCACCCATGCCTTGCCGGACCTTTTAGGCCAGCAAGGGTACCGCAGTGTAGCCATCCATCCCTACCTGAGAACGTTCTGGGACAGGAATCTCGTCTACCCAGCCATCGGTTTTGACCAGTTCATCAGCATGGAAGATTTTCCAGCTGGCGGCAAAGTGCGCGAATTCATCAGTGATGAAGCAGATTTTGGCCAGATCATCCACAGCTTTGAAAGTAAGCAGCCGGACGAGCGTTTGTTCATTTTTTCTGTGACGATGCAGAACCATTTCCCCTATAACAGCTCGGAAGAGATCTTGTCCGGCCTTGACTACAACATCAAATTGCCGACCATGACGGAAGTTGAATCTGTCGAGCTCTACCTCAGTCTCTTGCGCCAGTCTGACGATGCCCTGCGTGATTTGATCTATTATTTCTCCACAGTCGAAGAACCGACCCTGATTGTCTTGTTTGGTGATCATCTGCCGGGCAATAACAATGTATTCAAGAATTTCTACGAAGACCTTTTTGGCAAACCATTGTCTGACCTGACACAGATGGAGACCCAGAAAATCTACGAAACACCCTGGCTGGTCTGGGCCAATTATGATTTGCCAGCCGTGGCCAAGGATATCACCAGTCCCAATTTCCTGGCCACGACGGTTCTAGACCTGGCCGGAGCCGCCAAATCCCCCTATTTTGAGCAGGTGAGTCAATTAAGCCAGACCGTGAAAGCCATGAATAACAAAATGGTTGTCACACGGGATGGCAGGACCTATGACAAGGAGGCACTGCCATCAGGCCTGGTGCGCCAGCTCAATCGCTACTGGGCGCTGGAATACGACAATGTTGTGCGCGACAAGACGCAATAAGCCTGTCTGAAGTGTGTCCCGGTTGGGCAGGTGCCTGTTTGCAAACAGTAATCAGGTAACAAACAGGCTTCTGACCTCGTCCACGGTCATCTGCGACAGCAAATTCTGGCCAGGCTTGATGACTGCTTCGATCAGGGCCTGCTTTTGTTCCTGGATCGTCTGGATTTTCTCTTCCAGCGTGTCCCTGGCATACAGCTTGAAAACCTGCACAATATTTTCCTGGCCTATCCGGTACGCGCGGTCCGTGGCCTGGTCTTCGACCGCCGGATTCCACCAGGGATCGTAATGAATGACGGTATCAGCACCGGTCAGGTTCAGGCCGGTACCTCCCGCGCGCAGTGAAATCAGGAAAATCTGGCCTTCGCCGCTGTTGAAGCGATCGACCTGAGCCAGCCGTTCATCAGCAGCAACCTGGCCATCGATCAGGAAACTATCCAGGCCTTTGGCCAGAAGACGCGCACGGATGATCTGGAGCATCTGGGCAAACTGGGAAAAGATCAGGATGCGATGCCCGCCGTCGAGCGCATCCGCAATCAATTCATCCAGCAGCAGAAGCTTGCCGCTGTCCCCGGAATAATCATTGAGGAACAGGCCAGGATAGCAGCAGATCTGGCGCAAACGAGTCAAAAGCGCCAAAATATACAACTGGCTGCGGGTAAAGCCATTGACAGCGACTTCCTGTTCAAAGGATTGACGTGCTGCCCTGAGGTATTCCTCATACAGTGCACGCTGTGCCGTGGTCATTTCCGCCACAACCCGGGTTTCAATTTTGTCTGGCAACTCGCGCAGGACATCCTTTTTCATCCGGCGCAGGACAAACGGTGCGATTTGCCGGTGCAAGTCGGACAGAACATCGCTGCCAGGGTCTTTCCAGTACGGGACTTCATAGCGTTGTTCAAACTGGCGCCGGCTGGACAGATAGCCGGGCATCAGGAAATCGAAAATAGACCACAATTCTGTCAAGGAATTTTCGATGGGCGTCCCGGTCAGGGCAAAAGTCCGGTCAGCTCGGATCTGCTTGACGGAGCGGGCGTTGAGCGTCTCAGGATTCTTGATGTTCTGGGCTTCGTCCAGAAAGCAACTGGCAAATTCTATGTCAGCCAGTTCGGGATAATCCCGGCGGACCAGGGAATACGAAGTGATCACACAGGCCTGTTTGGCGATTGAATCCAGAAGCGCCGCCCTTTGTTGACGATTGCCGTCAAAGACCAGGACCTTCAGTCCAGGGGCAAATTTTTCAAACTCGCGCTGCCAATTGTAGACCAGGCTGGTCGGGGCAATGACCAGAGAAGGCCGGCGTTTCCTGCGGAAGATAGCAGCGATGTAGACAATCGCCTGCAAGGTTTTGCCCAGACCCATGTCATCAGCCAGGATACCGCCCAGCCCATAGGCGTCCAGCGTGCAGAGCCAGTTGAAACCGAATTTCTGGTAGGGCCGCAGTGGGACGGTAATGCCGTGCGGTAAACGGTAGTTTTGATGTCCGGGATTCTCAAGTGCCCGTGCCATCTCCAGGAGAACGGAATCCAAAGCGATCACGCCTGTGCTCGCGCGGGTATCCTGTCCTGGTTCATGAACCGCAGCATGGGCTGCCAGGCTGAGCACGCGATAACGGGGCAGGGCAAAACGCTCCCGGGTCGGTTTGGCACCCCAGGATTCCAGCAAAGTGAAGAATTCCAGCAGCTGGCCGCCATGCTCATGGTTGACAGTGCGAAAGTGGCCAGAATGACAGAGACAATATGGCTTCTGATCCCGCAATGCCTGGATGTAGACCGGCCGGTCTTCTGACGGCATGTCAGCCCAGTTGATCTTGATTTCCAGATGCTTGTTTTCGGGTTGTTCATTGACTTGGACGGCCAGTTCAGGTGCAGGCAAGATCCGGAATGGTTGACCAGCCCCATCGAGCAGGCTGACGATGTCATCCTGGAGTGTTTTCCTGCCCTCATCCAGAAACCGATAGATCGCCTCATAATCACTTAGCAGATGGTACAGCCCCTGGCGCCGGAAACCAGCTTGTTCGAGCTTGTCCAGAATCGCTTGCTCAGCCAGCTTCTGGCGGACGATGATCTTGTCATTTTCGCCAGTGCCTTTGGCCGGTGTGACTGGCGCATATGGACTGACGGTCAATGGACCATAACGGAACAGCAGGTCGGCCTTCAGGCCATCCTGGGCGCTTTCCAGCCGAACCGTTGCAGTCAGTGGTTCTTTGACCAGCCGTTGTAGCAACTCATCCGAAAAATCGATCGGGCAGAAGGCCTGGAGGGCAGAATCTGGCAATCCGGCCAGCTCAGCCACTTCATCTTCACTCAAGGACAAAGTGCCCGCACCTGGGACTGCAAAGATTGAAAGCACCGGATCAAGCAGGCGGATCATTTCACGGGATGGCAGGTAGAACGTGTCATCAACCAAGTATAGATTGCGTGAGGCCGTCAGCTGCAGCAAAGCTGGTCCGGGCTGGCGGGCCAGGCTGTACAAGCCATCCTGGTTGCCGGATTCTGCTGCGAAAAGACGGATTGGCAAGGCAGATTCACAGACCCGGATTGCAAAAGTCTCGTTGCCCTTGAGTGTGGACCAGCGATACCGGGGCTGACAGGCTGCCAGACGCAAAAAAGCAGCTGCGCGACCTGCACTGAGGATCAAGGCCTTCTCTGAGCGTGAAGCCGCTGCCGAGCCAAAAGTAGCTTTGTAATCCTGCTCATAAGCATCCAGCAGAAGATTGAGCAGGGGCTCGTCCGATGGATCGAACCGGTGCAAAAAGGGATCATAGGTCATTTGATCATCGATTTCGAACGGCAAATCCCTGGACAAGGCATCGAGAAACTGTTCGACATGATTCACCTGATGAAGGCGGCCGTTGAACACTTGCAAGGTCAAGTTCGGCAACGTGCTGGGGTTGTTGCCGCAGGCCATCACAGCATGCAATTTGAGCAGCTGTTTGCCTTGGTTTTGCAGGATCTGGGCCCGTCGGCTGGCTTGGCTGATGAATTCGCGTGCCTTGATCCTGCTTTTTCTCGACTGTAATTGGACTGTATCACCCTTGGTTGTTCCATAATGGTCCATGCAATACAAAAGGACCGCAGCAATGTGCTTGCAATCCCCCCAGTAAGAGGTAAAGGCACTGCAGGTGCAGCTCGTATCGTGAATCGCACCATCACGGTTGAGAATGATCCGAACTTGGTACGGCTGAGTGCCCTCCACACGAGCCTGGATCAGCCCTTTTTCAGGATCATAATTGACGTCGCCAACCTGCCCATTGCGGTAGCAGGCCCGGCCATTCATGTACGTGGGACCATTGGTTGTCCGTTCGCGGATGGTGCTGGTTTTGATGGTGAACATGTTGTCTCCCCGGTTGTTCAAGAAACGAGCAGTGCCAATCAGTGCCAATGCCAGTCTAAAAGGATCCAAAACCTGATTATAGCAGACATCCATTTGACAAACAATGAAAACACCGAGTACTGACCTGTGGCTCGGTGTGGCAAGACTAGCCATCCGTGCGCCCCCGCCACGCCCGCGATATCGACAAAAAATGTCGAAAATCAAAGGAAAATCGATTTTGAGTCGTCTAATTTGAATTCGTGCTTGACAGGCAGGGCAAACCTGCTAGAATGAGAAAGCATTTGTGATGAAAGTTGGATCCAGTCTGATGTTTTCTGGATCTGATCAATGGAGGTAATCAGACACATGAGTACTTTTGTGGCCAAGTCCGCAGAGATTCAGAGAAAATGGTACGTTGTCGATGCTGGGGGCCTGACCATGGGCCGTCTGGCCAGTGAAGTGGCCAGTGTCCTGCGCGGCAAGCACAAGCCCGAGTTCACCCCGTTTTTGGACACCGGTGACTATGTCATCGTGGTCAATGCAGCCAAGATGGTCCTGACTGGCAAGAAGCTGGACCAGAAGCTGTACCGCTACCACACCCAGTATCCTGGCGGCCTCAAGGAAGTCAGCTACAGAAACCTGATGGATAAGCGCCCGGAGAAGGCCTTTGAACTGGCTGTCAAAGGCATGCTGCCCAAGAACGCACTCGGCCGCCAGATGTTCCGGAAACTCCACGTTTTCGCCGGACCCGAACATGATCATGCCGCCCAGATGCCCGAAGTGCTCAAGTTCTCGATCTGATTTCAAAGCGAGGAGACATTAAGATATGGCTACCAAAAAAGCTGCTAAAACCTATTTCTACGGCACTGGCCGCCGCAAAAATGCTGTTGCCTGTGTCCGTATCCTGCCTGGCAAAGGCCAGATCACCATCAACGACAAAAGCCTGGATGACTATTTTGGCATGGAGACTTTGAAACTGATCGTCAACCAGCCCATGGTCGCCACCAACAGCGTTGACAAGTACGACATCATCTGCAAAGTCATCGGTGGTGGTTTGTCCGGCCAGGCTGGCGCCATCCGCCACGGCCTGTCCCGCGCCCTGGTCAAGGCTGACGAGGAAGCCAACAAGGCCATCCTCAAAAAGGCAGGCTTCCTGACCCGCGATTCCCGCATGAAGGAACGCAAGAAATACGGACTCAAAAAGGCCCGCAAGGCATCCCAGTTCTCCAAGCGCTGATTGCTGGATTGGGTTTTGCTGGCAGGATCTGCCACCCGGCAGGTCAAGCCGAGCTTCTTTACCGCTACACCAGACCGGGCAGAGGAAACCATCTCCTCTGTCCGGTTTTTGCCGTGTGACCCGCGCCACGATCCCGCTCCCGGCCTTGTGGCTGCCTGAGGCCTTGTGCCACTTCGCGACGCCCAGCCGGATGCGCTATACTGAAGCAACACGAGCAACATGCCATTTCATACCTGATCACGAAAGGGACCTGACACATGCGCACTGCAATCATTCACGCCCATTTGTTCACCCAGGCTGGCCCGCCGATCGAGCAGGGATACCTGGTGATCGAAGACGACCGGATTTTGTCTGTCGGGGCAGGGGAGATCCCCTCTGACTTGGCACCGACGTTAGACCAGACTCTGGATGTCTCGGGCGCCTGCCTGCTGCCAGGCTTGATTGATGCCCATTGCCATGTTGGCCTGTTCAACGATGGACTGGGCAAGGAAGGCGAGGATGGTAACGAAGAGACTGAACCGGTCACGCCTCATTTGCTGGCGACGGATGGCATCTACAGCGAAGACCGCTGTTTTTCGGAAGCCCTGGCAGCCGGCGTGACGGCTGTCCTGACCGGACCGGGCAGCGCCAATGTCTTGTCGGGGCAATTTGCCCTCTTGCACACACAGGGACAACGCGTGGAGACCATGACAATCCAGAACCATGCTGCGCTCAAGGCCGCCCTGGGAGAGAACCCCAAAACTGTCCATGGTGGTAAGGACCGCAGTCCCGCGACGCGCATGGGAACGGCCGCAGTCCTGCGTGAAGCATTGCAAAAAGCGGGGCGTTACCGGGACAAGATCGAGAAAGCCAAGGCAGCAGAGACTGCCGGGAAAACAGATGTGGAACAGCCTGATCTGGATGTCCGCCTGGAATCCTTGTTGCCAGTGCTTTGCGGGGAACGACCGGTCAAATTCCATGCTCACCGTGCCGATGACATCCTGACTGCTGTGCGGATCGCCAATGAATTCGGCTTGCGCTATACACTTGACCACTGCACAGAAGGCTACCGCATTGTCGACATCCTGGCCGAAGAATACCGACAGGGTCAGGACAATGACCGTGGCCAGGGTTTTCCGGGCAAAGGCCGACTGGAAGGCGTCATCGTCGGACCCATCCTGTCCGATCGCAGCAAACCCGAACTGACCCGCTCAGATGTGTCCAATGCTGCCATTCTAGCCCAGGCGAGACTGCCTGTGGCGATCATGACGGATCACCCTGTGATACCCATCCAGTATCTGACCGTCAATGCGGCTATTGCTTGCCAAGCTGGCTTGCCGGAAGACCTGGCCCTTGCTGCCATCACGTCGGTTGCTGCCCGCCTGTCAGGCATCGGCCAGACCCATGGTACCCTGGAACCGGGAAAAAAAGCCGATCTGGCCCTCTTCAGCGGCCATCCGTTTGATTATCGCAGCCAGACGCTCCGAGTCTGGATCAATGGCCAGATGGTCTACCACAAGGAGGAACGATGATTTCAGACGATGATTTCGGCGTCATTCCGGTCCCGTCCCGTCCCGGTCTGCATGCCCTGCATCTGGTGACGGTATCCGCTGAGGAAACCGCCTTGCTTGGGCTGCTTCTGGCAAATCTGATCAAGCCCGGGACTGTCATCAGCCTGGACGGGGATCTCGGTGCCGGCAAGACTGTCCTGGCCCGGGGGATTGCCGATGGCCTGGGCTGCCAGACACCTGTTGCCAGCCCCACCTTCACGTTGCTGATGGAGCATCCAGCGACCGGAAGCGGCTTGCCCTTGTACCATTTTGATGTCTACCGCCTGAAAAGTGGCGACGATTTCCTGGCGCTCGGCCTGGATGACTATTTCTATCGTGACGGTGTCTGCATCGTCGAATGGGGCACCCTGATCGAGGATGTCTTGCCACTTGAGACGTTGAAAATCCTGATCCGCCTGACCGCGCCCCAGACTCCGGAACAGCGCGTCATGACTTTTTTCTGGCCGGAACACGAACAGGAACTGGCCCTTCTGGAAAGGAGCTGGCAAGATGCTCGTCCTGGCGTCTGACACCACAGGGAAAAGCCTGTCAATCGCCCTGGTCAAGGATGGCCGCCTGGTCGGTGAGAGCCGGTTCAATCTCGGCTACAATCATGCCGTGACCCATTTGCCGCAGGTTCTGGCGCTTCTGGATTCGTGTGAAACCAGCCTGGCAGAGGTGGATCTGCTGGCAGTGACCCAGGGCCCCGGCTCTTTCACCGGAACCCGCATTGGCCTTTCCAGCTTCAAGGCCATGGCCTATGCCGCACACAAGCCTCTGGTGGGTGTTTCGACACTGGAAACCCTGGCCTACCCCTGGCGCCAGGTGACCCATGCACGGGTCTGCCCCCTGCTTGATGCCAGGAACGGGCGCGTCTATGCCGCTTGCTACCGGACATCTGGTTTGCTGGCACTCGCTGAGGGGTTGCCCCAAAGTCCCCTGGTCACCCCTGGCAATTACCAGGTGGCGGAGTTTCTATTGCTGCTGGCACAACAGCCAGAGCAGGACACGCTGCACCAGATGCCCATTTTGCTTACCGGTGACGGCGCATCCGTTGCCCTGGCCGCACAAAAATCTCTGCCTGCGCTGCAAAACCTGGACCTGGTCCGGCTCGATCCAATCCACGACGCGCCCAGCGCTGCGGCCTGTGCCTTGCTGGCTGAGGCGTATCATGCGGCTGGCGCCGATGGCAACCCGTTCCATTTGAACGCGACTTACCTGACCCCGTCGTCTGCCGAACGCCTGCGCAAGGAGAAGACACAGCCATGAAGGCCGCGGCATCTAATAGCCTGCATGACGCCTGTCACCAGACGGACTGGCTGGTCCGGCCGGCACGTCTGGACGATTTGAGCAGCCTGGTCCGGCTCGAGCAGACCTGCTTTGCCATTCCCTGGACAGAGCAATCCCTGCGTTCCGACCTTGAGAATCCGTCGCTTGCTCGCTACTTTGTGGCAGAAAGCAAAACTTCAGGTGTGATCGGCTACATCGCCTGTTACCAGGCCGCAGATACGGCCCAGATCACCAATCTGGCTGTTTTGCCGGATTTTCGGCGCCAGGGGGTGGGAGAACTCTTGCTTGGCACACTGCTCGAGTGGGCTCATGCCAGCCAGGTCGCCACCGTCGACCTGGAGGTCAGGTCCAGTAACGAATCGGCCATACGCCTGTACCAGAAAATGGGCTTTGCCAAGGTCGGCGTCCGCCGGGCGTACTATAGCGATAACAACGAAAATGCCAACATTATGCTTAAAAATATAACGTAAGATGAAATTTTATATGTGCAAAATAAATAAAAAATACATCTCAATTCGGTCATATTGACAAAGGATCGACACAAACTCTATACTTACGCTAAGAATTGCCGCACTGGCGGTTTTTTTGTCCCGGACCATCAGGAGGAGGAACTCGAATGGTTAGTAAAACGGTTCAATTCAACTGCGACGATGCCTTGCAGATGAAAGCTGTCGCTGTCCTGATCCAGAAAGCATCCACATTCCGTTCTAGCGTCTACTTGGCCAAGGGTGAACGCCGCGCCAACGCGAAGAGCTTGCTCGGGGTGATGTCCTTAGGTGTTGAAAATGCCATGGAGATCCGCGTCACCGCAGAAGGCAGCGACGAGGTCGAAGCCCTCGAAACCATCAGTTCCTATCTGAGTCATCCTGAATTCTAAATCCCCAGAGGCATTTGCCGAACCGATGATCCAAGAACCAGAATCCAATCTGCAGCCGGTCGATGCCCGGCTGGACCTTGTACCAACGAACCCGGGTGTTTACCTGATGAAGGACGCTTCGGGTTCTATTATTTATGTCGGCAAGGCAATCAACCTGCGAAACCGCCTGCGCAGTTATTTCACAGCCAATCCCCAGGGCAATGCCAAAGTCCTGGCCATGATCTCGCACATTGCCGATTACTCGTTTATCGTCACCAGCAGTGAACTGGAGGCCTTGCTGCTGGAAGCGACGCTGATCAAGAAGCACCAGCCGCATTACAACATCCTCCTGCGTGATGACAAAGGGTATCCCTACCTCCGCATCACCATGAATGAACTCTACCCCCGGATCGTCAAGGCTTTCCGGGTCGGTGACGATAAAAACGAAGGGGCCCGCTATTATGGGCCCTACCTGGGTGGGGATTTGTTTCGTGCCTTGAGTGTCCTCAGGACCATTTTCCCGACCAAAACCTGCAAACGGGTTTTCCCGCGCGACATCGGCAAAGAACGGCCTTGCCTGAACTACTACATCGGGCGTTGCATCGGCCCTTGCCGGGGCGATGTGCCGGCCGAAAGCTATCGCGCCGTCATGGAATCGATCTGCCAGTTTCTCGAGGGCAAATACAGCCCGATTCTTCAGGATATGCGCCGGAAAATGGAAGCAGCGGCGGAGGCTTTGAAATTTGAGGAAGCCAGCCTCTGGCGCGATCGCATCGCGGCCCTGGAACGCCTGATGGAAAACCAGCTGGCCGTCTCCAGCAAAGACAGCGATCGGGATGTGATTGGCATCGCCAGGAACGGCACCGAAACGTGCATCCAGAAACTGGAAATCCGTGATGGCCGGATGGTTTCATCCGCGGCTTTTTTCTTTCCGGAAGAGCAAGATGACGATCCGGAGCTTCTAGCCGCTTTCCTGAGCCAGTATTATCCCAACGCAGCCCAGATCCCGGGGGAGATTCTCCTGGTGAAAGAACCATCCGGTCGCGAAAGTCTGGAGGAATACCTGAAGACCTTGCGCCAGGGTCGCTGCTTGCTGCATGTCCCCAAGCGTGGTGACGCTCACAAACTGATCGAGCTGGCCAATGAGAATGCAGACCAGTCCCTGCGCCGCCACACCATGCTGGGTGGGCATGGCCAGACTGCCCTGCAGGAAGCCATCCGCGAACTGGCTCAGGTCACAGGCGCCGCCCAAGGTATCCACCGGATCGAAGCGATTGACATTTCCCATACCGGTCGCCAGGACATGGCTGCCAGCCTGGTGGTTTTCCAGGATGGCAAGCCGGCCAGCCAGCAGTATCGCCAGTTCAAGATCAAGACGCTGGAGACACCCGATGACTATGCCGCGATGCGCGAAGTCCTGCGCCGTCGCCTGGCCCGCCTCTCAGATGAGCCTTTTGGCAGCCGGCCGGATTTGATCCTGGTCGATGGCGGTATCGGCCAAGTCAATGCTGCCCTGACCGTCCTGGCTGAATACAACCTGGCCATTCCTGTCGCTGGCATGGTCAAGGATGACCGCCACCGGACCCGTGGCCTGGCGTTGCCTGGCGGCGAGACCCTGGAGCTGCGCCAGCGTCTGGAGGCTCAAGATGCCCAGAGCATGGGCCTTTTGCGCCTGCTGACAGCCATCCAGGACGAAGCGCACCGGTTTGCCCGCAAGCTGAACCAGTCCATGGCCAAAAAGCGGACCATCCGGATGTCCCTGGAAAACATTCCGGGGGTCGGGCCTGCCAAGCGTCGTCTGCTCTTGCAACACTTCCTGACGATCAAGGCAGTCAGCGAGGCTTCGCTCGATGATTTGAAAAACGTCAAAGGCCTCGGATCAGCAGCCGATGCCGTCTATCTGCATTTTCACCAGGAGGTCCACTGACCATGGCTTTGTTTGTCCTGTCTGATCCGCATCTGGCCAATGGGGTGGACAAGCCCATGGCTGTTTTTGGATCGCACTGGAACAACCACACCGAGCGGATCCGGGAAAACTGGCTTGAGACAGTGGCCCCGGAGGACACGGTCGTATTGCCGGGTGACATTTCCTGGGCCCTGACTTTGACGGAAGTCTTGCCAGATCTCAAGTTTCTCCATGAGCTGCCGGGAACCAAGATCTTGTCCCGTGGCAACCACGACTACTGGTGGACATCCTTGGCCAAGCTGGAACATCTTTGCCAGACGCATCAACTGGGGAGCCTGAAATTCATGCGCAATACGGCTCTCCTGATCGAAGGCTCGACCATCATCTGCGGCAGCCGTGGCTGGATCCTGCCGGACGATCCCGCCTTTTCCCCTGACGATGCCCGGATCTATGCCCGGGAGATCGGCCGCTTGCGCCTGTCCCTTCAGGCTGCCACCGCGATCGACTGCCCCGGCTGTGAGACGATAGCCTTCCTGCATTACCCGCCATTTGCACGCGATCGCAAACCGACCGAGCTGACCAGGCTGCTGACAGACTTCGGTGTGACCCGCTGCTACTTTGGCCACATCCATGCCCCCGTTCCTGCCTACCAGACCCCGGATTTTCTGCTTGAAGGGGTCAAATACACCCTCGCATCGGCAGACAGACTTTCCTTCAAACCCCTGAGGCTCTAGGGCTTCAGCCGATTTGGCCAGTTGCATGGATTTCGCGCCCGGTATATAATCGAAAAGCTTGTCCAATCTTATGTTCCAATAACCGTTTTTGAGGTGGAAAATGGCCTACAGTATGACCGGCTATGGTCGTGGTGAAACAATCCAGGATGATCGCAGGCTGACCGTTGAAATCAAATCGATCAACAACCGTTTCTGTGACATCCAAGTCCGGCAGAGCCGGGTACTCCAGCCACTTGAGACCAGGACCCGCGATCTCATCAGCCGCCGCCTGTCCCGGGGCAAAATCGACGTCTCGATCAATTTCGAGGACAACAGCGAGTCTGCCTACCAGGTCCACTGCGACCTCGGCTTGGCTAAAGCCTATGCCAGCGCTTTGCGCCAGATCAGCGAGACCATCGCCAGCACAGAATCGGTTTCGGCCAGCCAGATCGCCCGCTTCAACGATGTCCTGCGGGTTGAGTCAGCCCAGATCGACCCGGAAAGTGTCTGGCAACTTCTGGAAGCCACCCTCGGACAAGCCATCGACAACCTGATGCTCATGCGTCACAAAGAAGGCAGCAAGCTCGTCTCGGACATCCAGGCCAAAGCCGCACGGCTGCTGGAGCTCAAAGACAAAGTCGCCCTCCGGGCTCCGCTGGTCCCGGCAGAATACCGTCAGCGGTTAGCCGAACGGGTGGAATCGCTGCTCAACGACCAGGCCAAAAAGTTCTACGACGAACAGCGCCTTGCTGCCGAAGTCTTGCTCTTTGCGGACAAGTGTGCCATTGATGAGGAGTTGGTGCGCCTCGATAGCCACCTGCACCAGTTGACGTCCATTCTGGAAGAAGAGGGTGCGATTGGCAAGAAACTGGATTTCCTGCTCCAGGAAATCAATCGCGAGATCAATACCATCGGTTCGAAAGCCAATGACTTGGAGCTGGTGCAGCAGGTGGTCGAGATGAAAAGCGAACTGGAGAAGATCCGCGAACAGATCCAGAACATTGAGTAAGCCCAAAGGAGACACCATGGACCAGCCCGTTTTCGTCAAAATCGGATTTTCCAACCTGGTGGCCCTGAGCCGGATCATCGCCGTGGTCAACCCGGACAGTTCCCCCGTCAAGCGCCTGATCCAGGATGCCCGCGATCGCTCAGTCCTGATCGATGCCACATCGGGCCGCAAGACCCGCTCCGTCCTGGTCATGGACAGCGACCATCTGGTCTTGTCGGCCTTGACCGTCGAAGAAATCGAAAAAGCCATGCAGGAGGAAACCCATGAGTGAGATGCCCAGGCAGCGCGGTCTGCTGTTTTGCCTGTCCGGACCATCCGGGGTTGGCAAAGGGACCGTCATTGCTGAGGTCCGGAGGCGACGGCCGCAGGTAGCCCACTCCATTTCCATCACGACCCGGCCGCCCCGGCCAGGTGAAATCGAAGGTGTCCATTATTATTTCAGGACCCCCGAACAATTCCACCAGCTGCTGGTCGAAGGAGAAATATTGGAACATGACAACTACTGCGGTAACTACTACGGAACGCCGCGCTCCCCACTCGAAAGCATGCGCGATGAAGGACGCGACGTCCTGATGGATATCACCGTACCAGGTTCATTGGCCGTGATGGAAAATTATTCAGACGTGGTCATGATGTTCCTGATGCCCCCGACTTTGACCGAATTGAAGAGCCGCCTGACCCGTCGTGGGACAGAAGATGAATCAGTCGTTGAGCAGCGCCTGCTCAAAGGCCGGATCGAAATCAACAAAGCCAACCTGTTCAACTATGTCGTCATCAACGATGAACTCACAGCCACCGTCGACCGCATCCTGGCAATCATGGATGCCGAACACTGCCGCTACGACAGGCTCAAAGGTCTGGAAGCCTTTGTCCTCAGCCACTAACCAAACACCCGGTTCACTTTAAAGGAGGAACTTAACATGCTCGTCAAACCCCCGATGGAACAACTGCTTCACAAAGCGGAAAACCGCTACACCCTGGCCATTCTTGTTGCCAAGCGCGCCCGCCAGCTGGTCGATGGTGCCCAACCTCTGACCGAATCGGATTCCCCGAATCTGGTCACCATAGCCTGTGAAGAAATCGCAGCTGACACCGTTCGTCTCGTCCGCGGCCATGTCAACCCGCATATCCAGCTGCGCCCCGAGATCGAAGCTGCCCGCCTGGCCGCCCGCAATGCAGCCATGAATGCCAGCTCAGCCGAAGCGATCCGCGAAGAACTGGACCAGATTGCTGGCAGCACCGGTGAAGATTTTGACGAAAGCGATGCCAAGATCATCGTCGATGAGATTGAAAAAAACATCGAAGCCCAAAATGAAGCAGAAACAACCGAGTCAGCAACATCGGATGACTTGGCAGAAACGGAGGAGTAAAGCATCGTGCTTGCGACAGAAAAATCCATGGAGAAAATCGTCGCCCTGGCCAAGAACCGTGGTTTTGTCTTTCCCGGTTCCGAGATCTATGGCGGCCTGGCCAATTCCTGGGATTACGGCCCTCTGGGTGTCCTCCTCAAAAACAACGTCAAGACAGCCTGGTGGCAGAAATTTGTCCAGGAAAATCCCCATAATGTCGGCGTCGACTGCGCCATCCTGATGAATCCCCAAGCCTGGGTTGCCTCGGGCCATGTAGGCGGTTTCTCCGATCCCCTGATTGACTGCAAGCAGTGCAAGAGCCGTCATCGTGCCGACAAACTGATCGAGGACTACAATCATGCCAATGGCATTTACGTGGCCGTCGATGGTTGGGGCGATGATCAGCTGGTTGCTTACATCCGGGAAAAAGAAGTTGCCTGCCCGGTCTGCGGTGCGAAAAATTTCACCGATGTGCGCAAGTTCAACTTGATGTTCAAGACCTTCCAGGGTGTCACCGAGGACACCAGCACCCAGCTCTACCTGCGTCCGGAAACAGCCCAGGGCATTTTCGTCAATTTCAAAAATGTCCAGCGCACCACCCGGCGCAAGATTCCTTTCGGCATCTGCCAGATCGGCAAGTCCTTCCGCAACGAAATCACACCGGGCAACTTCACCTTCCGCACCCGTGAATTCGAGCAGATGGAGCTGGAATTCTTCTGCGAACCCGGCACCGACCTGGAGTGGTTTGAATATTGGCGCACATTCTGCTACCAGTGGCTGATCGATTTCGGTCTCAAACCGGAGGAAATCCGCACCCGCGACCATGCCAAGGAAGAACTGGCCTTCTATTCCAAGGCCACGACCGACTTCGAATTCCAATTCCCCTTTGGCTGGGGCGAACTCTGGGGTGTTGCCGACCGCACCGACTACGACCTCAAGCAGCACATTGAGCATGCCCGCGAAGACCTGTCCTATTTTGACCCGGCAACCAACCAGAAATACATCCCTTATGTCATCGAGCCCTCGCTCGGTGCCGACCGGGTCGCCCTGGCTTTCCTCTGCTCAGCCTACGACGAGGAAGAAATCGCCCCCGGCGATGTGCGCACTGTCTTGCGCTTTGCCCCGGCCCTGGCCCCTGTCAAAGTAGCCATCTTGCCCTTGTCAGCCAAGCTGTCCGAAGCCGCCGAACCGATCTACCACAAGCTCTCAAAAAAGTGGTTCTGCGAATTCGACGACCGTCAGTCGATCGGTAAGCGATATCGGCGCCAGGACGAAATCGGCACCCCCTACTGTGTCACCTTCGATTTTGATTCCCTCGAAGACCAGAGCGTCACCATCCGTGAACGCGACTCCATGCAGCAAGTCCGCGTCAAAATCGACGAACTCGACGCCTGGTTCGCAGACAAGTTCAACTGAGGCTGAACCGATAAGGTTTGACCCGCACAAAGGCTGGCAGAGTCAATGCATGATTCTGCCAGCCCTTTTTTATTTTTCTTGCCTCGTTTTGCGATCAAACCCATCAGATTTTGTTTTTTCTGCTAAAAAAAGCAAGTTGATTGGTTACAGGCTTTGGTAAAGTGCTATACTACTAGCGCTAGATTGCGCTAAAACTTGCCTGCGCAATGTATGGAGGCCTGTCAGATACAAATTCTGGCAGATAACAAGGAGGAATAGTGACCATGACCAAGTATGTCTATCAGTTCGCTGAAGGCAACGCCAAGATGAAAAATCTTCTCGGCGGCAAGGGCGCCAACCTGGCGGAAATGACCGGCCTGGGGCTGCCCGTCCCGCGCGGCTTCACGATCACAACCGAAGCCTGTACCCGTTATTATGATGACGGCGAGAAAATTGCCCAGGACATCGAAGATGAGATCTTCGCGACCCTGGCCAAGACCGAAGCTGAAATCGGCAAGCAGTTCGGCGATCCGAAAGACCCTTACCTGGTTTCCGTCCGTTCCGGTGCCCGGGCCTCGATGCCGGGCATGATGGATACCATTCTGAACCTCGGTCTCAATGACGAGGTGGTCGAGGGTCTTGCAGCCCTGACCGGAAACCCTCGTTTTGCTTACGACAGCTACCGCCGTTTCATCGCGATGTTCTCCGACGTCGTCATGGAAATTGAAAAAGCCAAATTCGAGCATGTGCTCGACACCGTCAAGGAAGAAGTCGGCGCCAAGCTCGACACCGACCTCGATGCTGACGCGATGAAAGCTGTCGTCGCCCGCTTCAAAGCTCTCTACAAACAGCACAAGGGCGTCGATTTCCCGCAAAACCCGCGCGAACAGCTGATCGAAGCCGTCAAAGCGGTCTTCCGCTCCTGGAACAACGATCGTGCGATCATTTACCGCCGCATGAACGATATCCCGGGTGACTGGGGCACCGCCGTCAATATCCAGGAAATGGTCTACGGCAACATGGGCGAGACTTCAGGCACTGGCGTTGCTTTCACGAGAAATCCGGCCACCGGTGAGAAAAAGCTCTACGGCGAATTCCTGATGAATGCCCAGGGCGAGGACGTCGTCGCCGGAATCCGCACCCCGCAGACGATCGACCAGCTCAATGAAGTCATGCCGGAAGTCTACCAGCAATTCGTCGAGATCGCCGACAAGCTCGAGCGCCACTATCGCGACATGCAGGACATGGAATTCACGATCGAGCGCGGCAAGCTGTTCATGCTCCAGACCCGCAATGGCAAGCGCACCGCCGCCGCCGCCCTCAAAGTGGCCGTTGACCTCGTTGCCGAAGGCATGATCGACAGAAAAGAAGCCCTGCTTAAAATTGATCCCAAACAGCTCGATGCCCTCCTGCACCCGACCTTCGAGCCCGCCGCCCTCAAGGCTGGCAAATCCATCGCCAAAGGCCTGCCGGCTTCACCTGGTGCCGCCAGTGGCCAGGTCTATTTCAATGCCGAAGATGCCACTACCGCCTCAGAGCGCGGGGAAAAGGTCATCCTGGTCCGCCTCGAGACCTCCCCGGAAGACATCCAGGGCATGAACGTCTCGCAGGGCATCCTGACCGGCCGTGGCGGCATGACCTCGCACGCCGCCGTCGTTGCCCGCGGCATGGGCAAATGCTGCGTCTCCGGCTGTTCCGAATTATCCATCCGCGAGAGCGAGAAGTATTTCCTCGTCGCTGACGGCACCCGTTTCAACGAAGGCGACTGGATCTCCCTCGATGGCTCCACCGGCACAGTCTATGCCGGCGCGATCAAGACCGAGGAAGCCAGCCTCTCTGGCGACTTCGCCACGATCATGGAATGGGCGGACGAAGTCCGCACCCTCAAGGTCCGGACTAATGCCGACACAGTCAAGGATTCCCAGGTTGCCGTCCAGCTCGGCGCCGAAGGTATCGGCCTGTGCCGTACTGAGCACATGTTCTTCGAACCAGATCGCATCTTTGCCTTCCGCCAGATGATCGTCGCCAAGACCGAGGATGCCCGCCGCACCGCTCTCGAGAAGATCTTGCCGATGCAGCGCGACGACTTTGCCGGCATCTTTAAAATCATGAAGGGCAAGCCGGTCACGATCCGCCTCCTCGATCCGCCGCTGCACGAATTCCTGCCCCACGAAGCCGATGAAATCGCCGAACTGGCCCAGGCCCTCGGCATCAGCAGCGAACAGCTTCAGGGCATCATCAACGACTTGCACGAGCTCAACCCGATGATGGGCCACCGCGGCTGCCGCCTGGCCGTGACCTATCCGGAAATCGCCGAGATCCAGACCCGGGCGATCATCGAAGCAGCCATTGCGGTCAACAAAGAAGGTCTCAATGTCGCGCCAGAGATCATGATCCCGCTCGTCTGCGACGTCAAGGAACTGAAGTTCGTCAAGAACATCATCGTTCGCACCGCTGACCTCGTGATCGCTGAGGCTGGTGTCGATCTCAAGTACCAGGTCGGCACCATGATCGAGATCCCGCGCGCCGCCCTGACCGCCGACGAAATCGCCACCGAAGCCGAGTTCTTCAGCTTTGGCACCAACGACCTGACCCAGATGACCTACGGCCTGTCCCGTGACGACGCCGGCAAGATCCTTGACGCCTATTACCGGGTCAAGATCTTCGAGAGCGATCCAACCGCCCGTCTCGACACCAACGGTGTCGGCAAGCTGATGAAGATCGCCAGCGACTATGGCCGCGCCACCCGTCCAAACATCAAGCTCGGCATCTGCGGTGAACACGGCGGCGATCCTGCTTCGATCGCCTTCTGCCACTCGCTTGGCTTCAGCTACGTCTCCTGCTCTCCGTTCCGAGTGCCGATCGCCCGCCTCGCCGCCGCCCAGGCCGCAATTGCCGGCGGTGACACCCTCGGCCAGAAATAATCCATTCCTCTATTTGATATCATTGAAAAAGGGAGCCACTTCCTCGTGAAGTGGCTCCCTTTTCATCATGGTGCTATCTTGTTCAGGCGTGAAACTGTTTGCGGAAATCGCCCGGGGTCACTTTTTCAAAGCGTTTGAAAATGGAGCAGAAATAGCTGACATCATCAAACCCACAATCATTGGCAACTGCTTTGACCGATTTGCCAGGATGATCGATCAGATCTGCCTTGCTGGCCTGGATCCGGACCTGGTTGATGTATTCAAAAATTCTCAGTCCCATCAGCTTCCGGAAAACGGTGCACAAATGCTGCGGCGTGACGCCCATGACCTGGGACAAAACCTCGAGCGTGATTGATTCGCGGAAGTGCTCGGTGATGTGATCCAGGACCGGTTTCAGGCGTTGCTCACGAATACCTCGTCCGGAAATTGGAAGTTTACTGATCTGATGACTGATCTGAATGATACAGGAATAGGCTTCCATTGAATAATGGTCATTGGCAGAATGGGAAAAATCCGGCCCTTGCGCCAGAATGGCCGTGAAATGATCGTGCAAGGCAGTATCATCGGCTAGATAGAAGACCGCAGGCTGGCTTAAGTCTGGATTTGATTTGAGCAAACACTCGATTCCACTGCCAGATATGGCCAGCCAATCGACAGTCCAGCCTTCAGGTGTGGCTGTCAATTCGAAAGGTTGCCCCGTGCTGATCCAGACCCCCTGACTCTGCGCCACAGCAGTCCGCTGTCCGTCGAGCGTCACATAACCGGAACCTTTTCGCGTCTGCAGCCAAAAACAGCCTGGCTGTCCCTCCAGGCGCACCATTTTGTGCATGACATAATCCGTCGCCAGACCATCAAGACTGTAGGGTCGTTCGATTTCATTGTCATTCCTCAGGTTTAATGGAAAAAGGATCGAAGCCATGGTTTTTACCCCTTCTTGCAGCAGAATTCTCTACTCTTATCATCTGGGTGTCAGCTTAATTTGTCAACAGAGCAAAAGCAATTATTAGCTAGTTCTGAGCCGAATTCCGATCAAATATGCTTAAAACGTAAATGGAATATGACAACAGTGGCTTTATGATTATTCATATAGTGTCTTAATATGATTAATGCCAGACACCTGCCCCGGATGCCATTCACCGGTTTCTCTGAAAAATATCGAAAACCTCGAAAAAAGGGTGTTGACATACCAAAAAACGGGTGTTACTATAGCAAAGCGCCTTGCGGGAAGCGAGCCGCACGGACCTTGAAAATTGAACAATGCAGACAGACAAAGACGAGCCTTTATCAATTCTTAGGAATT